>DAITMF010000006.1:0-82555 GCA_036835325.1 Flavobacteriales bacterium
GCATCGCTGAAGAGTGCTGATTACATCACACCGCTACCGAGCAATTCACCGTTGGCGTACCACGCCACAAACTGACCCTCGGCAATGGCCCGTTGATTGCGGTCAAATACAATTTCTATACCGTTAGCGTGCACTGTAAGTGTGCACAGTTCGAGCGGTTGCCGGTAACGAATTCGCGCTTCAGTTCTGATTGACTGGCCTTCGATGGGAGCGAGGTCGTGCCGAATCCAATGCACATCTGTGGCTTCAATGCGCAAACCGCTGCGCAAGAGTCCGGGGTGCATATCCGATTGGCCAACGTAAACGGTATTTGTGATCACATCGGTGGCGATGACGAACAGGGGTTCTTCTTTACCGCCGACCATCAAACCTTTGCGCTGACCGATGGTATAGTAATGTGCTCCGCGGTGCTTGCCAACCACTTTGCCCATTTCGTGCGTGTAGGAGGGGTAGTCGAATTGTGGTTCTAAACGGCCTTTGAACACTTCGTGGTACGCATCGATTTCAACGATCAGCCCTTCTTTTGGCTGCAGTTGTTGTTGAAGGAAAATGGGGAGCTTGACCTTTCCGATGAAGCACAAGCCTTGGGAGTCTTTCTTTTCAGCGGTGATCAATCCTGCTTCGGCGGCGATTTTACGTACTTCCGCTTTTTGGAGGTGACCAATGGGGAAAAGCGCCCGCGACAACTGCTCTTGCGTGAGTTGGCAGAGGAAGTAGCTTTGGTCTTTGTTCGCATCCGCGCCAGCGATCAAACGATAAACAGGCCTCCCGTCGGTACCGACAACTTCGTCTTTCTGGCAGTAATGCCCTGTGGCAACGTAATCGGCCCCAAGGCTCAGGGCGGCCTTCAAGAACAAATCAAACTTGATTTCACGGTTGCAAAGCACGTCAGGATTCGGAGTTCTTCCGGCTTGGTACTCCTTGAACATGTAATCAACGATGCGTTCTTTGTAGTCGATTGAAAGGTCAATGACCTGAAATGGGATGCCGAGTTGTTCGGCAATCAACATGGCATCATTGGCATCATCAATCCACGGGCATTCGTGGTTAATGGTCACGTCAGGATCGCTCCAATTGCGCATGAATATGCCAATCACATCGTAACCTTGTTGTTGGAGCAACCAGGCACAAACGCTTGAATCAACACCTCCAGACAGGCCAACGACCACTCTTTTCATACTGCAAAGGTACGCAGTTACAGGGCAAAACAGGTGGTAGGAAACGGCCTACAAAAGGGTAGGGATGCCTACTGACAAACTTTCGGCAGATGGCAGAGTAAATTGGTCTGTAAATCGCCCGTTATGCAATACGTTAGATCTGTACTTCTGATTGATGACAACCCAAGCTGCAACTTCATCATGAGTGAATTCATTAAGTTCACTGACGACAGCATTCTGGTATATGTCGCTGAATCGGTTGATGAAGCTGAAGCATTGCTTTCAGATCCGAACTGCATTTTCCCGGAAGTGATTTATGTAGATCTCAACATGCCCATTTTAAACGGGTTCGATTTTATCGAATTGTTCGAACGCAATTTCGTCGCTCAGCATCCGGAAACCCGTTTGTTCATGCTCAGCTCATCACTGCGAAACGAAGATCGCCACCGTGCACTTATGTTTAGAAGTGTGCACGATTTCGTGAGCAAAAACGACATCGATAGCTTTCTACAAGGCACACTGACCAAGGCAGTTGCTTAGCGATTCGACAGTTGAAATGGGGCAAATTCACTCTTTTTCAGTAAATTTTACGTTCTTCGTTATCGGATGGAGGCAACCCTTCGGGAATGTCGCCGTCTGTTGATCAATGAAGAATGTCTCAAGACGCTTTTGAATCCATCGTTCGTGGCTGTATTCGCGGAGACGCGAAAAGTCAAGAGTTGTTGTATAAAAAGCTCTACGGTGTTATGATGGCGGTGTGCCTGAGGTACACAAAAGACCGCGATCAAGCCCAAGACATTCTCCAGGAAGGATTCATCAAAGTGTTCGGTAAAATCGAACATTACAACTTTGAGGGGTCGTTTGAAGGATGGGTGCGGAGAATCATGGTAAATACTGCCATTGATTTCTTTCGAAAGAAACGCACTGACTTCACGTTGATGGGAGAGAATGAACACATTGAAAACGTAGCCGATGTGCCTGACCAAGAGGATGGTAGTGATCAGCCAGAGTACGACTTCAAGCCTGAACAAATCATTCAGGCCATGCAGCAACTGACTCCGGCTTATCGAACCATTTTCAACCTGTATGTGTACGAAAATCATACCCACATCGAGATCGCCGAGAAGTTGGGTATAAGCGTGGGGACGTCGAAGTCAAACTTCGCGAAAGCCAAGCGAAACCTTAAAAAGATTCTGATTAACGACTTGATATATCGTAATGAATAATCAGCTGGATGGGTTCGAAAAGAGTCTGGTAAAGGCCTTGGAGAACTATGAGATTCCCTATCAAGATGGGAGCTGGGAAGAGATGAAACGCAGGGTGCAACCGTCAACAGGTGGTGGATCCGGTTCAATGACTACCGTTATAGCAGTGCTTGTCGCAGCATGCGCAGGCATCTTACTTGGCTGGTACTTCTTTGGAGTTGGTCAAGGACATGCAGCCCAATCTGCTTCGCTTACAACAGTCACCATGGAACGCGATAGCTTTCCTGCATTGCATGAGCGCTCGTCACAATTGGCTGAAGCCAATGCGTCGCAGTCAAACGATCAAACAACGGCTCACTCAACTGAGGCCAATGAAAGTGCAGAAGGGGTAAAGGATGCTATGCAATCTACACCTAAAAAGTCATCTACTGACCTTACCGCCTTCGCTGACAGCAATGATGAAAGCAAAGAAGAGTCGACTGTCAATACTCCACCAACAATCACCCCGCAATTCAGAAACACCGCAATGTCGGTGGCTGAAATCCCTGCCGTAGGTAACATGCCTGCTATACCCATTTCGGTGAGCGCCCGTGAAGCCTGCGAAGGCACCTCGGTGAAATTCCAAATTGAAGCCGAAATTGTTGATGGAAACTACCTCTGGAACTTCGGTGACGGCTCTTTCTCAAACCAACCCAATCCTGAGCATCGCTACGAAAAGGCAGGTACCTATGACATTACGCTGTCAGTGACCAGCAACAAAGACGGTGTGATTCGCACCAAAACAATGGATCAGCTTATCGTGATCAACCCCAAGCCTGAAGCATCATTTAACTTCGAGTTTGTTGGAATGGATGCAGGGCACCCTGTTGTATCCTTCGAAAACAGCTCAAGAAGAGCCAATCACGCTCAATGGGTTATTGCAAACCAATTCAGTGAAGAAATCAATCCCGTTACCCGAATCGACCAAAAAGGTGTGCACAACATCGAGCTCGCAGTGAGCAACGACTTTGGCTGCGATAACCGCGTAACAAAAGTGATATCGCTCAACGAAGATTATGCCCTAATGGCACCCGCACGTTTCTCTCCAGACGGCGATGGAACCTTTGATACCTTTATGCCGCGTACACTCCTGAGCGGTGAACTTGCCTTCACCATGCGCATCTACAAAGGGAAAGAACTCGTCTACGAAACTACCGAAGCTTCAAGGCCTTGGGACGGTCATCTTCCCGATGGCAGCATGGCTGAAGTGGGAGAGAGCTTCACCTGGATGGTGCTTCTGCACCGGCCAAAAGGTGATAAATTTTACAGCGGCGATGTGTCCGTTGTACGTTAACCAAAATACCTTTGTAACCTTAAAGAAGGCGTGGACTGTGGTTCACGCCTTTTTTTGTAGTTTTGCACAGTTGTTAATAACTCGATGGATGTTGTGGGGCGCTAACGTACAAAGCACTTACCTGACTTTGACGTTCCGGATGATCGTCGGTGTGTTCTTCATGCTAATCACGCACGAGGCCATAGCTACGATTACAACCCAGCCAAGCGCTGACTGTGTAGCCTGCAACGGTGCGGCTGAGGTCAATGCCGTATTCTCAGGTACAATCAACTTTGAGTGGTACGATGAGAACGGAAGCCTTATCGGCTTCGAAAGCAACACTACGGGCATTTCAAGTATTGCGAACCTCTGTCCGGGAATTTACCAAGTGCAGTATACCAACGGTACAGAGAACCACACCGAGTGGTTCTCTGTAGGTCTACCCGGTCAAGATGCCGGTGACCTTGTAAATCTTGATGTATGCACCGGCACAGGCAATACCAACCTCTTTAACCGACTCGAAGGAAGCCCCTTGACCGGTGGTACATGGGTAAACCCACTGGGTGTTCCTCATAACGGGGTATTCAATCCGGCCAACCAACCCGGTGGTCTTTACACGTACACCGTTAACGTTAACGGTTGTAGTCTGCAAAGCGGGGTGTATATAACGGTGGTTCAGAACGCTGATCCGGGGCTGTCGACAACCTATCTGATTTGTGAGAACTATGAGCCTTTTGCGCTCACAGACGTCCTCGCAGGTTCGCCCGATACCTTTGGTCAATGGTTCGATGGAAATCAACAACCGTTTAGCGGTACCTACGACCCCGCCACAGATGCCACGCAACTGTTCACGTATATGATTTCGGTCGACGACTGTCCTCCTGTGTTCAGTACCATGTTCGTCATCGAAAATTCTTTGCCGAACCCCGGCGAAGACACGCAAATTGCCGTTTGCCCAAATGCGATTCCCTTCAACATGACGCAAGCCATGAATGGCAATGCGGACGCAAACGGAACTTGGTACAACTCCCTCAACCAAGTTGTTGGTCCGGTTTTCAACCCTGCCGTGCTGCCCCAGGGGATTTACACCTATGAAGTTATTGGTCAAACACCTTGCCCAAGTCTTGAAGCCTCCTTGACCATTGTTTTCACCGACGAAATTTCAGCAGGCGTGCCAAATCCGCTTGCCTTGTGTTCAAGCGATGCTCCCGTTCAACTGGCAAGTGCACTCTCCGGAAATGTGAGCCCTGGAGGCGTATGGACTGCTCCCAATGGCCAACTTTCCAATGGCAGCTTTGATCCGCAAGCCTCGGCACCGGGCAATTACACCTATAGCGTAACAGCCATTGGTTGTCAACCGGTGTCATCAACCGTTCCAGTTTCGATTGAGCAAGCTGTGTCGGCAGGTGAAGGGACAACTTCAACCGTTTGTGAGTCGCTCTCTCCGCTTAACCTTCAATCGCTTTTAACGCCCAATGCCACATTTGGAGGCCAGTGGCTCATCAACGGCACACCGATTCCGGGAAACCTTGTTATCGAAGGTGGGCAATCGTATCCATTGCAGTACCAAGTCATTGGCAATGCATGCCCCACCGACCTCGCTAATTACCTCGTGAACGTCGATATCCAACCCAATGCTGGTCCCGATGCTGCAGTCGAGCTTTGTTTGCCAAACGGATTCTACGATTTATCAAATGACCTTGCACCAAATGGCGGATTTGAGACGCAACTCACTGCACCCGACGGAAGCATCCTCCCAGCCTCCATTCTTGACCTTGAATCGGCCCAAAATGGCGCGTACACCTATACGTTCATTTCAAACAACGCCTGTCCGAATGATGCAGCGACGGTTCAATTAACCGTCGAGCTGCCGCCTTTTGTCAGCGGTGATGAGCAGCTTGACCTGTGCTATGCCGGAGGTGAGATGGATTTGAATGCGCTTTCCGGCGGACTTCCGGCGGGCGGTGATTGGACACTCAACGCAACACCGATTAACTCGCCGGTATCAGCCGCAATGGCCCAATCAGGAAGCTACCTGTATACCTTCGAGGCCGGCGCTGTTTGCGGTACCTTGACCTTTGAGCTTGATTTGACCCTCGTAGAACCTTTGTCAGCAGGCGATGGAGCCGTGTTGAACGTTTGCAGCAACGCCGAGCCGTTCAATCCTGAAACGGTACTGACCAACGCATCTCCCGGAGGTACGTGGCTGTTCAACGGTACACCGGCCGATGACTTGACCTTCGACCCATCGCAAAATACCTCCGGCGTTTACACGTACGTCATACCGGCCATCGGGCCGTGTCCGGGACAAGAAAGCGCGATTGAGGTCATCGTTGACGAGGGCTTTGCGTTCTCTGCCGGGCCTGACCTTGAAGTGTGTTCAATGGAAGGCGACGTGTCTTTTGGAATCAACCTCTGTACCAATTGCACCTACGATTGGACGCCCTCGAACTTGCTCGAGAACGCCACCACGGCAACGCCAACCTTCAACGTGCCGTTCGCTTCGCAAACCACCACCTATACGTTTTCTGTCATCGCATCCAATGGTGTTTGCCAAGTCACCGATGAAGTCGTCTTCACCGTCCATCCAACACCCACCTTGTTCGTTTCGGGGCCGTCCACCTTGTGCGACAACGAAACAGGCTTGTGGAATGGAGCCGGTGCACCTGAACTGGTTTGGACGGTCGAGGGAGACGAGGAGCCCAACGTTGGCTCATCCATCCAAATCAATCCATCCGAAAACTTTACCCTATCACTAACCGGAACCAACGAATTCGGCTGCACCAATACTACCTCATTTGAAGTCAATGTGTTCGAATCGCCCAGTTTTGACTTTGTTTCGCCTTCGGCGGATGATTGTGCTCCGATCGCCATTTCACTTGATCTGCCCCCCTCGGACAATCCTGACTTGACCCTGTCATGGATGTTGGATGGCAGTCAATACACTCAAAATACCCTTGTTGAGCTTTCGCAAGCGGGAGTTTACGATTTGACCCTGCTTGTGGAGTCTACAAACGGATGTGCGAACGCATACACCACGGATGCTGCGATTCAGGTTTATCCAACACCACTTCCGAGTTTTACCTATGCGCCCGAGACCCTGTCGGCGCTCAATCCACTGGTCAATTTTCAGAACCTGACCCAAGACGATGCTGACTTCGTCTGGGATTTTGGCGGGATGGATGAATCAACCGCTTTTTCACCGAGCTACCTCTTTCCTGAGCTACCCGATATGGGTTACCGTGTGTGCTTGGAGGCGACGAATTCGTTCGGATGCTTTGCCGAGAGCTGCCAAGACTTGTATTTCCCCGGTGAATTGCTGGTGTACGTTCCTTCGGCATTTACGCCCGACAACGATAACTTAAACGAAGTATTCAAGCCAATCGTCACCGGTTTTGAGCCCGAAACGTATCGCTTCAGCATATATAACCGTTGGGGAGAGCAGATTTTCACTACCGACAATCCGAATGCTGCCTGGAACGGTTCAGTGAACGGCGGTGATTACTACGCACCCAACGGGGCGTATGTGTGGACGGTTGAGGTGACCGATGCGTACAGCGCAGAACGCCGTCAGCTGAAAGGCCACGTGACCCTCATTCGCTAAGTTCAGGAATCCAAGCAACCTTCATCACTGCATTGCTGTCATTCGTGAGATAGGGAAGCAAATTCCTATTTTTGTAAACGAAGAAAACCAACTGCGTGAACCGTATTTTACTTGCTTTTTGCTGCATATTTCTGGCGCTTACCGTGTCTGCTCAAACCGTAGTCAACATTGCTGATGGGGGCACGGTGACCATCCTTTGCGGCGAAACATACACCTTCGTGGATTCGGGTGGGAATGGAGACTACAGCAACAATGAGTCGTACCAGATTACCCTCTGTCCTGAGGCTGGCGCAGAATCATCCATTGCAGTGGTTATCTTAACAGAACTCGGTGCGGTTTGGGATGTTGCCGAGGGCGACTTTTTATCGGTGTACGACGGGAACTCAACGGTAGCGCCGCTGATTGGTACATATAGTTCAGCCAATGCACTACTTGGATTTAATTTTACAGCAACCAGCAACAATGCCAGTGGGTGTTTAACCTTTGTGTTTCTCTCGAACATTTCTGAAACTGCTCAAGGTTGGTCCGGTACCATATCTTGCGGAACAGCATGGCAGCCCTATACAATCGAAATGTCTTCAAATCCGGCCGATGGAGAAAACTTGCCCGGATACGTTGATATCTGTCCGAACGAGGAGGTCACCTTCACTGTCGAGGGCACATATCCATTTGCGAACACAAGTCCCAATGCCTACGCTCAAAGCGATGACATTGTAACCTTCAAATGGTCAATGGGAGACGGTACCATTTACGAAGGTGTTGGTTTGACGACTGTAACACACACCTATGACGGACAGTTTGGTTACAATGTTACCGTACGTTCGACAGACGAGTTTTCACAGTTTCGCACAGATACACTGAAGGTAAGAGTCTCAACCACTCCCGACTACACTTCGGCAGTGCCTGAAGAGAATCCGATGTGTTTGGGAGAGTCTACGGTTATTACCGGAGGTTACATTGACGAAGAGAATTTTGCAGGTTTTGAGCCTGTTCCGGGTGAGTTTTTTGTTGGCGGACTATCAGCTGGTCAGGTATTTCTGCCTGATGCTACGTTCGGTAACCCTGGGCTTTATACTGATACATTATTCATAGCAGGTATGGTTCTCGGAGCCACTATCACCGACGCGAGCGATTTGATTAACGTATGTTTGAATATTGAGCATTCGTTCATCGGCGATCTTGATATTTGGATCACATGCCCGAACGGCACTGTTTTACCATTGTTGAATGGATACAACCCTGGTCCGTTGCCAGGTGGATGCCCTCTTATTGGGGGAACCCACCTCGGCGAGGCTTTTGACCCCCTTGGAGGAAGTGATTTACCGGGAATTGGATACGATTATTGCTTCACGATGGATGCCGTTTGGGGCAGCATCTGTGAAGAGTTCACGGCTGGTAATACTGTGCAGGTTGATACATTTGAAGCGGAAAATGGTTTTGCTGCCAATGCCATGCCAGCCGGTGAATACCAACCCGAAGAACCGTTTGATCTGGCCATTGGCTGCCCGGTTGAAGGCCCTTGGGTGGTTCATGTGCAAGACAATTTAGCATCCGATAACGGATACATTTTTGAATGGAGCATCCAAGTGAGCCAGGATTTCTTCCCCGAGCCTGAGACCTATGTTCCTGTCATTACAGACGCTTCATGGGCACCTGACCCTACAATAATTTCTTCTGAAGACCTTTCAATCGAGGTTCAGCCCTCTGCACCGGGAACGTACAGCTACCAATTCGCAGTCTCTGACAATTTCGGTTGCACCTACGACACCACGGTTTCAGTGACTGTTGTGGCCTTCCCCGATGTTGAAGCAGGTGACAACCTGTTCTTGGCGTGCAGTACACCCCAACTGAACGGACTCATCGATGGCGCTTCACAACCCCAATGCGCCAACGATGGTGGAGATTACGAGCATTGCTACGGAAACAGCGCGAACGATGTGTTTACCTACTGCCCCGACAATCCGGGCGATGGGATCACCTTCCTTACCCTTCAAATCATCAGTGGATCCATCGAGAACTTTTGGGATGCACTCACCGTATTTGACGGACCAACCACCGCATCGCCCATTCTGGCGCAAGGCCTCGCCGGTAACTTGGCAGGGCAGAGTTTCACAGCCACCAACGATGGCTGCATCACCTTTCAAATTACCTCCGATGGAATTGTGAGCTGCCAAAGCGGCGGCATGCAGCCGTTGGTATACACCATCTCCTGCACAGCCGGTCCGCAATTCGGTTTCAGCTGGGAACCTGCCAACCTGCTCGACAACCCCAATGTGCTCAACCCCAACGTTGAACCGTTGACCCAAGACCAGGTGTTTACCTTGACAGCCTTCCCATTGGCGAACCCCAACTGCGTCGCCAGCGATCAGGTTGAGGTTTTGCTTGGGCCGGCACCCAGTCCGGGTGAAGATGCCGAGATCACCTTCTGCTTCAATGGCGCAGAAGAAACACTCATCAACTACCTCGGCGGTGACCCGGCCGACGGCGGTGTGTGGATTGCCCCGGATGGCACTGAAATGGACGGCATCCTAGATCCATCCGAAGACACGCCCGGTATATACACCTACAGCATTCCCGCGTGCAACGTGCAAGCGGAGCTCACCGTTGACATCCTCCTTTACGAAATTGAAGTCGCTGAACCCGACACCACCATTTGCCAAAACGGCACGGCCACCTTGGCCGTTGACAACGTAGACCCAAGCGTGGTTTACACATGGAGTACCGGAGCAACTGGCCCTGAGATTTCGGTTTCGCCTTCGGCGGATGCCCTCTACACCGTTAGCGGAGCATACGGCCCCGGTTGCACCACCGAAGAAGTTTTGCTCGAAGTTGAGGTTCTGGGTGGGCTTTCAGTCACCCTCTCCGAAGGTGCGAATGTATGTCCGGGCGACTCACTCGAAGTAAGCGTGAGTTCAGCTTCCGGCGGTTTGGAGCCTTATACCTTTGTTTGGACATCCGACTACGGGGATGGCTTCATTGGGAATTCGGGCTTTGTGATTCCCGAAGAAGATGCCAATTGGTGTGCTGTAATGACCGATGCCTGTGAATCAACACCTATCGAAGCCTGTGTTTTCGTTGGCCTTGCCCCAAGCATCGACCCTACATTCACACCCGACACCCTTGGGGGATGCGTTCCTGTGGGAATCCGTTACTTCGGAAATGCTGATAATCCTGAAATTATTGCCTCTGCCAGCTGGGATTTCGGAAACGGCGATGGCTCATCCAATCCACAAATAGGCATTACCACCTACAATTCGCAAGGACTCTATTCGGTTACATACACAGCCGTTACGGTAGACGGATGTGTTTTTAGCCACACCGAGAACGACCTTGTGACCATCTACAACGCGCCGTTTGCCTCGTTCAACATTGATCCGCAGGTGGTCGTACTCCCCAGCACCCAAGCCGATTTCACCAATTACTCGTTGGGTTCTGACACCTTTGTTTGGGTCGTTCATGGTATGGATACCCTCGAAGTTGAAGACCTCGAATACGACTTTCCGCCGGTCTTGGGTGAATACGAAGTGACGCTGTTCGCCTCAAACGCTTGGGGCTGCATTGATTCGTTGACCCGATTGGTTTCGGTGGTGGATGAGTTCACGATGTTCATCCCGAACAGCTTTACTCCTGACAACGACGGTTTGAACGACGTATGGCGGTTTCAAGGCATTGACGTAGATGAAGACCATTTTCAGTTGCTCATTTTCAACCGTTGGGGAGAGGTGGTGCACAGAACCACTGATTTCAATGCCGGTTGGAACGGTAATGTGAACAATGGCGATTATTATGTGCCTGACGGCGTGTACACTTACCGGATTGAGACGCGCTCAAAAACAACCCAAGACAACAAGGTGATCACCGGGCAGATTACCATCATACGGTGATGTGAGCAACCATTTGGGGATAAAAGCCGTCAAGAGATTAAGCCGCAGCTTGCGGAGAGTAGTATTTTTGTAGAAACCTTGAATATGAAGACATTCGTACTCGCTGTATCATTGGTCGTTGCGTCAAGTGCATATGCGCAGACAAACACCGATTGGCTGTACCAACGTTTTAGCCAAGAAGAGGCAGAAGCGATCATTAATGCAGGCGGACAGAAACTCGCCTACTACCAGTTCATGAACGCGAATGGCTGTTTCGTAAGCGATGTCGCCCCGAAAGACATTTCTGCACATCCCAACGCACTTGAAGTTGCGGGCGTTAAGCCAAACGTTCCTGAATTAACCGAACAAGCGTTGATTGCCGGGGAGTTCGACTGCGAGCTGTACCAATGGAACCGTTCTGAGACCGATGTGCGTTATTTCCGCATTGCCAATTCATCTTATTTGTTGATGGTTCAGCCCAATGGACTGCTCCGTTCAAAATTCACTGAACAACAATGAAAAGCATTCTACGGTATTTAAGTATTGCGATTTTCGTTGCGTTGGCCCTTCCCGGAATGGGGCAGGGGAGTGTGACCATGTCAAACGGCACCTTTCAAACATGCGCGGGAGCACTTTTTGACAGCGGTGGCCAAGGGAGTCCCGGTTATCAGAATGGGGAGTTTTTCGTGACCACCATTTGTCCTGATGTCCCCGGCGACGTGATTTCCATCGTGTTCAACACCTTCACCCTTGACCAAAGTGGTCCTCAGAACTCGTGGGACAACATGGCCATCTACGACGGCAACAGCACTGGTGAGGCATCGTTGGGTGTTTACACCGGAAACCAATTGAGCGGATTGACAGTGTCTGGAACACCATTGAATACTTCCGGATGCCTTACGCTCGTATTCACCTCGAACAACCAAGGAACAGGCAGTTTCGGCGGTTCAATCACCTGTGAAACCCCTTGCGACCGACCAACCGCAGTCGCTACCTACGATGCGCCTGATGACAAGAAAATTTGCGTTGGCGACATCATTACCTTCGACGGAACCGGTTCGTTTGCAGCAGCCGGATTTACTATCTCAGAGTGGTTGTGGGATTTTGGTGATGGAACTACGTTTGACGGCCCCGGGCCGGTTCAACACGAATGGGACACGCCCGGCGAGTACATCGTTGAATTGTATCTAGTCGATAATAACGGTTGTTCTTCAACCAACCTTGTGAGCTTGCAGGTATTGGTGTCTACTTTCCCTAGCTGGGATCCTTTCCCATCGAACTTCAGTATTTGTTTGGGCGAAGAGGTTTCGCTTGAAGCTTTTCCCGATGATTATGAAGTCACATGGGCCGGGCCTGACATCAGCTATTCAAACCCGAACACCTTAACACTACCGGATGACGTGGGTGTGCCGCAACAGTCTGAAATCTTTGTAACAGGTTTTGCGCCCGGACAAACACTTAACAATGTCAATGACCTCATGTCGATTGACCTTTCAATTGAGCACAGCTTCCTTTTTGACCTTGTGATTACCATCACCTGTCCTAGTGGAGAGTCAGTGATTATGCACCAGCAGATGGCTCAGCCTGGTGGTGGTAACGTAGGCTCGAACGGTACTGATTTGGGAATCCCTGATACCGAATACTACGACTACCAATGGGTACCCAACGCACCGCAAGGAACTTGGTCACAGGTAGCGACAGGAATTGGCTTTGGCGCACTTCCTGAAGGCCAATACACTTCTTTGCAACCATTGGACCAGTTGGTAGGATGCGACCTGAACGGTATTTGGCAGATCACCATTGTCGACATGTGGGGCGGTGACAACGGTGAAGTATCTGCTTGGGGACTAAGTTTTAACCCAAGCATCCTTCCTGACGTTACCGAATTCACCCCAGATATTGGTGCAGGAGCTGATAGTTCGTATTGGATTGTTCCCAACCTTAACTTGAATTTGCTTAGCGAAAGCGCTGATGGCAATGCCATAACCGCTTTGCCAACTGAACCTGGACTTTTTGACTTCACATACTACATGGTCAACGACCATGGCTGCGAGTTCGAAGAAACCATTACCGTTGACGTATACCTCGCCATGCAAGCAGATGCCGGCGAAGATGTCACCGTGTGTGGTCCCGGTACGCAATTGCAAGGTGGCCTCAATGGATCGGTTGTTCCCCAATGTGGCTCTGTGTCCGGTAATTACGATTACTGCTACGGAAACGGGGAGAACTTACAACTTACCTATTGTCCTGACAACCCGGGAGATGGCCTTACCTTCATGACCATCGCATTCAATGCAGGCTCCACAGAGAACTTTTTCGACCCGTTCTTCATCCATGACGGTGATAGCGACGCGGCACCTGTTCTCGCGGGGCCATTGTTCGGAAACCTTGCAGGCCAGAGTTGGACTGCGACCAACCCATCGGGTTGCTTGACCATTAGCTTTACTTCCGACGGTTCAGTTAGCTGCACAAGCGGTTCGCAAACCGAATGGAACTATGACGTCACTTGTACAGACCTTCCTGACTACGTTTACGAATGGTCACCTGCTGAGTTGCTGTCGAACCCATCCATCCCCAATCCTGAAATTCTCGAGATTCCTGGTGAAACAACCTTCACATTAACGGTTTACCCCAACGGTTCACCCGCTTGCGCGTCAACCGATGAAGTGTTGGTGAGTCCTTCGTACGAGTTTGAAATGTCGCTCCAAGAAGCGTCGTGCAACGGGAACGATGGCGTAATTTCGTGCGACGTTGACCCCAATGGATTGGGAGGGGGCCCTTGGACCGTGTCGTTGACCCTTAACGGCGCACTGATTGGCCAACAGAACACCAATGGAGGCTTGGTCGTGTTTAACGGCCTTGGCTTTGGAGATTACACATGCACCATATCCGACACCGGTGGATGCAGCTACTCAACCGACTACGTCGTTGATGCTCCACCTCCGATGACCTTTGATTTCGATGGGCCGGGTACCATGTGCATCAATGAATTGGCGACCATTGAATGCTCATCCGATATGGACGCCGATGGCTCTTGGTCCTATACTTGGGACAATGGCCTGGGCGTGAATACATCAGTGAATGTGTCTCCAACTGTAACAACCACCTACACGGTATTTGCAACGGACGAATTCGGATGCATTTCAGCACCCCTGCAGTATACACTGAATGTGCGTAACCCATTGCAGGTGCAAATTGCCGGGCCAATTGAGATTTGCATTAACACCGAGGCTGCCATGGAGGTTACAAACTCTACCGGTGGCTTAGCACCCTATACCTTTAACTGGACCTTTGAAGGCACTCCAGTGGGGCAAGGTGAGGCCATTAACCCAATTCAAACCCAAACCGGTGTATACTGTGTTACCATGACCGACGCATGTACCACCATACCGGTGAATGCTTGTTTTGAAGTCCTCGTAGAGCCTGTAATCGTCCCGCAGTTTGCAGCCGACACGACCCAGGGGTGCGTACCCCAAACGCTCGGATTTACGATTTTGAACGACCCAGAGACCTACGCAGAAGCCTTCTGGATTTTCGGGAATGGTCAAGGGTCAAGCCAATTTGATGCGTTTACAACCTATGCGCAACCGGGCTCATACACCGTGTCGCTCGAGTTGACAACCCCAACCGGTTGTGTTCATGAGACTGAAGTGCCCGGGTACATCCGTGTTTGGCCCAATCCTGTAGCAGGCTTTTTCGCGACTCCACAACCTGCCAATCTGCTTGACACTGAAATTACCTTCCAAGATCAATCAAGCGATGGCGTCATCATTTGGGATTGGATCTTTGGCGTCAACACCAACGGTGGTCTCGGAGCATCGAACGAGCAAAACCCCATCTACGAGTTTCCACTTGGTTTTGGCGGTGAATACCCCGTTCGTTTGGTGGTCACTGATGCCAACAACTGTACAGGTCAGGTGACCAAAACGATTGTCATCAATGAACTGCTCAATGTGTTTGTACCCAACGCATTTACGCCCAACAACGATGGTGTTAACGATGTACTGTTCGTTCACGGAACAGATATCGACCCGGATCGCTACGAGCTACGCATTTTCAACCGATGGGGCCAAAAGGTGTTCGAAAGCACGAACATCAATGAGCCTTGGGATGGAAGTGTAAACAATGGCGACTACTACGGTCAAAACGAGGTCTACACTTGGCAGCTCATCGTTTACAGCAAAACCACGGTTGAACGCTATGAATTGAACGGGTCAGTTGTTGTTATGCGCTAATTGAAAATTAGCGATTCGGGTACTTCGAATTGATGATTTTAGTAACTTCCCTCCACTTTGGAGAGCAAGGGCCGTCTCAAAGACGGCCCTTTTTTTAGGGAACCAACCATTATACGTGTGAATCGCATTCTAGCCTTTTTACTTGTGCTCGCGGCGCCTGCCGTCGCACAAGCGCAATTTTGTCCGGCTCTTGGACCTGACATCGAACTTCCTTGCGGTGAAACGCAAGTGACCTTAACTGCTGATCTTACTGAATGTGCGGCAGGAGGGGCGCCGCTTCTAACAAATACCTATACCGTAGCGAACATTCCGTTTGCGCCGAATCCGACCAACGGAACGGCGGTAACCATGACAGATGACCAAGTGCAAGGCCCATTTCCTATCGGGTTCTCTTTTTGCTTTTTCGGCAATACTTACACCCAATTCTACATCGGTTCGAATGGGTGGGTAGGCTTCAGCGCAGGGCAACCGACATCATTCACCTCAGCGCCGATTCCGAGTGGAGCATTCAATGTTCCGAAAAACTGCATCATGGGCCCATGGCAAGATTGGCATCCCGGCATAGCCGGTGGCCCCTACATTCGTTACCAAACCACCGGAACCGCCCCGTGTAGAAAACTGGTGGTGAGCTATACCAATCTTCCATTCTTCTCGTGCACAACCACGCAAGGCACTTTCCAAATTGTGCTCAACGAGGGCAGCAACGTGATTGAAAACCACATTACCAACAAACCGTCTTGCACACAATGGGCAGGAGGCACGGCTGTGCAAGGCATACACAACCTCGCCGGTACAGTTGCTTTCACCGTACCGAACCGAAATTCATCGGTTTGGACCGCCACCAACAATTCATGGGCATGGACACCCAACGGTGCTCCCGCGCCGGTGACCTACACGTGGTTTGAAGTCGGAAACCCAACTCCGGTGGCAACCGGTTCTCAAACCGTTACACTTGATGTGCCCTCAGGAGGTGCAGCCTACACCTGTCAAATAAGTTACACAGGTTGTTACGGCCTTTGCGGCGGCGAAGCCTTGAACGCCGATACAGTGTTTGTAACTCCGGGAAGCGGTGGAATTACCTTATCGGTCAACGCACTCGACCCGCTATGCAACGGGGCATGCGACGGCAGCGCAGAAGTCACCATCGAAGGAGGTGTTCCTGACTATACTATCTTATGGACTCCGGGCGGGTTTTCTTCACCTTCGGTGGATGGGCTCTGTGCAGGCAGTTACACCGTTTCTGTTACCGATACCGAAGATTGCACTGAAAGCCAAACCGTCATCATTAACAACCCGCCTCCTTTGACAATCGGCGGATCAATCGAACACAACTGACCATGAAAACTATACTGATTGTAGCTGCATTTGCGGTCTTCCAAACGAGCACTGAATCCATCCAACCTAACAATTATGCTTTTGAGGTGCCCGTCAGCGACCCTTTGAAAGTCACCAAAAAAGGAAACGTGTATTCGTTTGAAATTTCAATGGAGGGAGCCGAAGCGGATGCTATTATCCAGCGACTCCCCGGAGAAATTGAGGAGCTTGAGAAGGCCTCCAGAAAAAAGAACAAAGTGAGCTTAACGTTCAAAGAAGATGCTCCTCAAGACCGTGTATCAAAGTCATTGCTCTACATGGCAACACTCTTTGGGAACGGTGAATTGCAATTGTCAGAATAATGCGCAGTTTAAGTCAACTCCTTGTTCCCTGTTTGGCAGTCGTCGTTTTGAACGCTTCAGCCCAAACCACCAACAGCCCTGACACGGTGTGCTACCAAGTTGGAGGGTCAACCTACCAGGTTCCCCTGACCTCGGGATACACCTATACATGGGAGCTGCAGCAGCCCGGTGCGCTTCAAAGCGGCCAAGGCTCGAACAGCATTGAAGTCGACTGGTCGAATGCAGAACCCGGTCTCATCCAAGACGGTGTTGTTGTTTACGCCACCGATGAAAATGGCTGTAACACAGATACCCTTACCCTTGACATCTTGATTTTCCAACCCAATTTAATTACGGAGCCAATGCCACCGCTATGCGCAGGAGACGATTGCGTAGAATTGGATGCCACACCTCCGGGAGGCATTTGGAGCGGAGAAGGCGTGTCGAACGGGGTTTTCTGTCCGTCTGAAAGCGGAGCAGGAAGTTTCACGCTGACATACACCTATTTTGAAGTCTGCGAGTTTACAACAACGCTTCAGGTGCAAGTTGATCCTGACCTTGACCCTGTCATTACCCCGATTGATCCATTCTGTCAAACCGAAACAGTGACCTTTCAAGCCAGCCTGCCGGGCGGGACATGGAGCGCAAGCTGCGGCAACTGCATCAACCCGAATACCGGAGTGTTTAACGGAAACACATCCGGTGCCGGAAACTTCACGGTCAACTACAGCTTCAATAGCGACTGTGCCAGTTTGGCTTCCACCGATGTTCAAGTTATTGCGGCCGTTGATGCCACCATTTCATCGGTTCCCACATTGTGCGAAACAGGTGAGCCGATTGGGTTGACCGCAGTAAATGGCGGGGGTACATGGTCAGCCGAGTGCGGAGACTGCTTAAATGGAAACGTGTTCATTCCCAATACTTCTGGTCCGGGAGCTTTTACAGTGACCTATGAAATTGATGGCGTTTGCAGTGATGTAGACCTTGTTGACGTTGTTGTTCTTCAGCAACGCGTAGCCTTCTTCACCTTATCAAACCCGCTTTGCCTTGATGCTGGAGAAGCATCGGGCATTCCTCAGGAAGGAGGAGGAGAGTGGTCGGCGTCGTGTGGCGATTGCATCAATTCAGGCTCAGGTATCATTGACCTTGCAGCCAATGGCGAAGGAGACTTGGAAGTCACCTACACCTTTGGTGGCTTGTGCGGTGCCGAGTTTTCAGCAGCGACCAACGTGATTCCATGCCAAATTGAACTGCCCAACATTTTCAGCCCGAACAACGATGGAATGAACGACATTCTTCGGATTGAGAATTTGGAGTTCTTTAAAGATACCCGTTTGGTCGTGACCAATCGCTGGGGAAATGTGGTGTACGACGAGCCTCGCTACAACACCTTGAACAATTGGCGCGGAGCTGATTTACCCGAAGGCGTGTATTTTTACGTTCTCACCATGCCTGATGGCACTCAGTACCCGGGTACACTCACGCTTACCCGTTGATTTTAACGTTTCACGAAGCAACTCTTTGCTTGATTGATGCGTCATAGACATGATTCCCATTGGGAAAAACCTTACTAATATGCGCTGCTTACTATCATCCGTTCTTACGGTTTTTGTGATGCTTTGGGCCAACAATGGCTTCGCTCAAATGGCAGCCAATGGTGCTGCAACCGCGCAACAAGCTGTGCAATTGATTTTGGGTGAGGGTGCTGAAGTGTTCAATGTCACGTCTACCGGTCAGCCCAATCAAGTAGGTACATTCACCTGCAACAATTGCAATTTGGGTTATACGAGTGGTATGATTTTGGCCACAGGAAACGTTATTGTTGCCAACGGCCCCAACAACATGGGCTCGGCCTCAAGTCCGGGTGGTAACATGGGGGTTTCTGACCCCGATTTAGCTCAGTTGGTTACGGTTAATTTGAATGATGCTGCAAGTGTTACTTTTCAGTTTGTGGCCCAAAGTGACTCGGTAAGCTTCAACTACATCTTTGCGAGTGAAGAATACCCCGAGTATGCGAACAACACCTTTAATGACGTCTTCGGCTTCTTTTTGAGCGGGCCCGGCATCAGTGGGCCCTTTTCAAACAATGCCATCAACATTGCTCTAATTCCGGGTACAACATTGCCTGTATCCATCAATAACGTTAACCAGATCAACAACAACCAGTACTACCAGGCGAATCCGAATGGCCCACTCGCGCATCAATTCGATGGGTACACCGTTTCGCTTCAGGCAATGTATGATCAGCTGATTTGTGGTGAAACCTACACCATTAAACTGGCCATTGCCGATGGTTTTGATACGGGTTGGGACAGCGCCGTTTTCATCGAGGCCAACAGCTTTACCTTGCCCACCATTGATGTTGATCTTGAAATAGGAGATATAGGATTAGACGGCAATACCCTGTACGAAGGGTGCGGTACGGCCAATATCATCTTTACGCGAAATTCCAACCTGAATCAAGAAGAGTTTCTTGAAATAACCGTTACAGGTACAGCGATCAATGGCCTCGATTACACAGCAATTCCGGAAACCATCACATTCGCACCCGGACAGTCAACTGTGATCATTCCTCTCACTGCCATCCTCGATGCCGAAGCTGAAGGCACAGAGAGCATTATAATCACTTACGTAGCCGCAGGCATCTGTGCATCGTTCAATGAACCCCAAGAGCAAACGCTTGAGGTGTTCATCATTGATGTACCCCCTTTGCAGGTGAACCTTGACAACGCGTTTATCAACTGCAACGAGACCACCACACTGGTTCCCGAAGTATCGGGCGGTTATGGGGTATATCAAATAGCATGGACGGGTTTCGGAGTCGCCAACTCTATCGACGTTACCCCAAGTCAAACGACCGAGTACTTCTTTACAGTATCCGATACATGTTCACTAGACCCACTTAACAGCTCGGTTACAGTGAATATTCCTGTATTGCCTCCGGTTGTGGGTATCGTTGAGAACCCTATAGGTATTGATTGCTTGACAGAACTTGCTGTAACTGCTGATGCTTCAGGAGGCAATGGCATCTACAGCTTCCAGTGGTTTGACCCTTCAGGAAACCTTATAAGCGATGATGCCTACGTGGTGTACGAACCATCCGCCGAAGGCGAGCTTACCCTAATCGTAACCGACGGTTGCGGTGAATCAGGCACTGCAGCCCAAGAATTCTTCTTCAATGATGTGCCCATCGAAGTGGAACTTCCCCAAAACCTTGCTGCGCTTTGCCTTGATGAAGTGCAAGTGACGACAAGCGTTCTCGGGGGAGGCATCGGTAACCTCACCCTCACATGGTTCATTGAAGGTGTGAATTCGGGCACCGGAAATAACCTCAGCTTCAACTTTGAAGCCGCAACCGTAGTAACCGTTCAGGTCAATGATGCCTGTGGAAACTTCGCTACAGCTGAAACCACAGTCGAGCTCATTCCCAGCCCTATGCAAGTGGTGCTTCCGGCTAACCCCGTGGCTCAATGCGTCGAAGATTTTATCATTCAAGCGCAGAGCATTACCGGAGGTGTCGGCAACTTCACCTACAATTGGTCAGTTGATGGCGCAGCCGCCGGGAATTCACCGAACTTGATTATCAACAACAATCAAGCCGTTCAGGTGTCGCTGACTGTTTTGGATGGATGTGGAAATTCAGCCTCCGATCAAGCAACAGTGAACATTGCACCTGTGCCAATCGTCGTTGATTTAGGTGAAGATTTTGTCGCTGCATGCCAGTCAAATGTTGAGGCTGATGCAGTTGTTACCGGTGGGGTAGGGCCTTTCAATTACAACTGGACCTTAAACGGGTTGGAGAACCCCCAGTCAGGAACCAATCTTCCCTTCGTTGCCATGGGGAACATTGCCGTTGAAGTTGAAGTCATCGACGTTTGCGGCAATGCCGCTTACGACATTTTGCAAGTGACCATTCCACCAACTCCGCCCATTGTGACAGTGTCGCCCGATACCTTGATCTGCCTTGGAGGAACAGCGCAATTGAGAGCCGATGTTGTCAATCCAATTGGTGCAATGAATTTCGTTTGGCTGCCCGGGAATTCAGCTTCGCCCCAAGTAAATGTGAGTCCTCAACAAACAACGGAGTATACCGTTTCGGTAACCGACATCTGCAACCGCACTACACAGCAAAGTGTATTGGTGATCGTAGAAGAAGTGCATGCAAACTTCGACTTCAGCTACACCAGCGATTGGGGTATTGAAACCTACAACACAAGTGCCCCGCGTGATTCTGAATTTTTATGGGATTTTGGGGATGGACAAACCTCAGCCGAGTTTGAACCTGTGCACTCCTTCTCTTCAAACGACCAACAAGTTGTCACACTCTTTGCCATTAGCCCAAACGGTTGTGTGGATGAGAAAACCAGCATCTTTGAACCGTTGATGGATGTGTATGTCCCCTCGGCATTCACCCCGAATGGAGACGGTATCAACGATGTATTCATGGCCAAAGGTCATGCAATACTCACGTTTGAGATGTGGATTTACAACCGATGGGGTGAGGTGGTGTTTTACACCAACGATATCAACCGTCCGTGGCTTGGTGAAGTTGATGGCGGCGACCATTTCGGACGAAACGACCTGTATACGTGGGTTGTGAAGGCTGTAGGCGTGCGCAACAACGCCTTCGAGCGCACAGGTACAGTGGTATTGATTCGCTAACTTGGAAGTGAAAGAATCAGGAAATTCTGGTTGTTTCTAGATACTGCTGTGAGCGTGAAATCCACAGTGCTTTCCATACCTTTGCCGCTATGCAAGGAAAAATCGCTCTAATCGTTGGTGTGGCTGCAATGGCCTTTGGTGTTTCGTGCTCTACCGACGTTGACGTAAATGGTCCGTACAGCTCACAGACCGTCGTTTACGGCATACTCGATCCAGCTTTAGATACGCAGTATGTGCGCATCAACAAGACGTGGTTAGGCGATGGTAACAACTTCGATCATGCGCTCGTTCGTGATAGCTCTGAATATCCTACCGGTGCTTTCGAAGGCCGTGTTGATGTAATGAACGGTTTGAACGTGGTTTCTAGCTTCCAGCTCCAAGAGATAGAGCTAGACAACAAGTCTGACGATGGAATCTTCTTCGCGCCTGAACACAAAGCGTATTTCTTCCCAACACCGAACGGATTGGATGCCAACCGTGACTACCGTTTGGTGCTTGAGTTTCCTGACCGAACTGTAGAATCGGAAACCGACCTGGTCGGCGTTCCTGTTGGAGCCATTCAATTCCCGCCGGCGGGGAATCAAACTTTTAATCTAAACTGGGCAAGCGTAAATTCGGCTGGGAACCCGACGTATTTCAATCAAACTTTCCGCTGGACTTCTGCACAGGGAGCACGGAGGTACGAAGCATCGCTTTTGGTGTACTTCACTGAGCTGCTCTACACTGATGCTTCGCACACAACGCTGGTTTCTGAAACACCGCGTGTGTTGGAGTGGAAGCTCGGAAACGTGATTACGAATCAAGTATTGGGCGGCGAGACCATCAACTTACCGGCATCAGGCGAAGCGTTTTACAACTTTCTGGCTTCGCGCCTTACGGTCGATAACCGAGTACGCCGTGAATTCGGTGTTTGGGACCCGGTGCTCCAGCATCCTAAATGCTTCGACTTCGTTTTGACCATCGCAAACGACGAGTTTAACACGTACTTAGACGTGAATCAACCGGTGACCACCATTGTGCAAGAACGGCCTGCATACACGAATGTCGTTAACGGTCTAGGTATTTGGGCTTCGCGGGCCAACGACCGTGTGAACGGTGTAGGCATTACCGAAGGCGCTATGAAAGAGCTTGCTCAAGGCGAAATAACGAACGCATTGAATTTTTGCTCGTCAAATCCATTTAACGCGTTCTACTGCGGAGACTGAGTTTATTCAGTTTAGATGGTGAATATCTATCCGAATCAGGTCAATTCCTACACATGTGCTGACGGTACTTTTGTACCATGGCGTATTACCGTGTCAACGATTTGGAAGACTTCAGCAGTGAAACGTCACAAGCACGTTTCAAACTTGTTGACGGTATGCTGTCAGTTGATGTAAAACCCGATGCCATTGTTGATTCGACATTCGTAGAACGCATTGAACGCTTTCGAAAAGAAATGACCAAGGGCCTGGAACTGCCGGTGCTCATCTACATCCCCTCGAATTATCTAATTCTCGATAAGGAAGCTTTTGCAGCGTTTGGAAGTGAATCGGGAATGGATGGATGCCTTGCAAAGGCTGTGGTAATCGGTGCACCCCTTCGTGTGCTTTTGCTGAACTTCTCCCTTGGTTTTTACCGAGGGAAAAGGCCCTTCCGATTGTTCTCATCCAAAAGTGAAGCGAAGATGTGGCTCTTCAGCCATGTGAATGTTGATGAGCTTATGGCTGAACAATAATTCGGCGCGATTCTGAAACTCCATTCGTTCGAACAACAACGAGGTAAGCGCCGGGAGCGAGGTCGTTGACAGCACAGTAACGTTCGTTGTTGAATGATTTGACCAGCCTACCTTCGAGTGAGAAAATATCGGTTTGGATGGCTGAATCAACTCCATCCATCCAAAAACCATGTGAACAAATGGTAGGCCAAAGTTTCAATCCGGACAAGGCAGATGCTTCAGTCACGCCAATTGGGGTTTCGGCCTTGTACCTGGCAGTGGCCTGCCCAAAGGTCTCTGTGATTTCAAGTACGGGAATTCCTTCGCCTTCAGCCAGCCAAGTGTACACAGTCGATTCGCGGTTGAAGGTGAGGCCCTGACCGATGAAGTCAACATACAGCGAATCTTCGGTTTGCAACTGCACCCGTAACTTTAACGCATTGAAACTGCCTTCAGGTGTAATTACTGTGCCATATCCATCAACCTCGTACGAACGGTTTTGCCGCTGACGGTACGTACCAACGGTAGGAATTTCAATGCCCCACTCGCTGTACGATTCATGGGTATCACCGTACTCGACGGGGAGGGAGTACACTACGTCAATGGGGTTTGTTTGGGCTGGCAATGGAATGCCATTGACCGTACCACCATAACCCACAATGTTGTATTGGGTAGGGGTATTTTTGTAAAAAAAGAAGAATTCATCGATGCTGACAACAGCAAGGTCAACTCCTTCACCTTCAATAGCGTGTGTCGCTTGGTAATTGGGGGTGAATGGTGAATTAAAGAAGAACTGGTATCCGAACGGAGCACCGCTTACACTGACGTAGTCAATAGTGCCAGGATTTAGCGGTGTCAAGTCTGAGAAATCCCATACCTGGTTTGCACCGGCTTGTTCGTAGATGTCTGAGTCAGCACCAAAAGCATCCACAACGTTGAACGCCCCTGGGCCTGAAACAAGGTCATTGCTGTTGATGACCGGTTGGGCAAACGCTATGGCTGACCATACGATGAGCGCTGTGGTAGTAATGGAGTTCTGCATTGAAGACGCTTTGGTAGTCAAATATCGACCAATTCTTCGTCATTTGAAACTATGGGTTTTCATCGAGTTTGAAAAGCTCGTACAGCGAATTGAACTCTTCCTGGTACACGATACCCATGCCTTGAGTGTAGTTGTTTTGACGGTTCCTTACAAGGTCAAATTCGTTGCTTTGGTTGTAAACGATCAATCGAATTTTACCCTTGGGAGTGACTTTGTATTCAATTCGGATGTCACCAATGAGGTTGCTTGAGTTTTCGGTTCCTGCAGCAGTAGGGGCCTGTTGCACGCCAAAGTTACCGCTGAGCAACAAACGGTCATTGAAAAGCTGTGTACTAAGTGCAATGGCGAGTTCATCGTTGCTGATTTGGTCTCCGGGTGAATAATTCACACCAATGTCAAAATCGTCGCTGATTTGAGAGAGCCAGTTGCTTAGTTGCGATGTTATCAGCTCGGTTGAATTCTCGGCCAACCCCAAGCTGCTGTTTGTTTTGGCGATGTCAGGCGGCGAAATAAAGCGCCGCAGTACAAGCAACGAAAACGCTTGTCGGTTAACTTCCTGCTCGTTGTTAAGTGTCCCGGCCAAACGAGCTCGGGTGAGGTCGTCAGAAGTAGGCAAGGAGATGTCAAATCCAATCAGCGGACTCATCAATTTACCGGTAAGCAGCATGTTCAAGTGAACCGGAATGCGCTGACGGAGTTGCTCAGATTCTTCGGGGAAGAGGTCGTACAACGAGGTGTTGACCTTGTAAATCGCATCCAAGTTGATGTCGGCTGCAAGTGGATCTCCGAACCAAGTGATGGTGCCTCCCGGCTTAACTTCAAATTCTTTGTTAATGAGGTTTTTAAGAGTGAACAGGTAACGGCCTTGGTCAACTTCAACCGTACCGTACATGTTGAACGTATTGAGGTTGTTAATTACCATTCGGATAGCTCCGCTTCCGCGCCCGCTAATTTCGTCGCCAACCACTTCGTCAAAAATGATTCTGAATTGTGCGTCGGGTGTAATGTCGAGTTCGAAATTCATCCGAATGCCCGAGAGGTCAATCTCTTTTTCATCGGAGGCTGGTGCATCCGCATCCACAAACGAAATAAAGTCTTCAAAGGTCACATCTTCAGCTCCGTCAAGGGGGAGCGCGATGCTTGTTCCTCGTTCACTCTTGGCAGTTACATCGATGACCAAGTCGTCAAGAGTTCCGCCGACATTGACGAATCCACTGGCGTAGGCCTTTCCGAAGTACAAACTGTTCATCTCTGCAGTGGTGTTCATCAGCAGAAAGGGAGTTTTTTCAATGTCAAGGAAGAGGTCGAAGTTCCAATCATCGAATTGGTCATGGATAACGGCCCCCACGGCAAACCCCGAGTTTCCGTCTTCATCGGCAATGTTAAAATCGAATGAGAACATGTCTTCACCAACGTCAACCACATCGTCAATGAAGTACGTGGTATTTAAATAGTCAATGCGCACACTTGCCTTGTTCAGCTTGACTTGGCCGTTCATGATCGGGTTTGAAGGCTTTCCGGTAACTTCAATTCGTCCGTCAGCGGTGCCGGCGATTTCAGCATACGACTCGTCGAGAAATGCGTTGGCCAAATTGAGCGGCAAGTCTTTGAGTCCGATAGTGAGGTCAAGCGGTGATTCGTCGTCACTCGGAGTGTAGAAGCCTGAGAAGGTGAGTTGCCTCAGCTTTTGGCGGTCTATGTCGCCTGCCAGAAGCAAGCGTTTTAGAATGGGGTCCCAACTGCTTTCGGTACAAATATCGCCAATCAAGTAACCGTTAACAGTGTAGTCTAAAGCGAGTACATCACACGTAATGAGACTGGCATTGTATACGTCACGAATTTCAAAGTCACCGGTTAGCATACCGTATTGCTCAATGCCTTGATTTTCGAGCAGCGCATTGAAGTTGCTAAGCTGAAAACCTTGCAAGTCAACACGCAATCGCTCTTCAGGCAGCTCACTTACTGCGCCGTCTATTTTTACGAACTCGTTTCCTTTCGACAAGAAAAACCCATCAACGGCAATTCGGGTGCTGTCAACGTCAATGTTGGCCTGATTCTGTATGCTCCAGCGTTCATCATTGAAGTACACATTGAAACCGTTCAATGCATTGCTCACATTTCGATTTCCCCGGATGTTCGATACCAAGGCGAGATCGCCTCTAAGCACATCTGAGTTACGCCCCCAACTGAGGTTGGTGTACACGGTGTCGCGTTCGTTGTACGCGTCAACGACAAGTACAGGCACAACAATTCCGCTTCCAAAATTGGCTTGGGCTGCTTGAAGTGTTACGTAGAGCGATTGGTCAGGATGGCTAACATCAAGCAACAGCGTGTCGAGAGAGTAGCCTTCGTATGCGATACGGTCGGTGGTAAAGGTGGTCTTGAAGTCACCTGTGGCATCGTCCATCAACAAAGCAAGTCTTGATTTTGGTGCAAGAAACAACTCGGGCAGAAAAACTTCAGATACAGCTTCGAAATTGTGCACATTGATTTCGAGGTAGAAGTCTTCACGTCCGCGCTTTTCCTTCGCCGGTGGCTCTATGTGAGGAACAATATCAGCAATGATGTGCCGAACACCGCTTTCGAGCCCGGCAAAATCGAACTTTCCTTCAAGTCTGCCCGATGCGATATCAGAGTCGAGCACGAAGCGTTTACCAACGGTTGTGCTCTGCTCCATGATCAATTCGAGGTGTTCAATCGGATACTCTGCGTTTGAGGTGCAAAACCTTACACTGTCACCGATGATTCGTCCATTTACCTCGTTGAAAGTCAATCCGGTAGCTTCAATACGAAAGTCGCCCGACACACTGGTGTAATCGCGCAAATCAACCAAATTGAGGGCAATCGGGTTGAGGTGGGTGATGGATGTCATGAAATCGAAGCGAGGAACGTCTTTCGTAAAGTCGATCAGTCCGTTGAAATCGAGATCGATGTTGTCGTCGGAGATAGAAAGCACGCCGTTGAAAAAGTCTCGTTTGAATTCGCCGGTGGTTTCAATATCGCGGTAGGTGTAACCCCTTGCAGTCAACGAAGCAATGTAGCCTTCAATCGATGCATCGAGATCAGTACGGGTGAGTCCTGTACCTTGTAGCCGAAGGGTAGAGGTAAGCCGACCCAATTCAGGTGTTTTGTAAAACTTGCCGAGGTCGAAGCCTAAGGTTTGGAGCTCTCCGCTATAAGCATAGTCATTCGGGAGCTCTTGAAGTTTAATGTCGGTGTTGATTGTGCCAATGGCAGTTGTCAGGGTTCCGAATGCCACAAAGTCATTGAAGAAGCCGGTAAACTTGCCGTTGAATCCAATCTCACCAAGCGTTGCCAAATTCGCCGGCGTTTTAAGCGTCTTTAATGATTCAAAAGGAGGGATTGGAATACCATCCAGCTCGCGCTTTACGGTAGTGAACTTGTTGATGGTTAAATCAATGAAGGTGCGGTCAATGTCGGGTAAACCGGTGAGGTCAATCCGGCCATACAAACGCGTAGCTTCTTCATACCCCAATGCCAGATCACGCACTTTTAGGTTCGCTACCGGACCGCGAAACCGTCCGGCCACGGCAACTTGCCTATTGATGTACCGCAATTCAGGAGCAAACAAAGCGAGATCAGCAAAATCGACGTGCGAATCTTCCAACACGCCCCGCATGGTCACTTTTTCAGTAAAAGCACTGAAGTCGCGCCATTCTTCAAACGTGAATTGCAAGTCACCTTTTAGCAGAGTGCCCGGAGTTTGAAGCAGGTAGCGATCAAGCTGGAGTGTATCACTTCGCATTTTGAAGGCGCCATTCAGTTCTTGAAGGACAAATCCGCACGATTCACGGAAACGGAGTTCTTCAATCATTGCATCAATGTCGCCGTCAACAACCTTTACCGACGAAATGTCTGCGAAAAAATCGCGCACTTCAATGTGGTCAAAGTCGGCATCCGATTCCCAATCGGGAACACTGCGGTCGCTGTAAATGAACCGCCCATTTCGAATTCGAACGTCGTCACCTGTAATGATCACCGGTTGCGATGAGCTCAAGGTGTCAGTGCTTTCTGGAATATTGGCGAGCAGCCGGTCAAGATTGGTAAGCGAATCGCCCTCAAAGAAGGTGATTTGAAAAAAGGGTTCCAGCAACTCTACACGACCGATGTGAAAACGGTTGTTGTCAAGGTCAGCATCAAGTGCTCTCAGAAAAACGCCTTCAGAATAGAGGAGGGTGTCAGCGCGGTCGTCAATAACGCGAACGTCGTACAAGAGCATTTCGAGGGGGTACCTCACATCGACGCGACCAATTTGCACATCGAACCCGGTAGCTTCAGAAATGCGTTTGGTCAACATCCCAACCAAGGCCGTTTGCACCGGAGGCAATTGCACAAGAACCCACAGGCTGATAATAACAACCAGCAGAATCAGTACAAAACGAGTGAGAATCCGGAGCCCTTTCCGCATACGCAGCGAAGATACACGCTCCCAACGGAGCGTCGTTGCTAAAACAACGTAATTTAGCACCGCAAACGCTGTACCAATTCCGTGAAATCAACGAATGATTACCTCCGTGCTGTTGAAAACGTAACGGTGCTTGCCATTGAATCAAGTTGCGACGATACCGCTGCAGCGGTCATCCGCGGCAACAAGGCGCTCTCCAATGTGGCGTCTTCGCAAGAGGTGCATGAGCTTTATGGAGGCGTCGTGCCTGAACTCGCATCGCGCGAGCACCAGCGTCAAATTGTGCCTGTGGTACGGGCCGCTTTGCGCAAGGCAGGACTTGAGTACGGCGATATTGACGCCATTGCCTACACGCGAGGCCCTGGTCTTTTAGGCTCCTTGTTGGTTGGCGCATCCTTCTCGAAAAGCCTGTCGATTTCACTCCAAAAACCGTTGATTGAAGTGCATCACATGCATGCGCACATCCTTGCGCATTTCATCGATGATGAGCGAAATTCGGACGGAATTCCCGAGTTTCCTTTCCTCTGTTTAACCGTTTCCGGAGGACATACCCAGATCGTGTTGCTGCGCTCGCCGGTTGACATGGTGGTGCTTGGCAGTACCATTGACGACGCAGCCGGTGAAGCATTTGATAAAGTAGCCAAGTTGATGGGATTGCCTTACCCGGGTGGCCCCATCATTGATCGCTTGGCCGCCGAAGGAGACCCCACGCGTTTCGTCTTCCCGAAACCTCGTGTAGAAGGGCTTGACTTTAGCTTCAGCGGTTTGAAAACGAGCGTGCTCTATTTTTTGAAGAAAGAGCTGCAAAGCAACCCTGAATTTCTTGCTGACAACAAAGCGCATGTAGCCGCTTCGGTACAACACACCATTGTATCGATTTTGATTGAAAAACTTGAAACGGCCATTGCCCAAACGGGGGTGAGGGCTGTTGCCCTTGCCGGAGGCGTTTCTGCCAACAGCGGGCTTCGTTTGGCTGTTAAGCGCTTGGCTTCAAAGCACGGCATTCAAGCACATGTGCCTGCATTTACGTATTGCACTGACAACGCCGCCATGATTGGCATGGCCGCCATGTTTTTATTTGCAGAAGAACGTTGGGGTGACCTCAGCGCAGCGCCTTCAGCCCGATTGCCTTTCTAATCAATGAGCCGAGAGTTCTGAGTGCTCGGCAATGTACTCTGATAGCGGCTCCCAGTAGGTTTTTCGCCATGCTTCTGTGAGCCAACCGTCGCAGCTTTCAGGCACACCAATGTGGTTCAAACTGATCTGTGTTCCGCCGCTTTCATTGCGCTCAAACTGTAAATCAACGATTGAGAAGTGATGCCGCGGAAACTTGCGGTGCGTCCACGAAAGAACCAGTCGTTTGTTCTTTATGATGCGCATGAAATACCCCGTGTGGTTGCCATTGCAGAACGAAAAGTCACCGCCTTCTTCAGGCGTAATGTGAACCTCTTTCCCGGTAAATGCTGCGTGCTTCTGAGCATCCATCAGCATATCATACACCTCTGATGGCTTGGCATCGACATTCAACACCTGAAAGATGTTGGCGGTTTTTATCATCATGGCTTCCTCAGTTTGGTTTACCTAAGATAGACAGATGAACAAGAGGCGATGTTAAATCAAGCTATGGTTTATCCACAACTGTTGAAAACCATTTGATTCATTCGTTGAAGTGAATGACTCTATTCCACTCTTTTTCAATGGTTTTATTGAGGATGGATGGAGTGACTTCACTCGATGGTAGCGCGTTTAGCCGCATTTCAAGATCTTCTACCGTTGCTAAGTGTTCATGTGTTTCAAGGTAACCGTATCCGAGAAGTTGGCCACTTCGGATGGCAATGAACGATTGCTCGTTGCGGTCTCGTCCGGCGCCTGAAACAATTTTCAATCCTGCTTCGGGCTGGAGGTCGTTCAAAAGCGTCTTCACACGTTCTTTCAGTTCAGCAGGCTCGGGCAATGAACGATTGCTTTGAATGCCGCACAGGTCAAGCGGGATCTCAAGTTCATTCGCACGCCGCAAAAGCCACTCCCTGGCCGACGGAATGCTGCTGAACAAACGTGCGGAGCTCCCATTTCGCAACTGGATCACCGTAAAGCGGGTGTAGCCCGATCGGTCTTCGTACGCCTCAACGCTGTAATGCTTGACTGTGGCCTTTTGTGCTTTGTTGTACTGCGGTTTGAACTTCCTGATTTCGGCGTCTTCAAGCAAGGCTGCGATGGCTTCAGTGCCCGTTAAGGTCACACGTATATTGACCACTTCTTTCAGGAACTGCTGACGACGTGCCGATTGCATTTTGCCACCAAAGTGCTGCCGTATGCGTTTTTTCACATTGCCGCTCATACCGATGTAAAGGAATTCACCGGAAGCGTTTTCCAAGTAATAAACGCCCGGTGACTCGGGCAACATGTGAAACTTTTCCGGGGGCAATCCCGGCGGTAGCCACTGCTCTGCAGCATGGCTTCCAAGCATCTTTTCGATGGCGCCACCGGTATCGTTGGCTAGGGAGGTGTGAAACAAATCAACGGTTGCCAATGTGTCGCTTAGCGCCCGGTGGGCTTGGGCGTTTTCAATACCGAAATGTCTACACAGGTTTCCAAGGCTGTAGCTTGGCAAACCCGGGTACAATTTGCGCGCAATGCGAACGGTGCAAAGCCGCTGAGGATTGAAACGGATGCCCACATGCTCAAAAGCCGCTTTGACGAAGGCATAGTCGAAACCTACATTGTGTGCTACAAACACAGCATCTTCAAAAATACTCAGCAATTCGTCGGCGACGTCTGTAAACGCCGGGGCTCCAACAAGCATGTCGTCGTTGATTCCCGTGAGTTTTTCTATGTAGTACGGAATCGATACATTCGGTTGAAGCAGGGTATGGAACCGGTCAAGTTCACGGTAGCCGTCGGTCACAACAACGGCAATTTCGGTGATGGCGTTGCCCGCAGGCTGACCTCCCGTTGTTTCGATATCGGTAATAGCAAATCGCCTCATTCTGCCGGTGCCTCTCGCACAGTAACTTTAGCCAACTCAACGCCATCGGATGTCACGAAACGCACCTCGCCCGTTTCAGGAGCCGTGCTTTCGATGGAAAGCTCATGAACCGGCATCACTGCGGCACAGAGCTGACCTTCGGTGGTTTCTTGGATGTAGTACGCCTTCACCACCTTAAGGGTGTCATTGCCCTCCAAAGCAAGGCCATGCGCTTTGGCACATCCATTCGTACCGCCTTCAAAATTTACCACGAGTGTAAAATTCGCGTTTGGAACGACAAACTGTGGCGCCGAAATCATCACTGGCATTCCTTCAAGAATTTCAGGTTGGTTAGCACATGAACGCGGTGCAGCGGCTGAGAGAATCAATGAAAAAAGAAAGACGACTCGCATAGTGTTCGTTTCACGGTCAAGGTAAGGTACTTTTGCAATATGCAGAGCATCCTTCGCACCAAACCCACCAGTCTCATCGTTGCTGCAGCCCTCGTTTCATTGTTTATACGCTGCGGCGAAGCATCGGAAACCCCGACGAAAAGTGTTGCCGAACCGGCGGCATCCTCATCCATCCCCAACGAAAAAAATGAAGAAAGTACAGCAGCTGAAGTACCGAAACTACCACCTCCGCTTGATGACAAGACATGTGTTCCGTTCCTGACAAACTTCGGCCAACAAACCAGCGCGTCGCATGTGAAAATGACGACAAAATGGGGTGAGGTAATTATTAAGTTATACGACGATGTGCCACTCCATCGTGCCAATTTTCTTTACCTCATTGAGCGCAGCTACTTCAGTCCTTCGCAAATCGTACGCATTGTGCCTGATTTTGTCATTCAGGGCGGAACGAGCGAAGAGGTTGACGACCAACGCAAGCGTGCAATTATTGGCGATCATACACTCCCTAACGAGTTTCTGCCGCACCGCATACACAAGCGGGGCGCTTTGGCAATGTCGCGGTCGTACACTGAAAATCCCAATAAACGCTCGTCGGGCTATGACTTTTACATCGTCATCGGGAAACCGGTCAACGGGGCAACCTTGCACACTACCTCTATGGAAAACGGCATGAACTACACCGAAGAACAAAAAAGATTATATGCTACTAAAGGCGGAACACCGCACCTCGACAATGAGCACACAGTGTTTGGTGAAGTGGTGAGCGGGATGGAGGCCGTTGAATCAATTTCGCGCCTCGAACGCGACGGAAGCGACTGGCCCGTTCAACACGTTGAGTTTACCATCGAGGCGGTCAAGTGAACCTGACACGACACGCTTTTGTATCTTTACAGTATAAGTTGAGCATCATGAAGAAAATTTGGTTCATTTTGGTTGCGGCATTGGGGATATCCACTGCAGTGAACGCCCAAGTTAAGACCTCGGTTGATAACAAGATCTACTTCTACGATGAAGAAGAGGAAGAGGATGTTTGGGAAGAAACCGATCGACGTGGTTTTGTCTTCGGCTTGAACCTCGGCGCGTACTTCGGAGGCAAACAAAGTGCCAACTTCTACAACGGTATGGGGCTTTGGAACTTGAACGACCCCTTGGCGCAAGTATACACCATCGAAGACCGACTTTTTCTCAACCAGATCACCATTCAAGAGGTGCAAAACCTGATTGCGGCAGAAGGATTCACAATTCCTTTTGATGCAGCACCTGCAAACATGCGCTACAATCCATCGGTATTGTTCGGCTTTCGAGTGGCCTACCGTTTCAACAACGAAAGTGGCATTTTCTTCGACGCCAACTACATGTCGCTAAAAGCGGCCGACCGGTTTACCCTCCGAACGAACCTGCTTCCTGACCCGATGCAAGGCACTGAAGACATCCGTTTGTACAACATCATCGGCCAAGAAGACCGCCTGAACATGAACCTCGGCTACCGCACCGGCCTCATGATCAACGACAACGCCAATTGGTACTTTGAAGGCGGTGCAAGCATGCTGGCCGTGCGCATGGTCGACAATTACCTCGAGATCGAAGGCACCACTTTTGACCTTTGGCTGTCGTTTCAAGCACCAAACTTCTTTCAAGGGCCTGCCAGCAACCTCACGGGTGTTGGTTTCGGATGGTACGCAGGTACGGGTGTTGAAACCTTTTTCAACGACACATACGAACTCAATATGGGCGTTCGCATGAACCGCGATCAGGTGGTTATGGGCGATTTCAAACCGTGGAACCCAAACACCGGTGAATTGCGAAACCGCCTGAGCAACTGGTCAGTTTTCATCAGCTTCACCATCTAAATGGTCTAGCCGGTCTAACCGGCGTAGAGAAGCAGCGCGATTGCAACAATCGACAGAAGCAATCCGAGCAGTTTGCGGCGCGAAAAGTGCTCGCGAAACAACCACCACGAGGCCAGCGACGAACACAGCACAACGCCGAGGTTGTTCACCGGAATAATGGCTGATCGATCGAGCAGCTGTGCTTCGAAGGTGCGAACCAAAAAGAGAATTGAAGCAAAGTTCACCACGCCGAGTACGGCTCCGCCAATCAGCGTTGGCAGGTTCATCACTTGCTTCCCGCGGGCGCGCTGAGCAAGAATGGCAACGCTGCCAATAACGGTTGATGTCATAAAGGGAGCGGCAGTAAACAAATACCTATCGCCTTCATCGGTGAAATAACTTCCGTTCGAGAAGGTGCCAATCACCAGATCAATGATTCCGCTGCCAACAAAAATGATGGCCGGATACAAGGCATACGACCAGTTGAATTTCCCTTGCTCTTTGTTCGCTGCTGAAAGCACTACACCCACTACCGCCAGCACCACAGCGGCAATTTTGACAACGCTTGGGGCATCGTTGGGGTCAGTGGCCATGAACCAAGCAACCGGTAAAACGAGCGACATTTTTGTCGCTATACTTGTCACACCAACGCCTGCGCGTTGCGCGGTGAACGCCATTAAGTAAAAGAGTGAAATAAAAAGCACGCCTACCGATATCCCTCCAATAAACCAAGGGGTGGTCATTTTCTCTTGCAGGTTGTAGTTGTCGCCGGTCATCAACAACCCACACACTGCGGCAATAACATAATTGATCACAATCGCGGGCAGGGTGAACGCTCCAATGCGAGGAAGCAGGCGGAAAATCACAAATATGGCTGCAGACGCCACTACCGAAAGCACTAACCACATCATAGGCGTTTGAATAAGCGAATTTGATCTCCGGCGTAGTACAGCTCTGAAATTGCCGTCGCCGTGATTCTCGGTGCGGCAATGCCTTCACCGAACTCGGCTTGCCCGGTGATGATCCGTGCCTCGTCCCAAAGTCCGGCATCTAAAAAGGCGTTGAGCGTTGTGGCCCCACCTTCAACCATGACGGCGTTCAGCTTGCGTTCGTACAAAACACGGGCTACAGTGGTCAATAGGGCATCGGGTTGGCATTCAACCCACTCGAACTCGCCTTCAATCAAGGGCTTTTTGGCAGAAAACACCAAGCTGGGTGCAGCTCCATTAAAGGTTTTGTAGCGGCCTTTGAGCCGGTTGTTGGGGTCAAGCACAATCCGTAAAGGCGATCGACCGGCGACGTCGCGTGCGGTCAATTCCGGGTTGTCGTTTTCGACGGTGCGCCATCCAACAAGTATTGCGGGATGTTCAACGCGCCATTGGTGGACGATTTTCCGCGTTGCGGGATGGCTAATCCACGTTGGGTGTTTTTCGTTTTTGGGATGGATGGGAGCAAGGATGCCGTTCTTTGTTTGTGCCCACTTCAATAGAATGTAGGGCCGCTTTAGTTCGTTGAAGGTGAAGAAATGTTTGTTCAGCTCTCGTCCTTCAGCCTCCTCAACACCCAATTCTACCTTCACGCCATGGGATGCGAGGTGTTCAATGCCTTTGCCGTTCACAGCATCAAACGGATCGCGGTTCGCGATGACGACATGCGGAATGCCCATTTCAACAATGAGGTTCGCGCAAGGAGGTGTTTTACCGTAATGCGCGCACGGCTCGAGGTTGACATATAACGTTGCTTCCTTCAGGCGTTCTTTGTTGGCAACCGATGCAATGGCATTCACTTCGGCATGCGCGAGACCAAAGCCACGGTGCCAACCTTCACCGATGATTTCGCCGTTGGCAACCACTACAGAACCAACGAGCGGGTTGGGGGCAACAACGCCTTGACCATGACGGGCAAGTTCAAAGCAGCGCTGCATAAAGCGGCGATGTTCAAGCGAGCTTGTCACCGGCGGCAAGGAGTGTATTCTTTAAGAGTGATGCGATGGTCATCGGACCCACACCTCCGGGTACAGGGGTGATGTAACTGCATTTAGGAGCCACCTCTTCAAAATTGACATCGCCCACAATCCGGTAGCCTTTTGGCGAAGAAGGATCATCGATTCGGGTGATGCCTACGTCAATGACAACGGCGCCCGGCTTGACCATGTCGGCGGTCAAAAACTCAGCTTTGCCCAATGCCACAACAAGGATATCGGCTCCACGGGCAATCTCAGCCAAGTTTTCGGTACGGCTGTGGGTGAGGGTTACCGTGCAGTTTCCCGGGTAGCTGTTCCGCGCAAGCAAAATGCTCATCGGTGAACCAACGATGTGACTCCTTCCAATAACCACTGCATGCTTCCCGGAAGTTTCAATCGCGGCCCGCTCAATCAACTGAAGAATGCCGTACGGCGTTGCCGGAAGATACCCCGGCAAATTGAGCGCCATCCGTCCAACATTTTCCGGATGAAAGCCATCAACGTCTTTCTTTGGGTCAATCGCCTCAAGTATACGGTGCTCATTGATGTGCTTGGGCAAAGGCAACTGCACAATGAACCCGTCAATGTCAGCGTCGTTGTTAAGCGCTTCAACGATTTTAAGCAATTGCTCTTCGGTAGTATCGCTGGGCCGTTCGATGAGTGTGCTTGTAAAACCTGCTTTCTCGCAGGCCTTCACTTTACTGCTCACGTAGGTACGGCTCGCACCATCGGAGCCGACGAGAACGGCAGCAAGGTGGGGTATTTTCAAGCCCTTCGCTTTGCGTTTGGCAACTTCACCTGCGAGCTCTTCGCGGATGGCAAGTGATGTGGCTTTACCGTCAAGCAGTTGCATACCGATTGTTTAGCGTCGTCCGCGCATTCCACGAAGGTTTCCGGCAAGGTTTGCCATGCGGCTTTTACCGGTCATCATGCGCATCATTTTGCGGGTTTCTTCGAATTGTTTGATGAGTTTATTAACGTCATTGACGGTGGTTCCGCTGCCTGCGGCGATGCGCTTGCGGCGGCTTCCGTCAATGATGTTGGGGTCTTTTCGTTCGGCTGGCGTCATAGAGTGGATGATGGCTTCAACGCTTTTAAAGGCGTCGTCTTCAATTTGAACATCGCGCAGCGCCTTGCCCATACCCGGAATCATACCCAATAGGTCTTTCACATTGCCCATCTTCTTGATTTGATCAAGCTGGTCAAGGAAGTCGTTGAAGTCAAAGGTGTTCTTTTCAATTTTCGACTGAAGCTGACGGGCCTTCTCTTCGTCGAACTGTTCTTGGGCGCGTTCTACGAGCGACACTACGTCACCCATGCCGAGGATACGGTCAGCCATGCGCTTGGGGTAGAAGAGGTCCAATGCGTCCATCTTCTCACCGGTACCCACGAATTTGATTGGTTTATTGACCACCGCCTTGATTGACAGAGCCGCACCACCGCGCGTATCGCCATCGAGTTTGGTGAGAACAACACCGTCGAAATTGAGCCGTTCATTGAAGGTCTTGGCTGTGTTCACAGCATCCTGACCGGTCATGGCGTCAACAACAAATAAGGTTTCTGAGGGATTGATCGCGCGCTTTACCGCTTCAATCTCGTTCATCATGTCGTCGTCAATGGCCAAACGACCGGCGGTGTCAACGATGACGACATTGTACCCTTTGCTTTTGGCGTGGGCAATGGCATTGGTCGCGATGGATACGGCATCCTTGTTCTCGCGCTCACTGTACACATCCACCCCAATTGAAGCTCCAACGACATGAAGTTGATCAATCGCAGCCGGACGGTAAATGTCGCACGCAACCAACAGCGGTCGCTTGCCTTTTTTGCTTTTCAGCCAATTGGCCAACTTCCCCGAGAAGGTGGTCTTACCTGAACCTTGCAAGCCCGACATCAGTATAACGCCCGGATTGCCTTGGTAATTGATGTCGCTGTGTTCGCCGCCCATGAGCTCGGTGAGCTCTTCGTGGGTGATTTTGATCAGCAATTGACCCGGCTTTACAGCAGTAAGCACATCACGGCCAAGCGCTTGCTCTTTTACACGGGTGGTAAAGTCTTTGGCGGTTTTGAAATTGACGTCGGCATCAAGCAGTGCGCGACGCACCTCCTTTAGGGTTTCGGCAACGTTTACCTCGGTAATTTGGCCTTCGCCTTTGAGTACCTTAAACGCCCGTTCGAACCGGTCTTGTAATCCTTCAAACATTGTCAATATCCTTAAGGTTGCAAAAATAGCGAATCGCGCCCAAAGGATGAATGTTCATTGTTCTACAATGTGCACTAGCGCACGCCGGTCACCGTAAATTCGGTGCGGCGGTTGAGGGCACGTCCCTCTGTGTTACCGTTGTCGGCGATGGGTCTGTCAGGGCCGTAACCTTTGGCGCTAACCCGTTTGCCTGGCACCCCTTTGCGTTCAAGGTAACCCTTCACTTCGAAGGCACGGTCCATGGAGAGTGCCATGTTCGCATCGCGACCGCCTTGACTGTCGGTATGGCCGCCGATCTCGACGGTAATTCCGGGGTTCTCCATGAGGTATTCGGCAAACTCATCAAGGATGAGCATCGATGTTCGGTTGATGTCAGAACTGTTGGTTGCGTAGTAAATGTCAGGGATGACGAAGCTCTTGGCCTTGGCCACTTTTTCTGCAGTCACATCAATTTTCACAACGCTTGGCTGAACCGTCTCGTCTTTATTGACCACCAAGTGGCTATTGAACGCAGTACCTTCACCCGAAACCGTTACGACGACGTCTTCTCCACGTGACACGTTCACGACTGTGGCATACACTCCATCGTCGGTGCTGACTTCAACTTCTTCGACTTGCTTGCTCTGGACGTACTTCAATTTCACTTTGGCATCTTCTGGCACTTCGCCACCATTGTTGGTTACGCGGCCTTTTAAAATCATCACCTTGTCTGGCCGAGCTTCTTCCGGGAGGTTGAAAGAGAAGATGTCAAGTCCTTTCACTCCATCGCGTCTGCGGCTGGCGAAAAAAGCTTCATCACCGTCGGCACTCACAATCATACCGTGTTCGTCGTCTTTGGTATTGATGGGGGCACCAAGGTTTTTTGGCGTGGTCCAGCTGCCATCTTCATTTTGGCGGGTGTACCAAATGTCAAATCCGCCACCGCCCGGTTGACGGTCGCTGGCGAAGTACAAGGTTCGGCTATCCGAGTGCATGAACGGAGCCTTTTCGTTGAATTTGGTATTGATATCGGGGATGTTTTGGGCTGGCCCCCAGCTGCCATCGGCTTGACGCTCACAGAAGAAGATGTCAGACGATGGATTTCCATTCGCGTCGGGAGTGCTGTTTTCGCGAACGGTTGCGAAAAACAGGTGTTTTCCATCGCCGCTAAGTGAGGGTTGGCTTTCCCACCCCATATCGGTGTTAACAGATGGCCCAAGGTTTTCAAGCGGCGTCCAGCTGTAGCTTGGTTTTCCGGTCACTTCGTCGTTCCCTAAGGTGTAGCGCGTGACGTACAGATCGAAGTTCTCCGGATTACCGGCAACCGGATTGCGCTTTGCAATGAAAAGTTCTTTGTTGTCAACAGAAATACTGGCACCTCCGTAACTATCTCCTTCGTTGAATGGGGAAGGAAGGGGATCACCCGAATTGAACGCGCTGTTGATGTCACTCCGTATTGACCATGTGAACTCTTCAATTGATCGGGTTACGACATCACCCTTGAGTTTACGCTCCAATCTACGGGTGAAAAACATAATCTCGCCGTCGGGCGAAAGGGCAGGGAGGTAGTCGTCGTCGGTCGATGATACACCATTCACCACTTCAATTTTCACCTTGTCAACGTTCTTTTCAAAGTCGCGCCAGAACTCAATAAACGGCAAGGTTTCTTCGACTTCCGTGTACTTCTTTTCGTAATCGCGGTCAAACTTACTGGGGTCATCGTCAGGGAAGCGTAGAAATTTCTGAAAAGCACTTACGGCCTCTGCGTATTCACGATTGGCGTAGTGAATGGCACCGAGGTAATACCATGCCGAAGCGTGGTAGCTCTCGCACTTCTGGTGCAAACGTTTCAGATAGCTTTGAGCTTCGCCAAAGCTGCCGCCGTCGCGTTTCGCACGTTTGAATGCGGATGAGCCCAACTCGTACAAACAAACGAGGCAGCCGTCTTCGCTTTCAAGAACGTCTTCATAGAAACCACGACGCTCATCGGCACCGTATTTCTTTGTGTCGGCTGCCTTTTCAAGCAGCTTCAGTGTTTTCGATGACTCCGATTGAAAGTCACACTCGTTTTGCGCAGTTGCATTTCCACTTGCTAAGACGACAAGCATAAGCACGGCGGCAATGGTAAAAGGTGGTTTGTTCATCGTTTCAGTCCCTACAATCCTTGTGCCATTAGGGTTTTTCAGCTGCTTCAATAACGGCATCGGCCCGGTTTTTCGCATCATTTACAATGCCATCGGCTTGTTTTCGAGCTTGATCAATGGCTTTTTGGCGTGCTTTATCGGCTTCTTGGCGCAATTTATCGGCTGCAGCTCTTTTGGCCGCACGTTCAAGTGGATTTTTTGCACTGTCTTCCACTTTTTGGGCTTCGTTGTAGGCTTGATTGCGCACGTTGTCGGCTGCTTTGGTTGCTTCAGCTACCAAGTCGTTGGCGCGTTTTTGAGCGTCAGCAATGATTTTATCGGCTTCTGCCCGTGCTTTGGCAATGGCCTCGTCGCGCACTTCGTCGATTTTCTCTTCTACGGCTTCTTTGACCGTTTCTTTGATCTGTTCTTTCAGATTTTCTTTCTGCTCTTGTAGGGCATCGCCGTAGTTGCCTTTGACAATAGGCTTGTCAACAGTTCCTGTAACTTTTAATATCACCGGAATCTTGGTTCCCACCGATACGTTGCTGCCGAGTTTGTCGTTAATGCCTTGCAAAAGCGTCGATGCCTGACCGGCTAAATTCCCGGGCAGTAAGGACATTGGCACGGTCATTTTCACGTTGTAGTCAAGTTCTTGAGAGAAGCTCATGCTGCCATCAATGGTGGTTTCGATGCCTTCGAGTTTAATCTTGAAGGGGTCAACAATCACCCGGCCGTCTTCAAAACGGTAACTGAGGTTCAAATCGTTGATGGTTTGCTTTGCGAGTCGTTCAATGCCCAACTCTGACGCGAGTTTGTTGAGAGGTTCGAATTTTTCAATGTGGATTTGTGCAGTCTGCAGTCGTCCGCCTCCACTGAGCGTTGACTCAATGGGCGTCATTTCCGCGTCCAAAGCCCCTTTCAATTTCATGGTGGTAGTAAACTTACCCGTCGTACTTTTTGCAATGGGCGCCATTTTTTCAATGGTGTAGAAGCTGTTCACCGTTTGCTGAATATCGAGGTTTTTCATGGCAAAATCCATGTCAATGGTGGGTTGCTCGGGTTTGCTGTCGTAGCTGCCATCCAAAACAATACTTCCTCCCAAAACGTCCATTCCCAATCCACTCAACAGCGCACGTCCATCCCTCAAAACAATCCTACCGGCTGTGTTTGAAATGGTCAAATCATCGTAGAGAAGTTCATCGAAGCGCGCAGTAAGTTTGAAATCAAGGTTCTCCGGTAGTCGAATCACACTAAGTGAGGAGCTGTCAGCCGAAGCATTCGATGCTGAAGTTGTATCGGCCGCACTGTCTTCCATAAACGCGTTGAGGTTCATGAATTTTGAACGCACCTGGAAGTTTCCACTGAGCAGTTCATCGCGAAGTGCATACTGCACAATGTTGTCGATGCGGCCTTGAGCCGATAGATCGGTCTCACCGATTTGCGCTTCAAACTGAGTAAGTTCAGCGAAGGCCGGACTAAACTTGAGGTACATGGCGCTCACATCGGCCGTATACGGCAAACTGTCGGAGGCGAGTCGGGTATCGAGCAAAATAAGTTCACCACCGGCCTCGACGTCGTCGTAACGCTCTTCATCAAGCGCAGACATCCGGCCTTTGAAACGCAAATCGGCAGTCAAGGAGCCGGTTAGCGCATCGCCTTCTTCCAACGGAACGACTTCTTTCAGCTTCTCGAAGTCGATTTTGGCTTTTACATCACAGTCAACCAAAGGGTCGGTGTATGGGTTCTTTAAATGAAGTTTAACATCAATAGGGTTCTTGGCAATCTCCATGTAAAACTTGTCAAGATCAACCGTCATGGCATCGCTGTCAATGCCTTCCGAAGCATCTACGCGAAGGTCAATTGCGATGTTTTCAACCGATTCAGGTAAGTCAGGATAATTGAACCGGCCATTGTTCACATTGAGGTTGATGGCAAACCCGGGCATTGTGGTGTCGTTGTATCGACCTCTGACAAATCCATTGAAATCAACGCTGCCGTTTGCAGAAACGCCTTCAAGGTCTTGTGCAAACTCGGCGGGGATTAGCGAAAGCAGTGTAAGGAGGTCGCTTCCGGCAGAGCTGAATGAAATATCCATGTCAATGTCGTCGGCAGGCATCGCAACCCAACCGTCGGCTTTCAGTGGGAATCGGTTCACAACGAGTTCGTTCTCCTTGAACGTATACTTCGCCTGAGCATTGTCGATTTCAAGGTCGGCCATAAGCGCTGCACGCGCGCTCTGCATGTACCGTATGCCATCGTAGACTACGTCAATGCGTTCGATTTCAGTCTTGGTTGACAGCGTGAAAACGTCGAGTGTGAAATCACCCGAACCCGTGTGGTTCATCCCTTCGATTTCCATGCGCATCGGAAAGGTGGCGTCGTCGTAGTAAATCGACGCATTGTTCAAGCTGTACGCCTTGAGGTTCATGGCGAACCCGCCGCCGGTGTCGCCCGTTTCTTCAGTTGTTTCAGTTGCAGTGCTGTCTGTTTTGGCGATGTCGTAATTGGCGCGGCCATCGGCAAATACACGAACATCAATGACCGGACGTTCAAGCCTTATTTCGTTGATGGCAATGGTATCGCCGAACACACTCCAAAGGTCAATGGTGGCGCTTACTTCATCGGCTGCCACCAGCTTCACACCTTCAAAGTCACCCGTGCCTGTGAGTGAAAGCTGTTCAATGGTCAAGCTCAGGTTCGGAAAACTGCTCAAGAGCGAAAGCGAAACGTCGTCAAACGCCAATACGGCGGTCAGATTTTCGTTAGCTGCATCCTGCACAGCTTGCTTGATTTTCCCTTTGAATGCGAAGGGGAGCGCAATAATGGCCGCTAGAAGCACAACCACTAGGATGACAAAAACTTTTAAGAACTTTTTCATGGCTTCGCAGGGTGAATTTCAACTCAAAGGTAGCAGTTTCAAAGGGCTTCAAATGCAATGAACGGCGGTAAATACGTACTTTCGTTTCCCAATTTTTCCGAATGCCAGAAACGGTTCGCATCCGACTTTCACCTGAAGAAGCCTTTTCACCTGAACACCTACGCAGAGCGGTGATGAAGGCTGCAGGAAAACGCGCTGACGCACCCAATGCGTTTCGCGTGCGAAAGCGTTCGCTGGATGCTCGCAAAGCGCCGGTTTATCAATTGGAGGTGGAGGTTTTTGGGATGGATGAGCAGCCCAATGACCTCACCGAAAATCCGACCGAAAACACCGTTCATGGCGCCCCTGAAGTGGCCATTATTGGTATGGGACCGGCCGGACTTTTTGCCGCACTTCGACTCATCCAACTCGGTTTGAAACCCGTCATCTTTGAACGGGGGAAGGATGTGCGAGCACGGCGACGCGATTTGGCGCAACTGACCCGAGAGCACGTGGTCAATGAAGATTCAAACTATTGCTTCGGGGAAGGAGGAGCGGGCACCTACTCGGATGGAAAACTCTACACCCGCAGCCTGAAGCGTGGCGATGTTCGGCGCGTACTTGAGTGGTTTGTGACCTTCGGTGCCGATGCAGATATCCTTGTTGATGCGCATCCGCATATCGGTACCAACCGATTGCCGCAAATCATCTCCGCCATCCGCGAAGCGGTTATTGCGGCAGGAGGTGTAGTGCATTTTGATACCCGGGTGCTTGACATCGAAACAGCTGGTGGGAAGGTCACAGGTTTGGAAACCACGCGGGGTCGATTTGCTGCAGAACATGTGATTTTGGCAACCGGTCACAGCGCCCGCGATGTTTTTAGGTTGATTCACCGCAAAGGCTGGCAACTTGAAGCCAAGCCCTTTGCATTGGGGGTGCGGGTTGAGCATCCTCAGGCGTTGATTGATAAAATTCAGTACCACTGTGAGTCAAACGAATTCCTTCCACCTGCTTCGTACAGTTTGGTTCACCAAGTGGAAGGAAAGGGGGTGTACTCCTTTTGCATGTGTCCGGGCGGTATCATTGCGCCGTGTGCCACATCTCCCGGAGAGGTTGTTACCAATGGCTGGTCGCCGTCGCGCCGAAACAACCCTTTCGCCAATTCGGGCATGGTCGTGAGCGTTGAGCTTGATGATTTTAAGGCATACGGTTTTGAAGGTCCGCTGGCGGCGATGGAGTTTCAATCGATGGTTGAGCGCGCATGTTGCGAAGCTGCGGGCGGCACTCAAGCGGCTCCCGCACAACGTTTGACCGATTTTGTGCGGGGCGTCAAGTCAGGCTCGTTGCCTACCTGTTCGTACAAACCCGGTTTGGTATCGGTGAACCTCCGAGAGTTGCTCCCCAAAGAAATAGCCGATCGCTTGGCTGAAGGGTTTGAGGCATTTGGTAAGAAAATGCGCGGTTTTATGACATCCGAAGCGGTGGTGGTGGCGCCTGAGAGCCGTACATCTTCCCCTGTGCGCATCCCTCGAGAAAAAGAAAGCCTCCAACATCCTGATGTTGAAGGCTTATATCCGTGTGGAGAAGGTGCCGGATATGCAGGTGGCATTGCCAGTGCTGCGATGGATGGCATTCGAGTGGCCGATGCCATTGCGGTGCTGCACCATCCGCCGAAGGCGAACCCCTAAAACGAGTAGGTGGCACCCATCATGGCATTGAACCGCTGAACGGGGTACAAGGCCCAGAAGGCGTAGCGTGTGGCGAGCATGTTGTTAAACCGCAGCCATCCGCTCAAGCGCTTGTTGTAGCGGTACTCGATGTTCAGGTTGGCATCAAGGTAGCCATTGAGGTTGATGGTGTAAGTACCATCGTCTTCGAGCACGGCATCGTCATCGCGTACCTGCACGAGTGATTTTGCACGGCGTTTGCCTTCGCTGAACAAATCGAGGCCGATGAGCAACTTGTCGTCAATGTTGTAAAGGGCCGACAAGGTTAATCGGTTGGTAGGCTGGTACCAGGCGTAGAGTTCTTGGTTGGTGTCGTACAAGAAGTAGTCACCGCGTGCTTGGAGTCGGAAGTCATCGGTGGTTTTCACTGTGAATTCAGCACGGAGGTTGAAAACGGTAAGGTCGTCGTAGAGCGGCGTAAATCGATTTCCGGGCCCTGAAACAGAGTCGTTCACGAAGTACAGAAAATCGTCGAACCGTGTGGTCGACACACGGAAGTTGAATCCGGCAGCCGCTGAAAGCGCTCCGCGAATACCGCCGTATGCTTCGAGCTTGCGGTTGGTGTTTTCAAAGTTGTCAATGCCTGACACCAAGCCGGCATCGGCCCTTAGAAACGGGTTCTGTTGGGTCATTGAATGGAAGTTGTTGATTTCCATCCTTCCCTGAATACCTCCGTAAGGCACGAACAAGTCGTCAAGCAAGTGCAGCGACGCTTCAGCCAATGGGTAGAAGTGAAAGGGCGATTCGCTGCGTGCATCGAGCCATAAGCCGGCACCAACCATCAACTCCAAAACACCTTTGCGCGTAGTGACCTTGGGTTCGATGTTGATTAAAAGGTTGTTGCGGTCAATCTCTTGATCGGCAAAAAGGCTGTTGAAGGTGAAGGTGTTGTAGTTGACGCCGAAATCAACCGAGTAGAGGTCGTTCTCAACGTACTTTCGTCCATTCGCTCTGAAATCAACGTTGTTCTCAACGCCACCGACAAGGTCGGTGTAGTTGCGAAAACGCACATTGCCGCGGTAGTTGAAGTCGCTTGAGTCGCGGTAGTAGCTTTCAAGGCCAACGCTTCCGGTGAGGCTGTTGTAGCGAATGCGCAAATCGTCGGTTCGGGCATCGAAGTACAGTTGCGGGTCGATGCCGTAGGCGTGCACCACGTCGCGGTCCCAACGCAAATCACCAAAAAGTGCGTGCTTTTTGGTCAGTTGACGTCCCCAAATTTGGGCACTGTTGTTCGAGAAGTTGTCGGGGATGCTATCTTCGAGGGCGACGCCACCGTTGCTGCTAAGGTGTTTGTATTCAACGCCCCAGCTGCCTTTGCGCGAGCGTTCATCCATGTAGTAGACATCGAGCAAGGAAGTGGTGTACACCCCGAACCCTCCGCGCACATAGCCTCGGTAGAGCTTGGGCAATTTTGGTTCGATGTTGATTTTGGCCGCTTCGATGGTTTTAGGTTCAATTTGAACCATGGGTTTGAATGGCAATAGGCTGTATTTGATGGGCGGCAGCTCAACAGCCGATTCTTTCGTTTGTGGCCACGACGAAAGTTTGGCCGAGTTTTTCAAGACGAGCTCCATGGTGCCAGTAAAGGTCACATCCATTTGGAGTGTATCAGATTGCGCTTGGCTTTGCAAGCATGCCGCAGCAGCAAGGAGGAGGAGTGGTATCCGTTTCATGGTGTTCGGCTTAGTTGTCTGAATCCGGAGTGAGGTTGATTTCAATGCTTTGTGAACGTTGTTGGGGTTGCCCCTTTTCGATAGACTCTAGTCTAGCCAATCGTTCATTGGCACCTTGGATAACCCAGTCAACATTGACGTTTGCGAGAATGGTGTTAAGCGTTGTTCGCGCTTGGAAGTAGTCTTCAAGACCAACATACACATCAGCCAGCAAGAGGAAGCCTTTGAACTTCCACTCTTCAAAGGCCGAGTATTTTTCAATGAGTTGAAAGATTTCGGTTTCTGCCGGTTTGTAAGCGGCTTTCTTGTAGGCGATTTCGGCCATAGAGTACTTTGCTTCAGCGCCGCGCACACCGCCGCGCTTGTCGGCTTCAACAAATGCGTAGTATGCGTTGTCGATGTCGCCGTTGTCGTTGAGAATGCGGCCTTTCCACAATTGCGCAATTTGGAGGAAGTCGGCAGGGGTTGCGCTATTGGCAATGACGCGTTCGGCGTACTCCAAGGCGTAGTTCTTCTGTCCGAGGAGGTAGTGGCAGCGCATTTGGCCGATTTGCGCTTCAAGAACATTTCGGTCGAGTCGGGCGACGGTTTCAAGCTCGATGTACATATTGAGTGCTTGGTCATAATTTTTTCGGTTGAAGTTGATGGTGGCCGCGGCTACCAGTGACTCTTCGGTGAAGTCACTCACAGGTTGTGCGATCACAAAATTGTACGACTCGAGCGCCTTGTCTTGGTTGCCTTGTTCGAAATAGCAGCTTGCGAGGTAGTAGTTTGCTTGAACGGCGTAGAGTCCGGGCTGGTACTTCCTGAGGTAGTCTTCCAGTTTCGGAATGGCTTTGCTGCAGTCTCCTGTAATGGCGGGGTCGGCTGCTGCACCAAAGACCCGTGCTTCGATGTCGGTATTGCTTAGTCCGAGGTTGGTGGGGAGTTCGTCCATCAATCCTTCCTCCAAAAGCACGCTTTCAACGAGGTTGAAGGCGTCAATGGTTACCTTGTCGTTGGGGTACTCGGTTTTGATGCGGTTCCAGTACTCAATGACTTTGGGGTTATTGTCTTGCTTCACATAGATGAGGCACATGTCGAGTAAGGTGAATTTCACGAACGGACTGTTGGGGTGTTCGCGCAAAATGATGGTATACCAGCGCTGTGCTTCGCCGAGGTTGTCGCGTTGAAGGTAGGTTTTGGCCAACTCGTACTTGGCATCGACTACATACCGCGAATCAATTTCATTGTCGATGAGTTGTGTCAAAACACTGATTTTACCATCGTTGTTGCCTGCAAGGCCCATACACACTGCCTTTTGGTAGCGGGCGTAATCGGTCATTTGCTGGTTGAGCTGAATGGCCTTATCGTACCATGCGATGGCTTGCGTGTAATCTTTCGTGACGTAGTAGCAATCACCAACGCGTAGCAAAGCATCGCCTTTCTTTTTGAAGTCATCGCCTTTGAATTGGTCAACGTATTTGCGGAATGCCGTAGAAGCCGAAACGTATTTCTGTTGATTAAACAAGGCGTAACCCGCACCGTAGTTGCCTTCGTTGTAGAATTCGCTCAGGTAAGCCCCCGGTTCTTGCATAAACTGTGCATAAAGGTTTGCCGCTTTGGCGTGTTCTTTCTTTCGGTAGGCCAGTTCTGCACGCCAAAAGAGCGCCTCAGCGGTAAAGGATGCATTGACAGGGTAGCGGTTCACTTTTACAAAGAACTCTTCTGCACGGTCGTACTCTTGCGCTTGGAAGAGCTCAACGCCACGGTTGAAGCTCACGATTTGGTAAGCTTCTTTTGTTCGGGTGTCTTTGTTTTCAATCTTATCGAGCGATTCAATGGCCTTTTCGTACGCACGGGTGCGCATGTAAACGTTCAGAAGGAACTCGTAGGCCTCAGCACGACGGGGGCTATTGGGGTACGCGTCGAGGTAGGCCTCAAAAGCCGTAATGGCCTCGTGGAAAGGGTTGTACGAGAGTTCAAATGCCAATCGGGCGTAGTTGAACAAGGCATCTTCTTTGATGGTCAGGTTGAAGTCGCTTTCTGAGGCTTCTTTAAACGCCGCACGTGCATAGGTTTTTTGATCAAGCCTCAGGTAACAGTCGCCCATGTAGTAGGTGGCCGTTTGGGTGAGTTCATCGTTTTCGCCGGTTGCACCGTTGAAGTTGTCAAGTGCCTTTACAAAGTCGCCGCTCTGATAGTAGCAGTAGGCCAGTTGAAAGAAGTCTTCACGCGAACGTTCGGCCTTCGGTACTTCGTTGTGGTAGCGTTCAAGGTAAGGCAATGCCTCTGCGTAGTTGTTTTCTCTGTAGTGGGCATCACCAATAAGCCGCGCAATTTCAGGCAAGCGCTTAACAGGCTGCGAAGCACTGCTGTCAATCAGAGCCGGTGCATACTGAAGCATTTCGGCGTAGCGCTCTTGTTTGTAGAGGATTTGGGTGATGTAGTAGGGTGCGAGCGGACCGAAACTCGGGTCTGATTCGAGCATTTTGAAACCGTTCAAAGCCGTTTCGTATTGCCCTTCGGTGTACACGATGTGGCTGTAATAGTAAGTAGCAGGGAGCTTGAATTCTGAATCGCGGTCTTTTACCTCGCTCAGATAGGTTCGCGCCTCGGCAAATTGCTCGAGTTCGAAAAGTGTGTGACCACGTTTGTAGGTATATTCCAATCGTTCATCGGCCGGGAGGTCACGCGGGTTGGTAAGTGCGTAATATTCTGCGGCTTTTGAAAAACTGCGACGCTTGTAATTGTGGTTGGCAAGTTCAAAATAAGCCCGTTTTGATTGCGACGAAGACGGGTAGTCCGCGATGAACTTCTCAAGTCGGTACTCGGCATCTTTGTGGTACAAGTTCATTGCGCAAAGACCGGCGTAGTACTCAGCGTTCACCGAACGCTCGCTGAGCGGGTCTTTCTTGAGGCCGATAAACTCTTCGAATTTCTTTTGCGCGGCAGCGTACTTTTCTTTGTCGAAAAGGTCAATTGCCTCACGGTAAACCCGGTCGATGGCGGTGAACGACGCTGTTTGTTGGGCGTGCAGGCTCGCTGTTGTGGCAACAAGGAGCAGCATAAGCGCTAAAAATGAAAGTCTAATATTCATGTGCGGAGTGACATTCATGAGCGTGACTGTGCAAAAGATGTACCAAATGCAAAGGCGCATTTTCTCGCGTTAAAGGTAGGCTTACCTACAGGGGTGATGCGATTGGCCTTGCATTGAGTTATTAACGCAATTTTGTGAAACGGAGTGTGGAAAAAACCTATGCCTGTGATTCATGCCCCGCACGAAAAAAGCCCCCGACGTTTCGAGGGCTTTTAAACCTTAACCAAAATAACTGTAACCAAGAGCCATTCGAGGGAATGGAATGTACAGTACACTCTCCAAATAGCGTGCCAAAATTTTGGTTTTATGGGGATGGATGGGATGGATGGGGTGGATGGCCGTTTGATCACACCAAGTTGCCAAACCACAGGAGAATCTCTTCTCGAATCTTCGGATTGGCTGCGGATGCCATAACCACAGAGATGAACAAACCAATCAATGCGTAACCAAAGTCGCGGCCAATAACGCGCATGGCTTTCCATTTGTGGGTTCGTCCGCGTTTGCGACGGGCCAAGTTGATGGCGATTTCCCGTCCGCCAATGACACCCAAAAACACCCAAGTGGTGCTCATGGGTACAGTACTGATGGTGAGTTTGTAGATGAGAAGCAAAACGTAGGTGAAGTCAATCAATGTCGCTGCGCGGACGTCTGAAATGCGAACTTTTTCGCTCACAACCTTCTGAATCTTATCGCCTCGGAGGTAGAACAACAATCCCAATCCCAGGAAGATGGTGGCCGCGAAGATGATGAATTGGGTCAAGTCTAGCTTGCGCGGTAGGAACACAGCGATGTTCGCACCGTCTTGCATAATCCACACTGACCATAACGAGCCGCTCACAATCCACTGCACTACAGTCCATGCGGGATGCGTTTGACGCGAGGCGAAGTACTTTTGGATGAGTTTGTAGCCGGCTATCCAAACAATGAACGACAAGACAAACGCAAGCAAGTATCCTGATACACTCTTGGCAACCACTGAACTAATGCCCGAGGTATCTTGGCTGAAAACACTCAGAAGCAAAAAGGTGGTTGAGACCGGCATCCTTAGCCGGGTCAAAATCAACAGTACAAGCGGGGCGATGATTTGAAAGTAGCTAAACTGCTCCGGGTGGGGGTACTTCGTTTCTCCGGCGCTGTTCAACAAGCGTTGGTAAGTGACGTCGCCGTCAAATCGAACAAAGCTGTAAACAATGGTAGCAAGGAATATTCCGCCCACAAACAGCCAAAGAATCCACCACTTCTTGTCGCGGTTCGATTCAATGAAGGTGCCGAGTGATTGAATGCTGTCATTGGCCACCGCAGCATAAGCTGCAAACACGAAACCAATCCACATGGCACCTTGACCAAGGTAGTAGCCAAACGCTGATCCGACTGCTGCAGTCAGAACGATAGAGAGAAACAACCGCTCTTTCGAGAGGGCCTCAAATAGGTTGAGCGATAATTGTCGACGCCTGCTTCGTTCGTAATTTGACACCTGTGTGGTTTTCGTTTACGCTGCTGCGAATTTAATCATACTGAGGTGTGCACGAGACATCTTTCCAACAGAAGATAAAGCGCAGCCGTCCATCCCTTCAATTCGCCAGCAATTTCTTCCGATTTGATGGCACTGTATCAATCAAGTGTTTAAGAAATCGTTAATTCGATAGCTTTTTTTTATAATACGCTCATTGCTTTTGAGCTAAGATGTTGACTTCTATGAATTTACTGCTCGGTGTATTGCTTTCTTCGGCTGTACTCTTCAAGGGGACGAGTACATTCGCTTCAGGGAAATAGGTGGCCACACAGCCGACGGGTATATCGTAAGGTACCACGTGGAAGCTCCGGGCAAACCGCCGCTCTCCTTTGAAAACGCTTTCGATGTCAACGATCTGTTCTTTTGAGAGTTGCTTCATTTTCATGTCTGATGCGTTCATTAGCACAACCCGCCGCTCGTTTCGTATGCCTCGGTAGCGATCATCCAAACCATAGATTGTGGTGTTGTACTGATCGTGAGTGCGTATAGTCATCATCACGAACTCAGCCTCCACGGGCGAGACTTGGGGCAGGTTCACTACTGAAAACCTTGCTTTACCTGTATCCGTGTTGAACGTGCGTTCACGCGCTCCATTGGGCAAATAAAATCCACCCGGTTCGCGAACTCTTTGGTTGTAGCGTTCAAAGCCCGGTATGGTGTCTTCAATGGCGTCGCGCACTGCATCGTTGTGACGGGCAAATGCCAACCAATCGATGGCTCCATCCATCCCAAAAACGCCGTGAGCAAGTCGGCACACAATCTCGGCTTCACTGATGAGCTGAGGCGAAGCCGGCTTTCGGTTTCCTGTACTGCTGTGAACAACCCCCATCGAATTTTCAACGGTTTGGAACTGCAGTTCGTCGCTGCGCACATCGGCTTCTGTTCGGGCAAGGCAGGGAAGAATCAGGGCTTTTGTTCCTGTAACAACATGAGCGCGGTTCAACTTTGTGCTCACCTGCACAGTGAAATCAACATTTTGCATGGCTTTGGCAGTGAATTCGCTGTCGGGTGTTGCCGATATAAAATTCCCGCCCATCGCAAAGAAAAACTTCACCTTACCTTCAGCCATGGCTTCAATGGCTTCTACGGTGTCGTAGCCATGCATTCGTGGCATGGGTACATTGAAGCGCTGCTCAAGACGATCGAGAAAGCTTGCGGAAGGCTTTTCGTAGATGCCCATGGTGCGGTCACCTTGTACGTTGCTATGGCCCCTTACCGGACAGGTACCTGCACCGGGTTTGCCCAAGCTGCCTTTCATCGAAAGCAAGTTGACAATCTCGCGCACATTGTCGACTCCGTTTTTGTGCTGCGTAATGCCCATCGCCCAGCAGACAATGATTTTGCGTTGTTCGGCAAGGAGTTCTATGACCGGTTTCAAATCGCGCATGCTGATGCCGCAATCGATTTCGGCCTGAGCTAGGTTGGTTTCGCGCAAGTGACTGCGAAAACGCTCAAAACCATCGGAATGCTGCAGAATGAATTCGCGGTCGAGCACTTTTCCGGGATTGCGCTCTTCGGCTTCGAGCAAACCGAGCATTAGCAGTTTAAGCAAGGCGATGTCACCGTTGATGCGCACCTGCAAGAAGTGATCAGCAATTTTTGTGCCGCCCATCAGCACTTGCACCGGACTTTGTGGGTCAACAAAGCGCTCGGTACCAACTTCGGGAAGTGGGTTAATGTGCACGATACGTCCGCCATTCTTCTTGCATTGCTGCAGAGCGCTCAGCATGCGCGGGTGGTTGGTCCCCGGATTTTGCCCCATGACCAAAATAACTTCGGCTTCGTAGATGTCTTCCAGCGTCACTGATCCTTTGCCTATGCCTGTAGTTTCGGTTAAACCAACCCCGCTCGACTCGTGGCACATGTTTGAGCAATCGGGTAGGTTGTTGGTGCCGTATTGCCGAACAAAAAGTTGGTACAAGAAGGCTGTCTCGTTTCCGGTTCTTCCTGATGTATAAAAGACTGCTTCATTGGGATGGATGGATTTCAAGTGCGCGGCCATCATCGAAAACGCCTCGTCCCACCCAATGGGGCGGTAGTTTGAAGCCCCTTCGTCGAGTAAGAAAGGCTCGGTAATGCGTCCAGACTTTCCAAGTTCAAAGTCGCTCCAAGTGCTTAATTCTTCAACGCTGTGTTTGGTGAAGAAGGCGGCGTTTACGCGTTTCGTAGTGGCCTCTTCGGCGATGGCCTTGGCACCGTTTTCGCAGTATTCAAAAAGCTTTGCACGGTGTTGCGGGTCTGGCCATGCGCATCCGGGGCAGTCTACGCCATGTTTTTGGTTAATTCGTGCCATCAAGCGCAAACCGTCGAAGAGGCCGAGTTCATCGCTGAGGTGACGCATGGCATTGGTCACGGCCTTTAATCCGGCTGCTTTTGTTGGCGGCGCTTGCAATCGTAAACCGGTGAGCTTGTCAGGGGGCAGCAGGGCTATGTTTCGCGGACTTTTCATAGGGGTAAATTCAATCATGAATACACGGTCATGCGGTCGTCTCTGCAAAAGGCAATCACGCTCACACCAAGCTCTTTGGCGAAATCAATGGCTAGGGTAGAAGGTGCACTAACGGCGGCAATGGTCGGTATGCCGGCCATAAAGCACTTCGCAACAAGTTCGTAGCTGATTCGCCCGCTCACGAGCATACATTTGGCACCACTGAGCAAGCTGCGATTAATCAAGTCGCCAATGACCTTGTCAACAGCGTTGTGACGGCCGATATCTTCCATGATAGAGAGCAACGCGCCATCGTGGGCGATGGCCGCTGCACCATGACAACCGCCTGTTGCGTGAAAAAGAACCTGGTGTTCGTTGAAGTTTTTAAATGCTTTTTTGAGGATGGATGAGGAGAGGGGGCGACCCGAAGCGGCGAGCTGCCCTGTTCGAGGTGTAAACTCAGTCCGGCCACAAATTCCGCACGACGCAACGCTCAAAAGTTGGCGTGAGTTGACGTACCCTGCGCCCAACTGTTCGGCAGGAAGCTTTACGTGGATTTCGTCGATTGGATGACTTTCGTTTCGCACCACAGTCATTTCAGGCGCCGAGTGACTTTGCCGCCAGATGTCTTCGCTGTGCAGCAAGCCCCTCACGAGCTCCTTTTCGTGGCCGGGTGTTTGCATGGTGACTGTCAAAGGTTCACCGTTGATAACAATGCGAAGGGGGTGTTCAATAACCAATGCATCGTCAACAGCTTGCTCATTGTGCGGTGTTAAACGAAGAGCTTGGTAGGTGCGTTCGCCTTGGTGGGGCATCACGACAGGCCTGTGATGCGACCGTCGTTGTCGATGTCCATCCCCTCAGAGGCAGGTACATCAGGCAGCCCGGGCATGCGCATCATGTTGCCCAAAATGGGGATGATGAATCCTGCGCCGGCAGCAAACTCGAACTCGCGAACGGTTATTCTAAACCCGGTTGGTCGGCCAATCAAAGCTTCATTGTCGGAAAACGATTTTTGTGTTTTCGCCATGCACACAGGCAGATTTGACAAGCCTAGCGTTTCGATGTTTTTGAGGTCGGTTAGGGCTTTTTTATCGTAGTCAACTCCTTCAGCTCCATAGATCTCACGTGCTATGGTTTCAATCTTTTGTTTAATTGGGTCGTTGCTATCGTACAACGGAGCAAAGCGGCTTTGGTCGGCTTCGCATACCTCAACCACGGCCCTGGCCAATTCGGCAGTTCCGTTGCCGCCTTCGGCCCAGCAGCGACTTGGAATGGCCTTGACGCCTTTTTCAGCGCAGGCATTGATGACGAAGTTCATTTCGTCTTCGCTATCGCTATTGAAGGCGTTAATTGCAACTACTGGCTGCAGCCCGAATTTTTGGACGTTTTCGATGTGTTTTTCAAGGTTTGCAAACCCTTTTTTCACGCGGTCAAGAGAAGGAGTGTTGTACTCTTCTTTTTTGGCACCGCCATGGTGACGCAGTGCACGAAGGGTGGCCACCAGTACCACCGCTTTCGGACGAATACCCGCTGCGCGGCACTTGATGTGGAGAAATTTCTCAGCGCCGAGATCAGCACCGAAGCCGGCTTCAGTTACGGTGTAATCGGCAAGCGACATGCCCATTTTGGTAGCCAAGATGGTGTTCGTTCCTTGGGCGATGTTGGCAAATGGGCCACCGTGCAGAATTGCCGGGTTGTGTTCGAGTGTTTGTACCAAGTTGGGCATAATGGCGTCTTTCAAAAGCAATGCCATAGCGCCTTCAGCTTTTAGATCACGTGCGTAAATGGGTTGACGGTCGTAGGTAAATCCGACAAAAATATTGCCCAATCGGCGTTTCAAGTCTTCACGGTCTTTGGCCATGCACAGAATGGCCATCACTTCTGAAGCCGGCGTAATGTTGAAACCGTCTTCGCGTGGAATACCGTTGCCAATTCCGCCGAGGCCGATGGTGATTTGCCGCAAAGCACGGTCGTTCATGTCCATTACACGCTTCCAGTAAATCCGTCGCGGATCGAGATTCAGCGAACGCGTTTTGCTTTGTAGGTTATTGTCAATGAGCGCAGAGAGCAGGTTGTTGGCCTTTTCGATGGCCGAAAAGTCACCTGTAAAGTGCAGGTTAATGTCTTCCATCGGCACAACCTGCGCGTAACCGCCTCCGGCAGCGCCGCCTTTGATGCCGAATACGGGACCCAACGACGGTTCGCGAAGCACTACAATCGATTTCTTTCCGATTTTATTTAAACCTTCATTGAGGCCAATGGAGGTGGTTGTTTTTCCTTCACCCGCCGGAGTGGGGGTGATGGCGGTTACGAGAACAAGATTTGCTTGGCTAACCTTGTGCTCGTCGATCAAGTGCAATGGCAGTTTGGCCTTGTAGCGACCGTAACGTTCAAGGTCATCTTCGCCGATGTTCAAGCGTTCGGCGATGGTTCCAATGTTGAGGAGGGTTGCTTCCTGTGCAATTTGGAGGTCAGACTTGTTGTGGCTCATGCTTCTTTGCGGGTTTGAGTCGCAAATTAGGACGATTCACGGGATCGCCAAGCGGTTTTAAGCGAGTTTCAGCCAGAAAGTGAAGTGGCTGCCTTTTCCTTGCTGCGAGGTAAAGCTGTAGCGAGCATCGTGCGCATCGAGGATTGATTTGACGATGGCCAGGCCAAGGCCTGTGCCCTTGCGTCCGGTGCGTTGACCGGTTCTGAACCGCTCAAAGACCATTTTGAGGTCATCGGCAGAGATGCCAATGCCGGTATCAATTACTTCCACCTTCACCGCAAGTTCATCAAGTGAGAGTTTGACGAGTACCTTACCTTTTGAATCGGTGTATTTCACGGCATTGGCGACCACGTTCTGAAGGACACGGTTGACAAGGGCGATGTCGGCTTCTACGGCCGGTAAATCGGTGGGTATCGATTCTTCAAGGGTAACGCCTTTGTTTTCAGCCGTAATGCGCAGGCCAGCGACGACGTCAGAGGCCAATTCAGCAATGGAAAACGGTTCAAGCACGGGCTTTCGGTCGCGTGACTCTAAGCGCGAAAGGTCGAAGAGTTCATCAATAAGGCCTTTCAGTTTTTCAGTGCTTAGTAGTGCTGTGCTGAGGTATTCATTGCGTTTTGACTCTTGCAGGTCGGAGATATTCAGTGCTGTTTCGAGGTATCCTTGGATGGATGCCAGTGGTGTGCGCAAATCATGGCTAACATTGGCCAATAGCTCTTTTCGCAGATTTTCGAGATCTTCTTTTTCACGACGAAGTCGTTCCATGGTTTTAAGAAGGTTGCGGAGTACTAAAAACAAGATGAACACAATGACCAGTGTTACAGATACCGAAATGGTGATGTTGCGCAATGCAAGTTGCTGTGATTCTCGGATGAAGTGGTCAAAGCGCTCTTCGGCGAGAACGATGCCTACAGTTGTACCGTCTGCAGTTTTGATGGGGTGGAAGGCCGATAACCAAGTGCCTTTGGAGTCGGTGTAGAAGTCGAGCCGTCCGCCCTTCTCATAATTCACCAGCAACTCTGACGGATAATCGCGGTAGGGGTGTTTCCAGTTCGGGATGGTGCTGTCGGTGACAAGGATGCAGAATTTATCAATGCGTGGTTCATATACCATCGTACGCACCATGGCATCGAGACCATGCGCTTGACGCGCTTGTCGCAAGGTTTCGTGGATGGTGTAATAGGTGCTGTCTTCATCGTTTGAGCACAAGGCATACATTTCTTTGTGCTGCATCATCAATTTGCGGTGCGCCTCAGCATCAATTACCGACGCCAAGGTACCGGTGATGCCTTCCAATCGCGCGAGCTCGCGGTCGCGAATCAACTGCAACTGCTTGGTATAGCTGTCAATGATAAGAAATGCCGCAATGAGCATTACAAAGGTGAGAACGACCCAGAGCAGTAGTTGGGGGTTGCGTTCGACGACTTTCAATCTAAGCATCGGCAAATCGGTAACCTACGCCCCATGTGGTGAGCACGTAGCTGGGTTTAGCTGGATCATCTTCTACCTTCATGCGCAAACGGTTTATATGGCTGTTTACGGTGTGCTCGTAGCCATCGAAATCGTAGCCCCAAACTTTATTCAGCAGTTCGCTTCGTGTGAAGGTGACACCCGGATTCGAGGCAAGCAGGTAAAGAAGTTCAAATTCTTTGGGAGTGAGGTCAATACGTTCGTCATCCAAGGTGACCTTTCGAATGGAAGGATCAATTTCGAGTTGCCGAACAGAAATCGTTTTGAGCTCGTCATCGTTTCGTGACGGTTCGCTTCGACGCACAATCGCTTTTATGCGCGCCGTGAGCTCTTTCATGCTGAAGGGTTTTGTGAGGTAGTCATCAGCGCCTGACTCAAGTCCTTCAATTTTTTCATCTTCTTCGCTCAGCGCGGTCAGCATAATGATGGGCGTGCGGGTTCCCGTCGATCGCAATGCGGTACAAATCTCAATCCCCGACATACCGGGTAAGTTGATATCGAGCACCACAGCCGTGACTTCATGCAGAAGCAAAAACGCGTAGCCTTCGGCGCCATTGTGGAAGGTTCGCGCCTCAAAACCACTGTTTTCAAGGTGCAATTTGACCAGCTCTGCAATTTGCACGTCGTCTTCGATGATGGCTATGATGCCCATTGCAATGAATTTAAGGCAAAGTAAAGAAAGCGGGGGTGAAGTTCCCCACGAAATCAGGGTTTTTCGCGATTAAACTGTGGGCTCGTGCCAATTGTTAGATTTTCGTGATTAAATCGGTACGTGCCTCGATTATCTTTGTTAGACCAAACGGTAATGGGTTTCCGTACTGCGGAACCCCAGTTAGGTTAAGTTTAGTTGTTAGTTAATGAAATGTCCCTGCGATTGTGGGGACTTTCTATTTTCTGAACCCCAGGTTTCCTCATCCGCGCAGCGAAAAACCGAACAAAGAGGCACGTTTTTTGGAGTGAGAGCGTTACCTTAAAAGTTACACCCTACCTTTAGGCGATGAATTCACCACTTAACTTACGCTGCACTCTTGCCGTCGTTGCGGGTGCTTGTATTATTTCAGCCCAAGCTCAACAAACGGGCGATTGGTTCAACGCAAACTTTGCAGAAGACGGCCAAATGGGTGTTGTTGTAAACCGTGCCTATGGGTTACTCGAAGGCAAAGCGCCTGCTCGCACGGTTGTTGTTGCCGTAATCGACAGCGGCGTTGACATTGAACACGAAGACCTGCGCGGTCAGCTTTGGGTCAACGAAGGCGAGATACCTGGCAATGGAATTGATGACGACAACAACGGTTACATTGACGACGTGCACGGCTGGAGCTTCATTAGCGGCCCCGGCGGCGATGTTGAGTTCGATAACCTTGAGTTCACCCGCGTGTATGCCGATTTGAAAAGCCGTTTCGAAGCAGTCGATGAGAAAAGTGTTTCGAAGGGAGACAAGACCGAGTACACAAAGTACAAGGCCATGAAAACGCAGTTTGAAACACGCGTTAAAGACGCCCGCGCCGAACTCGATGAACTGTCTGAAATTGCCGAAGTATACGCCTTTGCCAAGCAGCAAATGGACCGCGTGTTTGAAGGCGCCGACTACACTGCTGAAGACGTTCAATCTCTGGAGAGCGATGACGAAGCCGCTCAACAGCTTCGCGACTTCATGGTCTTTGCTATGGAAAACGATTTCGACAGCATGCTTGAAGAGGGCCTCCGTCAGCTCAGTAATACGGTGATGTACAGCTACAATATGAACCTCGACAGCCGTTCAATTGTGGGAGACAATCCGACTGATTTCACCGAAAAACACTACGGTTCAAACCGGGTTGAAGGTCCGGCGGCTGATCACGGAACCCATGTGGCCGGCATCATTGCCGCTGCACGCGGGAATGGCATTGGCATTGACGGTATTGCATCTCCTGCGCGCATTATGGCCGTTCGCGCTGTTCCGGATGGAGACGAACGCGATAAAGACGTCGCCAACGCCATTCGCTACGCGGTCGACAACGGGGCACACATCATCAACATGAGCTTCGGCAAGAGCTATTCACCCCAAAAGTCGCTCGTCGATGACGCCGTGCGTTATGCCGAATCGAAAGGCGTTCTTTTGGTGCACGCTGCCGGCAACTCGTCGCGGAACAACGATAAAAGCGACAACTTCCCCAATGCCCGTTACAGCGATTCCGGAGAACTTTGCAGCACTTGGCTTGAAATCGGTGCTAGCGGTCCGTCGCTTGACGCATTGGTTGCTGAATTCTCGAACTACGGCCGTAAAACGGTTGATTTGTTCGCGCCCGGAGTAGACATTGAAAGCACCATGCCCAATGACGAGTACACTCCGAACAGTGGTACAAGCATGGCTGCACCGGTTGTTTCAGGCGTGGCTGCATTGGTTTGGGCTTACCATCCTGAACTCACCGCAGCAGAACTAAAAGCCATTTTGGTCGAGAGCGGCACTGACCTTCGGTCGAATCGGGTGTTTTACCCCGGCAACGATAAAAAGACCAAGTTCAAGAAGCTCTCTCGCTCCGGAAAGGTTGTAAATGCGTACGATGCGCTGCAACTTGCCGCTCAACGAAGCAAAAAATAAGCTTACCGTTCATCGAAACAAAATGCACCTCGTCGAAACAGGTGTAACGAAAAGGTGAAAGCCAACGGATAAGGTGTTGATTCCTGAATTAACTCTTTATTCCTATGCATTCAGCATTACTTGCCACTGGCCTAAAACCGGCTTCGGGCTTTTGTTCAAAGTTCAAGCTTCGGATACTTTTTCGTTGGCTAGCGACTTTATTGGCTTTCGTCTTCGTATTGGAGGCATCTGCTCAACGAAGGCGCGACCCGGCAGCTCCTGTCAATCCTGTCTCAGCGGTTGCGCTTGATCCGTCGGTAGTTTCAGCCTCATATAAGGCCGGAGACAACCGCTGGGCTGCTTTGGGAACCGTCGCTGAATCAGCATCAATGACGTTGCCATCAGGTGCGAGTGACTACATCGAAAGCGCATGGCGCGAAGAGCCTTTTGGCGCCTATTCTGCGGCATCCGAACTGGGCGATCGCCGCGACATGTTCACAAAACATTTCTTGAATGAAAATGGCTCGGTTACTGCCGTTATGTCGGCCGGTCCGGTGCACTACATGGAGAACGGCGAGTGGAAAACCATCTACACCCGCATTGAGCAAACGCCATCAGGCTTTGCAAACCTGCACAATGCTTTCAAAACCTACTATCCGGCGGTGGGCAGCGGTGCAATGACGACTGTTTTGCCCGATGGAAGAAGCCTGTCAACCATGCAAAACATGCGCATGTTCTTCCTGAATGACGGAGAAGAGCTCGACGTGCGAAATGCCATGGCATCGCCTGCACGTGCAACGGGTTCAGTGATTTCGTATGCAGGAGTCTACGGCCCCATGCTCGATTTGAGAATCTCCCAAGGAAGCACACGCCATAAAATGGATTACCGCATCCTATCGCCTGAGTTTTTTGCTTCGGCTTCGCCGGATGTCGACTTTTTGGTTTTCGAAGAAACGGTGACGCTTCCTGACGGTGTCATCGCAAAACGCGAGGGAGCCGAAATCATGCTCTTCGAGGGCGGAAAGTTGCTTGGGGCGTTCACAGCGCCGTTGGTGGTGGACGAGAATCCATCCATCCCCGAAAATGAAGATACCGAAGACCAACTCACCCCGGTAATTACCGCAGAGTATCTGATTGTGCAAAACGGAACGCAATTGACCGTTCAAACGCGCGTCCCAATGAGCTGGTTACTTGATGAAGCACGCGGTTATCCGCTTGTGGTTGACCCAACCTTGGACATCTATCCCGATAACGCCATGTGGTGGACACAGCTTGGCGCCTCAAACGATACAGGTTTCAATGATTTGCTTGGCGTTGGCCGAGGAAACATTACAGGGAGTTTCCAGAATTTTAGAAGTTCGGTAAAGTTCAACACGCAATCCATTCCAACCGGAGTAACCATCAATGATGTGAAGGTCAATTACTACATCACTGCCAGCTTAGGTTGGGCGGGGAGTAATCGGCGTGTTCAATTCAGGCAGGCTACCACTGACCCGGTGGATTGGCCTACGTTTAATGAGATATTTGCTTTGGCGGGCCAGGGAACGATTTACTTTTCAACGCTCCAAAATGAACACTCATCTTCTGGGATTTGGAAGACTTATGATCTCGGCACTACCGCTGATGCTTACCTGCAAAACACATCGCTTGGCCTCGGATGGTTTGCATTGGGTTTGAACTACCTTGGCTCAGGTTATACAGGAAACAACAACCGTTACGTCACCTTTGCGGGGCACAGTGATGCGAATCGTCCCTACCTTACGGTTGACTACACCGGTGGGTGCATCGAACCAACGCCGGCCGGTACCTTAACCGTTAACAAGTCTGAAACGGTCTCCAATGATGTCCTTACCTATACATCATCTGGCGGCGCAGGATTGATTGGATATGAAATCAGTTGGGACAACTTTGCCAATGTGACTTTCTCTGCGACAACCGAAGCCATTTTCAACCTCTACCTATCCCCGAATGCTACCGAAACCCTGAGTGCGCGCGCCGTGTATGTCGATGGTGGCTGCCCAGAAAGCACATCCAACACAGTGTCGACCTTGATCAATTGTTCGAGTCAGTTATCAATTGGTACCTCAGAGGGTGACTTTATTACCAATGTATCGATTGAGAGCATAAATAACTCCAGCACGTCAGAATTTGACACAGGTGATCCGACTTTGATCCTTGATGCATACCAGGACTTTACTGCACTCACGGCCAACCTTTGCAAAGGGGCATCGTTTGATTTGTCGGTCTCGGGTACCGAAATCTTTGGTGCAAACCAAGGCTTCGCAGCATGGATTGACTGGAATGGCGACGGCGTATTCTCGGTTGACGAAAACGTGCTGCAATCGGCTCCTGCGGCAACGGCGACAGCAAGCGTTACCGTGCCGCTAACAGCAGTGGAGGGGAACGTTCGAATGCGTGTGCTTTGCGCTTGGAACTTGACCCCAAACACCGATGCATGTTTCGTGGCCGATTACCAATGGGGCGAGATTGAGGAGTACACCATTGCAATCACAGGCTGCGTGTACTACGCTGTAGCCACCGGCGATGCAGATGATGAAGTTTGGAACCGCGACCCCAATTCACCTACCGGGCAAACGGCAATTTTCGGGCCAAGTTCAAACTTTGTAGTTCGTAACGGCCAAACCGTAAGCATCACTGCCGACCTGGTGTGCAATGACCTCACCGTGGAATCGGTCAATGGCGACGGAGTGCTAAACTTCGATGACGATTATACGGTAAGTCTGTATGGCGACCTCGTTCACACAGGTGGTAGTATTGTCGCCGGAGACGGACGTTTCACCTTCAACGCCGGCACACCGCAAACCATCAACGTAATGGGCGAGTTGCACGATGTTCTAGTGAACAACGCATCCGGCGTGAGCTTGGCGACTGACCTCGATCTGCGCGGCGTTTTGCAAATTGACCAAGGCAATTTCACCGCAACGCCACACCGTGTTCGCCTCATTTCAGATGCAAACGGAACAGCAGCAATTGGCGCAATTGCCAACGGTTCGGCCTACATCGGTGAAGTGAACTACGAGCGTTTTATACCCAGCGGTAACCAGTTCTGGGTAAACCTTGGTAACCCCATTCCAGGCAAAACCTTGGCCGATTGGAACAGTACCTTAATCACAACCGGTTTTCCGGGGTCTGATTTTCCGTCAAACACCTTTGTAAACATTCGGAAATACGACGAATCGGTTGCCGGTTTGCTAAACGAAGGTTTCACTGCTCCGCAGAGTGTAAACGACCCACTTGACGACACCTTCGGATACCTGGTTTTCATGACCGCTGGCAGCCAATTTGTGAGCCTCACAGGAGGTATTCAGCAGGGCAGTAAAACGGTGCCCCTGACCTACACATCAACAGGAGTTGCTTTGAACGATGGATGGGAACTGGTGACGAACATCTACCCATCAGAAGTTGATTGGGAAGACGTTTACGCCGCATCAACCGGCATCGGACCTACCTACTACATCTACAACGCCGAAGCCGGGTCGTATGTGAGCTACACTGCCGAACTTGGCCTGGGTACAGCCAATGGACACATACCAAGCGGACAGAGCTTCTGGGTGCAAACCATCCAGAGCGGTGCACAGCTTGTTTGGGAAGAAACCCATAAAAGCGACATGGGCACCAGCTTTGAGCGCGACATCAACCCGAACATCAGTTACGTGAGCGTGGGCGCTTCAAGCGCAACTGCGAATCAGGCCGCCTACCTAGTTTTTGAAGAAGCATCAAGCCATGGCTTTGACCAAGGACGCGATGCCATGCACCTCGCCAGTATGAGCACCACGGCACCTGAAATCGCTTGGAAGGCATCGAGTGGTGAAGAACTCTTGGTGAGCCGAATTCCGCAGCAGTACCAAAACATTGAAGTGTATTTGAGCTTGAACATCAAAACGGCAGGCACCTACACCATTACCGTAGATGAAACACAAAACTTGCCTGAGTTTACGTGCATGTACTTCGAAGACCTCGAAACGGGTGATGTGTATTCACTCGCAGCAGGTGAGGCCATACCGCTGACCTTTGAAGCACCGTTTGAAGGCGATCGATTTGTTTTGCACGTTCAAGCGCCGGTGCAAGCTTCATCAACAGCGCCGAGCTGCTTCAATACAGAAGACGCTTTGATCGAGGTGGCCATTGACAATGCTTCTGCCTTTCAGTTAACCTTGACTGATGATACAGGCACAGTGGTCAGCAGCTCTTCGACCCAAGCAGCGCAAGGCAGCATTTTCACCAATCTTGCCGCTGGTTCGTACACCATTACCGCCAATTCTGACGATGAAGTGTGCCACGCCATGGTCATCAATGTTGAGGTAATCGCGCCTGAAGAACCCATTATTGACGTCCTCACAAATCCCGCGTACTGCAATGAAGAAGGTGCAGGAGGAGTGGAGGTACTTGCAAGTGGCGCCGGCAGTTTTACCATCGATGTTTTTGATGCGGCGAACAACGCTGTGACTACCCAAACCATTGAAGCCGGTATGCTTGACATTGCCAATCTGAGTGCAGGCTCGTACCAAATCATTGTCAACAACCTTTGCACCAGCGAAGCCTTTGAAGTCTCACTAACCGATGAGAATGCCGTAGTTGCGCACGCCGCATTCCTCGAGCAAATCGTGTTCGAGAACAATGCCGCCATCATCCAAGCTGAAGCTCAATGTGTAAATGCTGAGAGCTGGATTTGGTTTGTAAACGGCGAAGAAGTGTCAGAAGGAGGCAACCTATCGTACACCATCGCCAACGAAGGCACCTACATCGTCGAACTCGTTGCGTTTAACGCTAATTGCAGCAGCAGTTTCATGTTTGAGGTGTCAACCACTGCCTTGACCTATGTGCAAAACGCACAGGCGGCAGAATACAAGTTGGGCATGACCCGTGAAGCACTCTTGCTGTGGTTGCCTAACCGAGAACTCGACTTGATGATTGATGTGTTTGACACCAGCGGCCGCCTCATTCTTCAAGATCAGCTCAACGCCGGACCGGCAGAACGCATTGATTTACCCACCGGTGCATTTGCCACAGGTACTTACATTCTTAAACTATCGGGCGACAACTTCAATCGCTCGTGGACCATCCAGGCCCATTCGTAAAGGCCTCTGCTTAACCTAACCAATGTTAAATCAGCATGCTCGAAAGGGTGTGCTGATTTTTTTTTGGATGGATGAGAGGCGTAGTGAAATCAAATGAAGTCGTGCTCCTTTAGCATCCGTCCATTCACCTTAATCTTGGTATCGAGGTAATACTCCAACTCGTAGATGCCATTTGTGTAATAGAACCTGATTTTCATGGGGATGGTCGCCAATGATGCCAAGTGCTCTTTACGGATGTCGAGGTAGAAATTGGCCAAAGTATTGACCTCATTGGGGAATAAGGGCGTCGTTGCCGGAATGTTGAGCACGGCCTGGCCACGCTGTTCTTTTCTAAAGTAGCGCGAAATAACCTGTCCGTAGCGGCAATCGCTGTAAACCGTATACGGGAGTTTCAGGATGGTTTTGTACGTTGTTTCGATGGTTCGGCTGATGTTCTGCACATCGAGTACAAGCCGTAAGCGGTAGCTAACTACTTTATCATCGCGCATTTCGCTGACTTCACCCTTGAATTCGACAGGGAGAAGCTTCAGTTGTGTTGTACTGACTCGGTTGAACAGGTCGCGCACCTCGTACTCGGCCATTGGCTGAGATTCGAAATTGAAGCGCTTATAGTATCGGCCATCGCTGGCCATGTGAGGAGCCTCAATCGAACGAGGAATGCGCACCACATAAATGCTCTGACTCACCTTGTTTTGAACGCGTATAACGTCAATAGTCAGGTCGGGAATGCGCCGGTTGATTTTTGAATTGATGACCTGCTCAAGCCATTCTTTTGAGAAGTCATTGCCGTCGACGAACGAGTATCCGGCGGCTTTGTGGTTTGATTCGGTTAGGCCATAAATGATGATGCCGCCATCAGAGTTGGCCATGCAACTGACATCTTTGCTGATTTCCTTTTTGCGGCTGTCGCTCCAGCCAAGGGCCTCGGCAGCCTTAAATTCAAGGTGGATAGATTCTTCTGCTTGCGAACGAATGAGGTAATCGAGGTGAGCCTTGGTGTATTTCTTTACCTTCAGCGGGTACTCGATTCGGATTTCATTCTTCATGGCGCAGGACGGTCACGCTCGTACTGTGCGAGCACCTGAAAGATACTCAAAGCAATGTCGTACACCTCGTGTCCTGAATCTTTGTGCTTTTCCAAGAATGCACGGATTTCAATAAGTGCTTGGTAGAGCGATTCTTCTTCGGGTTCTTGAGTCAGGCTATCGAGAAGGGTCAAGGATTCAATGGCCGTCATGTAGTCTCCTTCGAGGGCGCATCGGGTGATGGTATCAACTGCTTCGGCGCCTTGAAAACCTGAATTCCACATAAAGCTCATGATTGAAGCCCGCTGGTTTCGAAAGGCCTCGTCGTCGAGGGCCTCGATGAAAACCTCTTCTGCTTCGCTTACCTTCAAAGAGGAGAGCACTTCAGCCAGCTTTTCGCGGATGTCATCCGATGGTGTGTCTCGAAATAGCTCAAGCAAGGGGTGAACCATATCGCCGGTACCGTCGTCGGTGATGGTTTTCAGGGCTGACAAGACTTTTTTCTTGTCGGTTGACCGCAAATCAACCAAAAGGGCAGCCTGTCTCTTCGATTGCTGTTTTTCCTTTGCATCCATGGTACAAAGATAAGCACTCAAGAGGCCCGCTGCCTTTCAGGAGTTAAATTTAAACCGCGCTTTACAAAGCGCCTTCTTTGATGATGTCAACAACATCCGGATCAAGCAGGGTAGAGGTGTCTCCAAGATTTGAAGTGTCGCCCTCAGCTACTTTTCTCAAGATACGTCGCATGATTTTCCCTGAACGTGTTTTGGGTAACCCGGGTACGAACTGAATCTTGTCGGGCTTTGCGATTTTCCCGATTTCTTTAACGACCGTTTCAACGATTTCACCGCGCAGGCTAACGGGGTCTTTGCATTCATCCTTCAAAATAACATAGGCATAAATGCCTTGTCCTTTGATATCGTGCGGATACCCTACTACAGCCGATTCGGCAACCTGAGCGTTGGCATTGATGGCGTTTTCAATTTCGGCCGTTCCGAAACGGTGACCACTAACGTTGATTACATCGTCAACGCGGCCAATGATACGGTACATGCCATCGGCGTCGCGGCGGGCACCGTCGCCGGTGAAATAGTACCCTTTGTAGTGTGAGAAGTAGGTCACTCGGCAGCGTTCGTGATCTCCATAGGTTGTGCGGAGCATGCCCGGCCACGGATGTTTGATGCAGAGATACCCTTCTTGCTCATTGCCTTCGATTTCACGGCCTTCGTTGTCGAGCAACACCGGTTGGATTCCGGGAATCGGTAACCCTGCGTGCGAAGGCTTCATCGGAGAATGGCTCCCAAGGCCTGAAATCATGATGCCACCGGTTTCGGTTTGCCACCAGGTATCTACGATAGGGCAGCGCTCTTTGCCCACGTGTATGTAGTACCAGTGCCAGGCTTCTTCGTTGATGGGTTCACCCACTGACCCAATGACCTTGAGCGAGTCAAGGCTATATGAAAGCACATGGTCATCACCGGCCGCCATCAATGCCCTTATGGCGGTAGGAGCAGTATAGAATTGGTTTACACCGTACTTGTCGCACACCTGCCAAAACCTTCCGTAATCGGGGTACGACGGCACACCTTCAAACATGAGGGTTGTTGTGCCGTTCAAAAGAGGGCCGTAGATGATGTATGAATGTCCGGTAATCCATCCAATGTCAGCGGTGCACCAGTAGATGTCGCTCTCATCGCATTGGAAAACGTTTTTGAAAGTGTATCCGGCATACACCATGTATCCGCCAACGGTGTGCACCACTCCTTTGGGTTTACCAGTCGAGCCTGAGGTGTACAGAATAAAGAGCATGTCTTCGGCGTCCATGGGTTCCGGGGCACATTCTTTGCCAACGGTTGGCAGCTCGTCATGGAGCCAAATATCGCGGCCTTCTTTCATGTTCACGGCCCAACGTGTGCGCTCGGTAACAATGACGGTCTCAACGCAGTCGCACTGTTCAAGTGCTTCATCTACAACACGTTTAACCGGAATTTCTTTGGCACCTCGGTACAAACCATCAGAGGTCAGCACCATTTTCGCCTGCGCATCGTTGATGCGATCGGCCAAGGCCGAAGCCGAGAAACCGGCGAATACGACTGAATGAACGGCACCAATGCGTGCGCATGCAAGCACAGCCACGGCCAATTCAGGAATCATGGGCATGTAAATGGCTACACGGTCGCCTTTTTGAATGCCGTGCTTCTTAAGTACGTTCGCGTATTGGCATACGCGTTCATGGAGTTCACGGTAGGTGAGGCGCAGGAATCGCTCTTTGGGGTCATTGGGTTCCCATATCACAGCCAGTTTGTTACCCCGTGTTTTGAGGTGACGGTCAAGCGCATTTACTGTGATGTTGGTCTTTCCGCCTTCAAACCAACGGATGTCGGGCGTTTCGAAGTCGTTGTTGAGAACCCTTTCCCAAGGCTTCATCCATTCAAATTCATTGGCGATTTCAGCCCAAAAGGCTTCCGGATGCTCAACGCTGGTTTGGTACTGCTCGCGGTACTCGTCGAGCGATTTGATTTGGTAGCTTGGGTTCATTAACCGATGGAGGTATTTCAGAAAATCACTGACTCACGCACAAAGGCGTTCATTTTCCGTACCAAAATAGCAAATTCAATTTCTGCCGAAACATGAGGTTTGTCATGTTTGGTTCTCGTGTGCACGTGCGTAGTTGTGCACTTTGGCTACCTTTGGCCGGTGAAGTTGAGCTTTACAAAATACCATGGTACGGGAAATGACTTTGTTATGGTTGATAACCGCGGTGAATCCGTCCGGTTAACACCCCAGCAAATTCGTTCCATCTGTGCCCGAAGTTTTGGCGTCGGAGCCGATGGCATCATTCTTATTGAAGCGCCTCGCTCGACCAAGTCAATGTTCTACATGAACTACTACAACAGCGATGGAAGCCAGTCGTTTTGTGGGAATGGAAGCCGTTGCGCCGTGCATTTTGCGCACCAACTCGGAGTGTTTACGACCGGCAACAAGTTCGAGGCCATTGACGGCCTTCACCAGGCACACATTCATGAGGGTGGGTTCATTGACATTGCCATGGGCGATACCCCCGCGCCTGAGGCCATACCTGAAGGCTTTTTCGTGAATACAGGCTCGCCACACGTGCTGATCTATGTCGACAACGTTGACGAAACCGATGTCGATCGCATGGGCGCTTTGCTTCGTTACAGCGGTCGATGGGGTGAAGCAGGTACCAATGTAAATTTCATTGAACGTTCTGAAGTGGGCATCAGAATGCGCACGTATGAGCGCGGAGTTGAAGCCGAAACCTACAGCTGCGGCACGGGAGCAACGGCAGTAGCGATTACCGATTCGCTCATTCACGGCGGAAATGAACGCCGCATCACCACACGTGGTGGCGAACTTACCGTACGGTTCAAAAAAAGCAAGAATGGCTATGCGTCGATCTGGTTGGGTGGTCCGGCAAAACCTGTTTTCACGGGCAATATTGAGGTGCAATGATTCTGGTAGCCGATAGCGGTTCAACCAAAACCCACTGGAGGTTCATCGATCCCGATGGAGCAATTCAGCAGTTGCACACCGCCGGTCTCAACCCTTATTTCATTACCGACGACGATTTGGCCAAAGCCATACAAGAAGGGCCGGCCAACCTTTTGCCTGCTGAAGCTGTGAGCGAATTGCATTTCTATGGGTCGGGTTTGGGTGCTCCTGAGCCCATTGCACGCCTGCATAAAGTTCTCAGTGAGTTCTTTCCAAATGCCAAGTTGTTCATTGAACACGACCTACTGGGCGCCGCACGCGCTTTGTGTGGTCGCAACGAGGGTTTGGCCTTAATCCTCGGCACCGGTGCCAATTCGTGCTATTACAATGGCATAGAAATTGTTCAAAATGTGGCGAGTGCCGGGTATATACTTGGCGATGAAGGCAGCGGCGCCGACCTCGGCAAGCGCTTGATTTCGGCATGGCTGAACGACCGTGTGCCGCATGACCTTGCCGAAGCCTTTTTTAACGCCTACGCACTCAACCGCGACACTGTGCTCAAAAATGTGTACAGTGGTAGCCGACCGAATCGGTACTTGGCTTCGTTTACTCCCTTCTTGCGCGACCATGCAAAGCATCCTTACGTTGCTCAGTTGATTACCGACGCGTTCAACGAACTGTTCGAACGCTACCTTGTCCGATACCCCAAACACCGCGAATTGCCACTCCATGCCTGTGGCTCCATTGCATGGTATTTTGCACCGCTTTTGCGCTCCGTTGCTGAACAACATGGCATGCACGTCGGCAATACCGTAAAAGAACCCATCGCCGCACTCACCCTTTACCATCTCGGAGAAGCATGAAAAAACTGCTCACCTTTCTCGGCTTGATTCCCTTTGCCCTTGTGGCTGCACCTTTGCTCGGACCAAGCGCCGAAATTTCAGTTCTGACCTGCTCACCCGGTGATGAACTCTACTCGGTTTTCGGACACTCGGCCATCCGCATTTACGAGCCGGGGAAGATTGATTACGTGTACAACTACGGCACCTTCCAGTTCGATGATGATTTTTACGTCAAGTTCGCCCAAGGCAAGTTGAATTACCGACTCAGCCGAAGCAACTTCGAAAGCTTCAACTACGAATACATCATGACGGGAAGGGGGGTGCTTGAGCAAGTCCTCGCGCTCGACTCAGCCACAGCACAAGCCATGTTCGATTTTCTGGAGGTCAATTACCTCCCCGAAAACCGCTATTACCTGTACGACTTTTTTTACGACAACTGCGCTACCCGAATCCGCGATGTGATTGGCGAGGTAGCCGGTTCGCGCTTGAGCTACAACAGTGACTTCGCGCCCGACAGTGCGTCGTTCAGAAACATGATTGACCTCTATCTCGTTGGTATGCCATGGGCCGATTTCGGCATCGACATTGCCCTCGGTGCGCCTTGCGATACGAAGATGGCCGCGCAACAGAACATGTTTTTGCCTGACTATGTGTTTTATGAACTGCAGCAAGCAACCCTCGATGGTGCACCGCTTGTCAAGGAAGTGCGCGAAATCTTGCCACCACAGTACACCCTCACACCGGCGCCGTTCAGTGCACCGGTAATTGCAGCAGGTAGTGTCACTTTGCTGTTTTTCGTTTTGTTGATGCTTCAAGTGGTGCGTGGCTCAGCTCCGGTATGGCCGGCGAGGCTGTTCTTGGCGTTAATCGGTTTGGTAGGCATTGCCGTTTTTTTGCTGTGGTTCGCCACTGATCACGTGACCACAAAGAACAACTTCAACCTTGTTTGGGCCTTTCCGCTGCACCTGATTGCTGCCTTTGCGTGGAATTCCAAAGCGAAATTGGCGGTGCTCTACCGAAGAACAGGCTTCTTCGCATACCTGCTTTTGGCCGCATTGGCGTGGTTCTTGCCGCAACAATTGCACAGCGCAGCCTACCTTTTTCTGGTTGCATTGCTGTTCGTTTTCGCAGCATCGTACATCCGCGAATCGCGAAATTCGGCGTAAACTTGCGTATGCAACCTCGACTTCTGGGCGCCTTCTTGATGCTTGTTTTGCTTTCCGCCTGCCAGCGGGATGAGCCTACGCGTTGGGACATCGACGCCCGCGCGCCCATTGTTACCGGACGCCTTACGTGGAGCGACCTGCTGGCTGATAGCCTGCTTTCGGTAAGCGACAATAACCTCTTGCATCTACAATGGAAGAATGATCTTGCCGTATTCAACTTGGATACCTTGGTCGCCATTCCCGACACCATCATTTACAACAGTTTTGACCCGCCGTTTGTAGGTGGGCCCATTCTCATCCCCGCAGGGAGCAACATCCTCAACCGTTCTGAGAACCTTACTTTGAAAAGCAATGACGCCTTGCTCAGAGAGGTTCACCTCTCGGCGGGCACACTTACATACACGGTGAATAGCTATGTGAACGGCAGGGTGGATGTTAGCTACGCATTGCCCGGAATTCAATTGCCCAACGGACAATCAGCCTTGCTTGATATCACCACCGAACCCGGAAATCAAGCAAACCCATGGTCATACACAAGCTCGATTGACATGAGTGGGGTAGAGGTAAATCTCGAAGGTCAAAGCGGTTTTTCGTTCAACCGACTCGAGAGCATTCTACAGGTAGCTGCTTCGCCAAACAATCAGGCTGATATTCCATTGATGGGCGACGACTCAGTGTCGGTGACTTTGGCGTTCACCGGTGTGCGAGTGGCCTATGCGAAAGGGTATTTTGGTCAACAGTCGCGAGGGTTCATGGAATCGAACGACCTCGCTGTGCTCGCTGAATTGAGTGGAATGCTCAACTTGGATGGGGTTGACATCCGGCTTGATTTGACCAACAATGTGGGTGCTGACTTCAGCATCCGAATGAACCGAATCACGGCTATCGGCAGTGAAACAAACACCCACCTCATCCATCCAATCCTAAATCAATCGCTCAATCTGACTCGCGCCAGCGATATTAACGGGACAGTGATCGGGCAAACCCAGTCGATCGTACTGAACGACGGCACCTCGAACCTTGAAACATTTTTGGCTGATATTCCTCAAGCCATTGAGTTTGACGCTGAGTTTGAACTCAATCCGCTCGGAAATGTAACCGGCAGTAACGATTTTATCTACACCGACAACGCCTTCAAAGCCGAACTCGCCATTGACATTCCGATGGCCTTCGGAAGCAGCGGAATATGGCTTTCCGATACCTTGAACGTAGCCGGTTTCGGGGGTGATATCAACGCCAATGCCGCGCTTGAATTGCAGTTTACCAACGCCTTTCCGTTTTCCATTGACAACCTTTCGCTTGAGTACTTGCCCAACGAAGGTGAACGCTTTATGCTGGTGAGCGGCCTGACCATTGCTTCGGGAAATGCCGTGAGTTTGACCTCGACAGTGCCGGTGGTTTCGAACCAAACAGTCACCCTGAACCGTGATCAGCTGCACACCATGCGCTCCGGAGGCCGGGTAGTGTTTAGCTTACGCTTTTCAACCTTTGACGGCGCCTATGTGCGTTGTTCCGGCGCTGAGTACATTGATGTGAAAGGCATTATCGACGGTGCGTTTGAAATCAAATTCGAATGAAGCACATTGCCGCCATAGCACTGTTGGTTTCGTTGGCGTTCACGTCGAATGCGCAGCGGTTATGGCTGATGGAAGGCGATAGCACGCTCTTTTCGTCGCAGGCGTTGATTGATGTCAGCGGCTCCGCCGGATGGCAATCGAATGCGCTCGAACGACAGATGGTTGAGAAGCTCGCCTTCGGCGGATACATTGACCGCGACTTGATCAATCGGCAATCGGAGCGCATCGACGACTTTCTGCGGGCCTCAGCAGGTTATGAAACCCAGATTCGTTTTTGGCTCATGCGCGACACCCTGTTTGCCAACCGTCCGTGGGCGTGGCAAGCGCAAATCGAGAACCACCGCGAATTGTCGCTCGCTGTGCACGGAGACTTCTACAACCTTGTTTTCAAAGGAAACAACCCCGACTACCTCGGCACCGATGCCCAAATCGGTGAAACGTGGTTCGATGCGGCGGCCTTTCAGAAAATTGGCTTCGGCATGGTGCACAAACCCACACTTTCGGGGTTCGTGGTGAGCTTGGTTAACGGACAGTCGTTTGAGCGTTTTTACCTCACTGACGGATTTGTGTTCACCTCTGAGAGTGCTGACAGTGTTTCGGTATCGGCGCGAGGGACACGCTATTCTTCTGAGAACCTTGGCGCATCGATTGGAAGCGGGTATGGAATTGGAGCCGCGCTCGACGCTCATTTCAATCTACCGTTGAAAGAAGCAAAGGGATTTGTTTCGGTTGGGGTGCGTAACCTCGGTTTCGTCGCATGGAACCAATCTTCACTCACCCGCAGCATCGATACATTGTACACCTTCACCGGCGTCAACATTGCCGATGCCATTTCCGACGAAAACAACGCTTTGCCCGAGTTTTCAGACAGCACGCTCTTCCCCACAGAAACAGGTCAACTCACGCGCTGGCTACCCGGTTACGCTTGGACGCGGCTGATGCACTCCATCGGAGACCGCGATTTTTTCGAAATTGAGATGGTGTTCAGGCCGGTTAATGCGTTTATTCCGCAATTCAGTGCAGGATACCATTATCGCTTGCGCGGACGTGCACTGATTGGTGCAACGGCCGTTTTTGGAGGATTCGGCAATTTGCGGTTTCATGCATCGGCTGAGAAATGGATGGGCCGTCATTGGTTTGCGGCAATTGACATCGGCGATGTGCACGGTTGGGTGTCAAAACGCGGCATGTCAACTTCGGCAGCGCTGCGATTAACTTATGTATTACGACGAAATGAAGCAGTATCTAGATAAGCTCCAACACACCGATCAAAACAACTTCTTTCTCATTGCTGGGCCATGTGCCATTGAAGGAGAGCAGATGGCCATTGACATTGGCGGAGCGGTGAGTGAATTGTGCAATGAATTGAAGATTCCGTACATCTTTAAAGGTTCGTACCGCAAGGCCAATCGCTCACGCATCGATTCGTTCACCGGAATTGGTGATGAAAAAGCGCTCGAAATCTTGAAAAAAGTAGGCGAGACGTATGCTGTTCCTGTGACGACCGACATTCACGCATCCGGCGAAGCCGAAATGGCAGCAGCCTACGTTGACGTTCTCCAAATCCCGGCCTTTCTCTGCCGCCAAACCGATTTGCTCATTGCCGCCGCTGAAACAGGGAAGGTGGTCAATGTGAAAAAAGGGCAGTTTGTGTCGCCTGAGGCCATGCAGTTTGCCGTGCAGAAGGTCATCGATTCGGGCAACGAAATGGTATGGCTAACCGAGCGGGGAACCACCTTTGGCTACACTGATTTGGTGGTTGACTTCCGCGGAATTCCTGTGATGCAGCAGTATGCGCCGGTTATTATGGACGTTACCCACAGTCTTCAGCAGCCAAATCAAGCCAGTGGCGTCACCGGTGGACGTCCGGCTCTAATTACCACCATTGGCAAGGCAGCCATTGCCACCGGTGTTGACGGTATATTCATTGAGACACACCCTGAACCGGCCAAGGCCAAAAGCGACGGGGCAAACATGCTGGAGTTGTCAAAGCTGAGAGAATTGCTTGAAACACTATTGAAAATACGTCAGGCCATCGCGAAATGAATCGGATACTCCTCGTCATTCTTCTCACTGTTAGCGCGTTCATTTTGCGCGCTCAAGAAGCTGAGCAGGCCTTTTATGGAGGGCCCTACGACGATGAAGGCGCTCAAATCATCGACTTGCTTGATGGTTACCTGATTGTAGGGACAACGGCCAGCGTGAACGACGGCGATACCGACATTTACGTTATTCGGCTGAACGATGATTTGAGCATTGCTTGGACGCGCACCTTGGGCACCAATTCGCCCGAACAAGGCAGGTCAGTGTGCTTAACCAACAATGGCGAATTTCTCGTCCTCGGTCACACCACACAAGGCGGTTTAGGCGGTTATGACCTTGTTCTTTATCGCCTTGCGGCGGATGGAAGCACCATTTGGCAACGCAACTACGGAACCTCCGATTGGGATTTTGCCACCAAAATTGTGAAAGGGGTGAGCATGTACTACATCGCAGCAACCACGCATGGCTTTAGTCCGGGCAATGCTCGTCAATGGCTGTTTCGCATCAATGACAACGGTGACTTCATCGATGAAAGCACCTACGATGTATTGGCCGAGGCCGAAGCACACGATTTGGTTTGGCACAACAATGCGCTCTACCTTATCGGAACGCGCCAATACGAAGGTCAAAACGAAGGAGGCATACTCCGAAAACTCAGTCCGTCGGGTGAAGTATTATGGGAGTACGTTCAAGATTCAACGGCGTTCCAAGGCAGGGCAGTGGCTGTAGGCGATTTCGGTGTCAGCGCGTCGTTCGCGAAAAACAATCCCGTCCAAAACAACACGTGGGATTTCTTCATGGCCTACTTTGATGAGAACGGAACGGAACTGAGCAATGCCTGGTTGCCAACGCCTGATGTGAGCAATCAAGTTGTGCAAGCCGTGGCCAATGTGAGCGATTTAAACATTCACGTCGCCAGCACAGATTTCTATGGCTTCGGCGGATTGAGTACATACGTCTTACGCCTCAACTCCATGGGGATTTTTCAGTCAGCGATCGTACTCGGCGGAGAACGTGACGATGAGCCGCGCGACATTCTGGTTGACAGCCAAGACCGAATTTTAATTCTTGGATATTCGCGGAGCACCGGCAACCCGTACGCAGATGTTTGGCTTGTTCGCCTACCTGACCCGAACGTTCTGGGAAGTTATGAATTCAACGACGTCAACTACGTTGAGACTATGCCGTTCACAGCCATCGACGAACAAATTGAAACCTCAGACTTCCTGCCGTATCCGAATCCAGCGGGTGAAGTCATCCACATCCCGGCCGAAGCAAAAGAAGTGAGCTTGGTGGGGGTACTGGGTAAGGTTTTAACGCCCGAAGTCATCAATGGCGCTGTTGACCTCTCATCCATCCCCGCAGGGAGCTACATTCTTCAATTTGGCTTGAATCAGGCCGTTTACCGCCACCGGATAGCCGTCAAATGAAGGTCGTAAACCGTGTGGCATACCTGATTTGGCCCCTGGCTTTACTGCTTTTGGCGAGTGCATGGTCGTGGCTAAAGTACGGCACACTGCACATCGATCCTGAATGGTATGACACAGCGGCCTACCTCGAAATTGCCCAAAACGGTTATGGAGTTACGTCCTTGAGCGCATATTTCCCGGGCTTCCCGTTTCTTTGGAGGCTGCTCAGTTTTCCGGCATGGGGCATGGCCATTGTAAACGCAGCGCTTTGGCTGTCGGCGGTTGTGGCATTTGACTTGAAATGCGGCATTCGAAGAAAGGCGTTGGTCATTGCTTCAGTCATGCCGCAGGTGGTGTTTTTCGCCATCCCGTATGCCGAGAGTTTGTTCTTCGTAGCAGGTACCATTGTCGCGTTTGGCTTGGTCAAGAAAGACCTTCGAATCACCACATTGGGCATATTTATCGCAGCGTTGATACGTCCAAATGCGGTGGTGTTCGTCCCTGCGCTTTTTTTGGCAAGGTGGTTCAGCGGTGAAAAGCTCGGCACTGCCTTTCGCCGCGGTGTACCTGAGCTTCTTGCAACACTTGGTGGAGTGGCGTTAAGCTTCTACCTTCAATCAAGAGGAAACGGCGATTTCTTCGGTTTTTTTGATGCCCAAGAAGTGGTTCGCCGCTTCGGTTGGCCAACCTTACCGCTTGAATCTCGCGGAGGATCTATTGTGACCTTGATGGATGGCACTGCGGTCGTGACCGGTTTGTTTGCGGGCCGCACCTTGTGGCATACCCGACGCGGTGGTCAATCGGTGCTGACTCCGGTTGAGCGCTTAGGACTTGCCGGCATGTTTGTGACAGCGTTTTTGTTTCTCGCCTTCGGCGGAGGGCAAATTGCCAGTGCCGGACGCATGGTTTTTGCAACGGTATTTTTCCCGCTGGCGTTGTCGGCGTGGTCGCATACGGTTTTCCAAAAACGCGAGTTGCCCTTGCTTTTCATTGGATGGATGCTGTTTTCAATGGCGTTAGGCAGCTTGCGCGACGGGGCGTTAATGGCGTACTACATTGGAGCAGGCTTGGTCATCTACCTTGTGTTAAATGCACTTAGAAGCCGCGAATTGCGGTGGCTTAGTATCGGAATACTCTTGCTTTTGTCAGCAGCGGCTGTCGTCTTTTTCTACCAAGCAGGAAGGTACATGGGCTGACCAAAATCACGTGAAATACCCCAAAAGGGTGAGTGCGTTTTGTGATCGTTTTGCCCATCTTTGACCCACACCTTGATCTATGCTTTCGATTGACGCCACTCCGTATACCATCTGTTCAGAAAACCGCAATCTTGAGCAGGTTTTCAGAAAGTACGGCGTGGCACCGGCGAGCAAGCAGCGGCTCCATGAGCTCTTTGTCGACCCCAACTTTGTGGTAGCGGTGTTGACGGCTGTTGATGATGCACCATCCATCCCCGAAAGCCATTTCAGCACATTCAGCACACCTGTTGTACTCGACTACCTGCAGCATTCGCACCGCTTTTACCTCGAGGCCTGGATTCCGGAAATCACACACCTTTTGCAACATTTGGTGCAAATCACCGGTGATGCGCACCCCATGCTTGTGGCATTGCCCGCCTTTTGGAGGTCGTACCGCTTTGAGCTGCAAAAGCACTTCACGATGGAAGAAGAAGGCCTTTTTCCTTATGCGCGTTTGCTTCACAAACGAAGCCAATCGGTAGTGCCTGTTAACATAGTGACCGACGACCTGAAAGGCTTTTCATTGGACCGGTTTGTGCATGACCACATTGATGAAACGAATGAGTTGGGCGAAATCCGCACCTTGCTGCGCAGGTATGCTCAGTCAACCAGTGGAAGCTTCCCTTACCGGATACTCCTTCACAAACTCCGTTTGTTCGAACAAGACATGTTCGTCCACGGATTTTTGGAAGACCATGTTTTGGTCCCTCGTCTGAGGCACATTGAAGACTCGATACGCGCATCTGTGAATTGAAACTCTGGTCAGCATAGACCGACAGATGCGCGAAGGTGTATATTTGTCTCATGTTAACACCGAAGCGATTCAGGGAGCGCGCCGCACGGTTCTTTCTACACCGTGAACCGGAGCCGGAGCGGGAGCGAAGAGGGGTGAATTTACCTCAAGCACAATCAGTGGCTTTGTTGTACATCGACACCGATGAGCAGTATTTCAGAGAAATACGGAGTCTCGTAAAGGAAATGCACGACCTCTACGGTGTGAAGAAGGTGTGGGCCATGGGGTACATCGATGCCCCGGCAAAAGCCATTCCGAATTACCAAGCACAGAAGCTTGAATACATGTACTTCACCAAATCTGACTTGAATTGGCACATGAAACCCAATGCGAGTTTGATGAACTTTCTTTCCGAGCCCTTTGATTTGCTGATTGATTTGAGCAGGCAGCCTTGTTACCCAATGCGCTATGTTGTGAAGGCATCCAAATCAAAAATGAAGGTGGGCACGGGCATGGCCAAAGCAAGCGAATTGTACGACCTTTGCGTGCAGCTAAATGGAGTATCCGACAATAAAGCCGTTTGGAACACCTTGTTGCATTACCTCACAAAACCGAATTTGAAATGAGCAAGTTCAGCGGCCTCGGCGTGGCAATGGTAACGCCGTTTAAAGAAAACGGAAGCATCGATTTTGCAGGCTTAAAGCGCTTGACCGAACATTTGGTACAAGGAGGAGTCGATTACCTCGTTGTTCAAGGCACCACCGGTGAATCGGTTACGCTCTCGGCCGATGAACGCCGCACTGTGCTCGATTACATTCTCGAGGTAAACAACAAGCGCAAACCGGTTGTGCTTGGTGTTGGTGGCAACTGCACCAAAACGGTGTGTGCACAACTCGAGGAGCTCGATGCCACCGGTCTTAGCGGCATTCTTTCGGTGAGCCCATACTACAACAAACCCACCCAAGAGGGTATTTATCAGCATTTCAAACACGTGGTTGAGGCCAGTCCGCTTCCAATTATTCTATACAATGTTCCCGGACGAACAGGTTCGAACATGAGCGCAGAAACCACCCTTCGCATCGCTGATGACTTTCAAAAAGTAGCTGCTATCAAGGAAGCCAGCGGAAACTTGGCTCAGATGGAAGACATCCTCCAACACCGACCGAAGAACTTCTTGGTTATTTCGGGCGATGACAACCTCACTTTACCGGCCATGGCCATGGGGGCTGACGGGGTGATTTCAGTGGTGGGCAATGCTTTTCCGCGTGAGTACGCCAACATGGTTGGTTTGGCCTTGTTCGGCAATGTGGTTGATGCACGCAAAGAGCACTACAAGCTTCGCAACTTGGTTGACCTCTTGTTCGTGGAGGGCAACCCGGGCGGCATCAAAGAAGTCCTTCACCAACTGAACATCTGCGAGCCGCACTTGCGTTTGCCGCTGGTTCGCGTATCAGAACAACTCCGCCAGCGCTTGTACCGCGAAATGGCCGAGAAAGACTTGGTAAAGGTGTAGCGCGCCAACGGCTAAGTCGCATTAACCGCTGACTCATTTGTAAATCGCATCCGGATGAAGCCGATGTAGTTTTGCTGCATACGACATCAACTCGAAACGTTATGCGCTTTTCTCTCGCTTCACTCTCTCTAACGGTAGGAGTTTTAACTGCGAACTTAGCCACCTCGCAAATGGGATGCCTTGACCCCATAGCTTGCAATTATCAACCGACCGCTGTAACCGACGACGGTAGCTGCTTTTTTCCGTGGTATACGCTTAACGGAACAACCCTGGTTTCTGTTTGTGAGTTGTTTGGAACTGAACTTCTTGGACAAGACTGCGTCGAACAAGTGATCGCAGCAGACCCATTTTGCTTCAATAATACTTGGGATTCAGTTTGTCAATCTGCCTATGATGAATGCTGTACGTTAGGCTATTCGTGGTTTTATCCTTCTTCGGCAGTTCCTCCTAGTCCCTACAACAGAATGGTGATACAATGTGATGCGCCTTATGGGTATGTTGAACTACCTACCACGACTGCTGAAGCGATTTTCATACAATATCCGCTCTGTTTCTTCAATAGTTGGACCACCGAATGCGATGAATGGGCAAATACTGTTGTATTCGGCTGCGCAAATCCTCAGTACTGGTTGCCTGCTACACCGGGGTTTGCAACGCCTTACTCGTTTGGCTGTTCGCCGCAAGGCAATGCGTTTTACCCCGGAAATGGCTTTTGCGCTCAAACTGTACTCGACAACGATCCTTTTTGCTACACTTCGTGGGATGCGGCTTGTCAGTCAGCATACAGCCTGTGTTTGACCGATTGCAACAATGCCAGTTGGCACGTGCCCATTCCATCGTTTGATGCAAGTTTGCAACCTGTATTTGCATGCGAGACACCCGAAGGCTATGTAGAACTCGGGCCAGAGTGTTTGGAGTTCTACATAGCCTTCGGGTACGGTTACTGCTTCAACGGAGCTTGGGATTCCGATTGCTTTGAACTACGCGATTATTGCATTGCAGAAGAAAGTTGCGGTTTGAACGTAGCTTATCAGTTGCCTTTGCCGGGAATAGCACCGAACACAGTGCCATTCCCAAATTGCGACTTGGAAGCTGGATATCTATTGTACAATCTCGGATATGCGCACGCAGTTTTCGCTAATGACAATTCATGTTTCTTTTCTTGGGATGCACATTGTTGGGACATTCTCAGCAGCCTGGAAGGATGTGAACTCGGGTGGAACATTCCCAACCCAGGCACGACTGGGCCTCCGCTCTTCGAGTGCCCGTTTGACCCCAATTATACGTCGGTACCGACCGAGTGCTTTACAGAGGTGGTGTCGGCTGACCCATTCTGTTTACAGAATCAATGGGACATTTTTTGCTGGGAGGCAATAAATGAGTGCCTCAACGGATGTACCTACCCCATCGCATGCAACTACTCGCCCAATGCCATCAATGATGACCAGTCATGCGCATTCCCAGGCTGCACTGATCCAAGTGCATTGAACTACTTGGCTTATGCGGGATGTGACGATGGCACCTGTGTCTACGATGAGGGGCAATCGTGCACAGGTGATCTTAACAGCGATGGAGTCGTTAACGTAACCGACCTTACAACCTTCCTGTCGGTTTTTGGCTCATCGTGCAACGATTAAACGTTTGGATATCAGTTTAAAAAGCATAGATTTGGGTTCAACCTTGTACCAAAATCTACCTACTATGCTACTTAAATCTCTCTCGATTGCTGTCGTTCTATCGTGCCTGTCATCTGTTGTTGCGGCACAAGCCTTCTGCAATGACCCTGATGCGTGTAACTTTTCTGAAGGCAGTACATCAAACACTGAATGCTTCTACCCGAGTTACTTGCTTCCAATACCGGGAATTGTCGTCCTGAACGATAATTACTCGCGTGCAAACTTTCAAGGCGGAGGAACTCCTGCACTGGAGTTCTGCTTTGACTTCAACGGATTGCCTGAAGGCTACGGACTTGCCAATCAATCGTGTGTAACGACGGTCATTGCGAATGACCCGTTTTGCGTTCAATCTTCATGGGATTTGACATGTCAAGAGGCCTACGAACTTTGCTGTCCGGAGAACCAATGGTACTTGCCCGCGAGCGCCTTTACGAATTCAGGTGGACCTGTGATTGCAGGCGGCGGCGGTGGGGGTGTGCCACCTGTTACACTATTTCAACCGGCAATTTTGAGCTGTTCTCCTCCTGCGGGATACATTCTCGCAGCCGATCAAGAGTGCGTCGAATCGGTCATTGTGAACGACCTGTTTTGTGTATTCCTTAACTGGGATGCTTTTTGTCAGAATGCGTACACGACATGTGCCTATGG
>DAITMF010000007.1:0-81631 GCA_036835325.1 Flavobacteriales bacterium
GCAAGCTCTTCGCCCGGAACCTCAAGGTGATAGGCCTGCAAGCCGGCTTCCAATGCGCCGCGCACGTGCTGCACGCTGTCATCAATGAACAAGGTGCGTGCAGGCGCCAAGCCGTGCAGTTCGCACAAGTGCAGGTAGGTTTCCGGATAGGGTTTCTTCAACCCCAGTACATTCGAATAGTGAACCTTCTCAAAAGCCGCACGGAAGTAGTCTAACCCCATAGCCGCATCAATGTGCTGCTCGAACTCGGCCACGTGAATGGCATTGGTATTGCTCAGCAAAAACATGCGGTACTTTGCCGCAAGTTCGTGCACGAAATCAATGCGGTGCTTCGGAATGCCCAACAAAATAACATTCCATGCGTGCAACACCTGCTCAAGCGTTGTACCCACAGGCGTGTAGGTTTGGAGGGCGCGCAAAAAATCATCGTTGGCGATTTTACCCGTTTCAAGTCGGTCAAACAAATCGCTTTGCGACGCTTGTGAATAAAGGGTTTTGAAGTCATCCATCCCCAATGCCTGGAATGCACGGGCAGGGGCATCGTAGTCGATGTCGTACAGCACGCCGCCAAAATCCAAGATGATGGCGTCAATGGAATCGGGATTCGGCAGCCGTTTTACAGTCGTTTCAGCCATGCCGAACGGTTCTCCTTGTTACGGATGACCTCGAGCGCCTCCGCAGCTGCACTGCGGGTGGCATAACTGCCAAACGCCACGTAATGCAACCCGTTCTTCTGCTCAAACACGAGCGCCTCATGTCCGCGGCTGCGCAGCTCACCAACGAAGGCATCGGCATTTGACGCATCCTTAAATGCGCCGCCGACGATGTAGTAGAGACCGAGTTTACTGGCCGTTTCGTTGACCTTGGCAGGGGCATTCGGCTGCACATTCACGCTTTCTTTTTCCTCGGCTTTCAGCCGGATGCGCACGCCATCGGGTGCTTCCACGTCTTCGTGAAACGAGTACGTGACCACGTCTTTGTCAGGATACTGTTCAGCCAGCGCAGCAACAAAGTTGGTGGTATCGGGCTCGGGAAACCAGAGGCCTTCTTCTTCGTAGCGTGGTGCATAATTCGTTGCAACACTCGCCGGATTGCTTGGGAGGATCGACAACTGACTGCCTTTCTCCATGCCCTGTTGCAAAAACCACGAGCCGGCCACCAACGCGGGGATGAAGGCCGCAGCCGCGAGATTTCGCCATGCCCGGCGACGCTCAGCGACTTCATTGATTGCCACCATGGGCGTTTCGTCAAGCACCGGATGGGCCACCGGCGTTAGGTAGAGGGCCTCCAAGCCAAAAGCCGCAGGCAAGAAGTTTACCTCGCCCGAAGGATGGAACACCAGTTGATTGTCGCTGCCTTTCTGCAAAGCGCCGACGTTTTCAAACACCACACGGCGTCCACTCTCAAGCTGACGTTGAATCCACGCCACTTCAGAACGAATCTGCACCATTGCTTTGTCGTAGCTCACGCCTTCGCGCATGCGCAAATGCTGCGCGAAGATGCCGTCGTTGTGAAACAGCCGCGCGTTGAACCCCACCTCTCCGCGAGGCGGCTCAATGCGGTGCGTAGCCCGGTTCAAACTCGCAGTGCGGACGTTCACGACAAATCCTCCCAACTCGGGGATGATCACGCATTCGTTCGCGCGCAGAAGGGTACACAGGTGTTGCCGAAGGAAACTCATAGGTTCGTAATGCGAAAATAGCGGTTTTGATTCAATTACCGCGGTTATTCCTGCCCATTGAACGGCAGCAAGCCCTCCAGGTCTTCCGGGGTGTCAACCGCGGGCGACTCGTAACGCGTTATCGCACAGTGAATCGAACGGCCGCGCTCAAGCCAACGCAACTGCTCGAGCGACTCGGCTTGCTCAAGCGACGAAGGCTCAAGGTGCACAATCTCCCGAAGCACATCAACCTTGTAAGCGTACAAGCCGATGTGCTTGTAAAAATCGTGCTTGGCCATCCACTCCGTCACCGAGTGGTCTCTGAAGTACGGTATCGCGCTTCGCGAAAAGTATAGGGCGCGGTTCGCACTGTCAATCACCACCTTCACCTTGTTCGGATTCAGCAACACCGCCGGATCTTCGATGCGCTTCACCAAGGTGGCAATGCCCACTTCAGGTCGTGAAATCACGGCACACAGTTCTGAAATCTGCTTTGGATGGACGAACGGCTCATCGCCCTGTATGTTCACAATCGCATCAGCCCCGCGGCTAAGAAGCTCAGACGCTTCGTGGCAGCGCTCAGTACCACTGGTGTGGGTTGAAAGCGTCATCATCACCTTGCCACCGAAGGCCTTCACGTGGTCGTAAATGCGCTCGTCATCGGTCGCTACCCACACCTCATCGAGTTCGGGTGCTTGGCTCGCACGTTCGTACACACGGCGCACCATGCTTTTGCCAAAAATGTCAACCAGCGGCTTCCCTGGAAAACGGGTCGAACCGTACCGCGCAGGTACGATGCCTACCAAGCGCATTAGAACGAAACGCTGTATTGAATAACACTCAAACGACCGGGCTCGATGGCGAGCGGACGAATCGCGTATTCACGGTTCAACACATTGCTCACCACAAGCATCACGCGGTGTTTCTCTTTGAAGCGGTAGCCCAAGCGCATGTCAACCACGAAATCACCATTTAGGTTGCGGGTGCCGCGCCATTCATTGATGCCAGGACCAAACAGCGTCGGAAACTCGTTCTCAATGTCTTGAAACGCTTGGTCGATGTTCCGCATAAAGCTGTTGTAACGCACGCTAGCCCCAAGGTTAATGCCTTTCCAGGTGGCTTCGGCATCAACCCGAATGAGGTGCTGCATGCGGTACTTCAGGATGTTGTCAGTTGGGTCAGAACTCGTACTGGTGTACGATGCACTAAGGAACTGTTGGAGCTGAAAGAACTCAAATCCTTCGTCAACTTGGTTGGTCGCATACACCGAGTCAGGTGTCAAACTCACCGGGATGGTGTAGGTGTAGCCACCCAAGAAGTTCAATTCGACTTCACCGATTTTCCCTCCGGCCATAACAGAGAAATCAACACCGTCAACGCGGGCGCGGCCGGTGTTTACGCTCTTGAAACCAAGACCGAAGAGGTTGGATACATCCGGACGTGTATTCCACTGCCCAAACGTGAACTCAATGAAGTTCTCGTACTCTTGTCTGAACACCGCAAGGTCGATGAAACCGCCGAAATCGCCGATTTTGAAGCCTTGCTTCACGCCCACTTCGGCGTTCCATGAGGTTTCCGACTGCAGTTCAGGGTTAGAGTAAATGTTGATGACCCCGACGGCGGTTTGAATAAACTTCTCGGCGATCGACGGGAAGCGGTAGCCCTGACCAAACGAGGCACGCGCCCATGAAGCGATGCCGAACTGGTAGTTTACTCCGCTTCTGAACACCGGTTTGGCTTCGCTTTGGCCGTTGATTTCGAAGTACTCGTAGCGCACCCCGGCCGAGACGGTTAGGCGCTCTTTGAAGGTTTTATCGACCTGGAGAAACGCGGCATAGTTCTTGGCTTCGTTGTCGCCTTCCGGATTGTCTCCTGCGTACAATTGCGACTCGCCAAAGGTCAAAATGCCAATCAAACCGGCGGTTGCGGTCATGTTATCAATGCCCCAGCGGTCAAAATTCTGTTGAAACTGGTACTGACCAAAGTACACATCCGAGAAGTTGCCCTGGTTGTTGTCGTTGTCGTTGTCGAGCTTTTGCCAACGACCGCGCAGGCTGTGCGAGCTCCCCGATTCGGTGACGTACTCAACGAAGGGGTCAACGGTTCCGATTACTTGCTTGGTGCGCGTGGCCGACCCGTCGAAGGCATTGTACAATCCGTTGTCGATGTTCTCCCACACCAAGGTTGCGAGGCTTTCACCTTTGAGCCAGTTGGTGTTGATTCCGGCACTGAGGCCGGGAATGTTCTTGAATCGGTAACGCACATTGGCATTCAGTCGAACGCGGGTTTCGGCAGCATTGCGGTTGACTTGAAACGGATTGAAGCGTGACGATGACGTGTCAATGACAGCCCCGAGCGAGTCGCGGTTCACGACAGGGCCGAGGTGGCCATCATCCCCTAAAAAATTCCCGCCGATGACAAGGTCCCACTGCCCAACCCGACGCGAATGCAGAAACTGAGCACCGACCTGCATCGGTTGGCCATCCCAGTACTTTGACTCGGCGGTTTGCGGGTCGCTGTAGAGGCCTGTGAAGGCCGTGATTTTAGTGAGCGGCTTGTCTTTTGGGTAGGCGGTGCGCATGTTCACCACACCGCTGAGGGCAGCGCTTCCGTAGAGCACGCTTGATGCGCCTTTGATGACCTCCACCTGTTCGAGGTTCTCAATGGGGAGAAAGCCCCACGATGGACGTCCGGCATCGCCACTCAAAATCGGAAGATCGTCCAACAACACCATGACCCGGCTTCCGGCACCAAAACTGTAGCCGCTGCCACTGCGGATTTGGGGCTCGCCATCGACAATGCTCACACCCGGCGTTTGCTGCAGCACCTGATCGATGTTCACCGTGTTGCGGTTTTCAATCATCTGCGGCTTGATGACCTCCATAGACACGGTGAGGTCGCCGTAGTTTTGCTCAAACTTGCCTGCGCTGACAACTACAATGTCGAGTGCTTGGCTGGTTTGCTTCAATTTCACGTCGACCACAAGGCGCTGCCCTGCGGCGAGTTCGATTTCCTTCACCAGTTGCTCGTAGCCCACGTAGGAGTACTTCAGGCTGTGCTTGCCTGCCGGCAGTTTGAAGCTGTACTTGCCGTCGATGTCGGTTGCAGCCCCCGTACCGGGACCGGAAACCACCGTTACCCCAACGAGGAGTTCACCGGTGCGGACATCCGTTACGGTTCCGGTCACCTCACCCTCTTGCCCGAAGCAAAATTGGACATTAAACAGAGCGAAGAGAGTGAGAATGAAAAATCGGATTTGCATACGCTTGGTTTTGGTTCAGCAGACGCAAGTATAAGAAAAGTCAACGTTGGTAAAATTTTTAAAGGAGGATGAGCGCTGACCTCGCATATTGGCGTCATGGATGAATTTGAACGACTTGTTGATGCCGTTTCTCTGGGTAGAGCAGACGGGATCGGACCGGCAACGGCGCGCCGGTTAATACGCCATTACGGATCGGCTACCGATGCCCGTAAAGCGCCGGTAAAAGAGCACAAAGCCTTGGGTTTAACCGACAAGGTGATTCAGGCTTTGCGCGACCCTGCGCACCACACCCTGTGCAAACACGAAGTGCAACGTGCGCTCGACTTGGGCGCACGCGTGGTCACTTTGGGCGACCTTGACTATCCGCGGAGGCTTGCTGAATGCACCGATGCACCGGTCGCACTTTACGTCATGGGCAACCCGGAGCTCAATCCGCCGCGGTCGGTGGCGATGGTGGGCACTCGGCAGGTCTCCGCCTACGGCAAGGAGATGTGCGACCGCATTGTGCGTGAGTTGCAGCCGTATGGAGCAACGGTCATTAGCGGTTTGGCTTACGGCGTTGACATCCACGCGCACCGCGCTGCCCTTCAGTACGGCTTGCCTACTGTTGCCTGTCTCGCCCACGGATTGCACCGCATTTACCCCAACGAGCACGTGCGGGAGGCCCGTGAAATGGTGGAGAATGGAGGAGGATGGATCACTGAGTTCGCGCCCGGCGTGCAGCCGGTCAGAACCAATTTCCCTGAGCGGAACCGCATCATTGCCGGTTTGGCTGATGCCACCGTCGTGGTTGAATCGGGCGAGAAAGGCGGATCGATGATCACCGCTCGATTGGCCGCCTCTTACCATCGCGAGGTTTTCGCCGTTCCGGGGATGGTGACCTCGAAGCAATCAGGCGGCTGCAATGTGCTGATTCGGCGGCTCGAAGCCGTGCTTCTGACCGATGGAGCTCAACTTGCACGTGAACTTGGATGGGAAAACGGAAAAGGGAAGCCCCGTCAATTGGCGCTGTTGCACGATTTGAGCGATGAAGAACGTTGCGTCGTGAATGCGCTCTCAGCCAACGGCATACGGCATGTTGATGTGCTGCTGAGCGACCTGGAGCAAGCGGGATTCAACCAGGCCTCACTGCCCGTGCTCGTTTTCAACCTTGAAATGCAGGGCATCATTCGCCAATTGCCGGGAAAAAGGTACAGTTTGATTACATAGGCGCTGCTTCTTGCTCCATGCGGATGCGAGCTTCAACCAGGCCCAATTCAACGGAGTTGAGAAAGTGCGTAACGATGCGCTGCTTCTCGTCGTCGCCCTGTGCACTTCGGAGCGCTTTCAGTTCGGTTTTCAAGCCATCGACAAAGGTGAGTTCGCTGTAGGGTTGGAGGTCGCACAGGTATTGTTCAAGGAAGAGGTAGCAAGCCGTGAAACGGTGCTGCGCCATAAGGTCATAGGCCTGCTCTTTGACACGCGCGTAGCGCTTGCCGATCATGTCGATGATTTCGCGGCGGAATCCGGTGTCAAAACCTGACACCTTAGAAAGTAGAGTTAGATTGATCATGGCGTGCTGTGTTCATTTGCTCAGCAATGATAGCACTCGTGCATAAAAAAAGACGTCAGTTGACGTCTTCTATAGTGTGTAAGGATGTTCTGACATTAATTGCGCTTGGCTGCGCCTTGCACTTCGTCGCCGTCTTCGTTGTCGTCATCGTCATTCACGTTTCCGGGACCGCCATCAACGGGGACGATGTCATCGGAACGCACGCTACCGGGGCTTTGGAATTCAAAGACATTGTCTTCGTTACCGCGGCGCTTCTCTGCTTCTACCTCATCGGCAGAAGGCAACTGCGGCTCAAGCTCTTCCAGCTTTTGACAACCGGTCAGCACAATCACGAGTGCGAAAAAGAGGGATGCTATGTAGGTAACTTTCTTCAAGTGACACTTACTTCTACTAACAAATATACACAAAGTTTCACAGATTGCAACACTCGAATGTTAATCTTCGCTCAAATCAAGCGGCAAAATTAGCTTCACCCGCGTGCCCAAAATCGACCCATCATGATGAACAATGTCTTGTGGACCAATGATTTGCATTGGTTTTCCCGACATTTTTTGCAACAGTTCCAAGCGGTTTCGGGTAATTTGCATTCCGTGTGAAATGTGGTCATCATCGGCCGATTTGCTCTTCAAACTGGTCGAAATGCCTATGCCGTCGTCTTCAATGTCGACCGCCATTGCATTGTCGCCGTAGGGCGCGATGGTCACCGATACCTTGCCCTGCCCTTCTTTGGGCAAAATGCCATGCCAAATGCTGTTCTCCAAGAACGGCTGCAAAAGCATCGAGGGCAGTTTGACACTGTGCTCGTCGAGCTCCTGATCGATGTCGATGGTGTAGTCGAAGCGGTCGCTGAAGCGCATGCGTTCGAGCTGCAGATAGAGACTCAAGCGTTCAACTTCATCGTTCAAGGTGGCAAAGTTCACCTGCGAACTGTCGAGGTTCTTGCGAATCAGCTTGGCAAAGCTGCTCAAATAGCGGTTGGCCGCCAATCGGTCTTGACGGTTGATGTAATACTGTATCGCATTCAACGCATTAAATATGAAGTGGCGGTTCATGCTTGAGTTCAGGCTTTGCGACTCAAGCGCCAGCATGCGCGACCTTGAAACCAAGCGTTCGCGGTCAACGCGGGCCAGAAATGCAGCCCGACGAGCTCGCCAAATTAACCACACAATGCCCGCAACCGCCGCAATTTCAAGCAGCACAAACCACCATCGAAACCACAGTGGCGGACGAATCTCAAAAGCGAACTCGGCCACATCACTCATTTGCCCCGAACCGTCAATCGCACGAACACGGAAGGTGTACGAGCCAAAATCGAGCTGTGCGTAACTGGTGAAGGCTTCTTCGGTGGGTGCTTCCCAATCATCGTCAATGCCTTCGAGCATGTACTGAAAACGAAGGTTCTCAGGGTCACGCATTGACAGTGCGTTGAAGTAGAAACTGAAGGTATTGTCGGTGTACGGCACCGTCACTTGCGCCGGATAATCACCGTAGCCCGTGGGCGATTCACCGTAGCGCCCAAAGTTGGGCTTCATCAGGTTGATGCGCACCTCATCAATGCGCACACTCACATCGGCGATGCTTCGTGGCGCCGGCAGCAGCGAGCGATCAAGCCGTGTCAAGGCGCCACCGGTGCCGAACCACACCAATGAATCGCTCACCCATACCGCGTTCTGGTTGGTTTCGGTGTAACTGATGCCGTCGTGCCTGCCGAGGCGAGTCCAAGAGCGGTCAGTGTAGTTCCCTGTAAAAACCCCGTCGTTGGTGCCAATCCAGGTAGTTTCGTTGGTTTCGAAGGCGATAAAATTCACGTTGTTCGCGCCGAAACCGCCTTCGAGAAAGAGGTTTTCAATGCTTCCGGTAACCGGATCAATAACTGCGATTCCACTTTCAGTGCCCGCCCACAGTTTGCCGTCAGGCGATTGCCGAAGGCAAAACACCGAGTTGTCGGGCATCCCTTCGGATTCGCCAAAACCGGTCAAGGCGGTGCTGGTGAGTTTCCACACTCCTGTGCTGGTGGCCATCCAAACGCCGTTTTGCAGCGGCACAACGGCGCGCACACGCAGCTCACCGGTTCCTTCGATGGGCGTGATGGCGGTTGAACCCTCCGTCAAAAAACCCAAGCCGCGGGCTGTGCCTATCCACAATTGGCCATCGGCATCGCCGGTGAGGCTAAGCACTTGGTTATGCGGCAACCCGTCGGCAGTGGTGAAGGTGGTAAATCCATCCCCATTCCACAGCGACAGGCCGCCTGAGGTACCAAACCATGCGCGGCCATCGCGGGTGCGAACCGAACTCCAAACGCGTGTGTTGAGCAAGCCGGCTTCCAAACCATAGGAGCTCAGCACGCCGTTGCTCATGCGTGAGATGCCGTTGTCGTAGGTGCCAAACCAAAAATCGCCATCGGCATCATCGAGGATGGTCATGACGATGTCGCCTGCCAAGCCATGCTCCGATGTGAAGTGCATCACACCGGTACCAATGAACTTTCGAATACCACCTCCGTAGGTTCCGAGCCAGAGGTTGGCTTCGCGGTCAACAAGCAATGCGCGGACGTCGGTAACATCCAACCCTGAGGCTTGATCGAACGACTGTACCTCGGCACGTTTTCGGTCGTTCGAGAACACAATGCGGGAGAAGCCGTCGCGCGAACGCACCCAAAATTCGTTGGCCGCTTTTCCTTTCACGATGCCGGTGGTGTTTTCGCTGATCAAGCCCTCATCAACCGAAAGACCGGTCAATTCACGTCCGTCAAAATGCAGCACCCCGCGACCAACGGTGGCCATGAGCACGCCTTTTGATCCGTCGCTGCATCCGTCCAACACCACAGCTTGAATGGCCGAATCGGGCAGCCAGACTTCAATCGGCGCGTCAATCGCTGCGCAGGTACGGAGGTCTGAACGGGTTACTATGGTCCATCCTCCATCCATCCCCAAAAACAAACGCTTCACATGCACGCCGCTGAAATTGGCGAGTGAATCGACTTTGGCAAGGCTGCGATTGGCGCTTAAAACACCATTTTCGGTGGCAATGAGCACGCGTTCGCCACCCTGAGCGACAACAATCTGATTAACCTGCGCCTTGGCGTACGACCCCTCGAAACGCAGGGTTCGAAATTCGGCGCCGTCGTACACGGTCAAACCGCCTATGGATGCAAAAACGAGGAGCGAATCGCCCACTTCGCTGATGTTGAATATTTGGTTGCTGAGCAGGCCATCGCGCCGCGAAAAGCTCTTGAAACCTGTGCCATCGAAGCGGCTTACACCGCCGAGGGTGCCAATCCACAAGTAGCCCAAGTGGTCTTGATGAATGCAGCGCACCTGCGATTGGGCCAATCCTTCGGTGGTTGACCATTTCAGGAAGGGGTATTCTTGTGCGCGGCCAAGTACGGCTACGGTGAGAAAGACTACGGCGAGAAATGTGCGCATCAGAGCGATTGAATGCGTTCCATAAAGGCGCTCAATTTACGGCGCGAGATGGGAATTTCAACACCGCTGCTCATCACGACCACGCCGCCGTCGGTGCGGTGAAAAGCCTTTAGGTGATGGATCACATTGATGAGAAAACTGCGGTGGATGCGAAAAAACACCCTGTCGCCTAGTTTGTCTTCGAAGTACTTGATGTTGCGGCTGCTGAGCAGTTTACGTCCTTCGGTGAGGTACACCATGGTGTATTGATCTTGGGCTTCAAGGTGGATGATTTCGTCGTAGTTGACGAAAATGAGTCCATCACCGGTGGCGATGCTGGTGCGGCCTGAGTCTTTGGCGTGAATTTGCGCAATGAGCCGGCTGAGTTCATCGTCAGCGGGTTTATCGTCGCGCAGTACGAGGCGCTCTGTGCGGTGCACAGCTTCAAGCAAATCATCGACGTTGATGGGCTTTTCGAGGTAGTGCACCGCGCCTTCGCGAAACGCCGTAAGGGCATGCTCGCTGTGGGCAGTGGTAAAAATCACCTCAAATCCGCGGTCATCCAGCGCATTGAGAAAGCCGAAGCCGTTTTTACCGGGCATCATAATGTCGAGGAACACAAGGTCGGGATCGAGCTCATCAACCAGAGTTTCGGCCTCGCGCGCACTGGCCGCCAAGGCGATTACCTCCACTGACGGACAAAAATCATCGATCAGCATTTTGAGGTTTTCACGGGCATGCGCTTCGTCGTCAACAATCAGGGCACGCAGGCGTTTGGCGGTTGAGCTCATGTGTTTCGTTTAGGTTAAGGTAGGTTTATGGGGATGGATGACGACGCCCGAACCAATAAACAGTTACTATGCCCTAACAAACGGTAGGGTTTACGCCACGAGTGGTTATACTTGGCGGATGCGTGTTAAGAATTCAGACAGGCGTGCACGGGCGATGGGCACCTCTGCGCCGTCACTCAGGATGGCTGTGCTGCCTTCATGGTGCAGGTATTCGCGCACGGCTTCAAGGCGAATGAGGTGCGATCGGTGGCAGCGAAAAAACCGATCGGATGGCAGCATGTCTTCGTACACTTTGAGGTGGCGCGTATCGAGGTAGCTTTCGCCGGAGTTGAAGAACAAGCGTGTGCAGCTGCCGTCGCTTTCAAGGCGCACGATGTCGTCGACCCGCACGATGCGGAAGCCGCGCGAATGGTGCAGCGTGATGCGCTCAGCCGGTTTGCGTGCCGCAACATGGTCAGAGACCGAGCGTAGGCTTTCAACATACTGGCCGCGGCTTTCCCGGTGGTCGACGAAGGTGCGTTGGTAGAGCAGGAGGCGGTCAACGGCTGCCCGAAGGTCATCGATGTCAACGGGCTTGAGCAAGTAATGGATGGCATTGGCATGAAAGGCTTGCACCGCGTAGTCTTTGAACGCTGTAACAAACACCACCTGAAAATTGGGTTCGGGAATCGACTTAAGAAACTCAAAACCTTCTGCGCCTGACGGCATGCGAATGTCGAGGAAGACTACATCGGGAGTCAGCTCGGTCTCTTTAGACAGCGCATCCTTCACCCCGTTGGCATCGCCGACCACCTGAATTTCAGGACAATGCTCGTTGAGCAGCATCCGCAAGTTCTCACGGGCGTGGAATTCATCGTCAACCAAAAGGGCTTTTAGCTGCATGTGCGAAAGATACGCAAGAAGGGGTTGACGTAACCTTTGGCGATTGTGCGCGTAGAACGTACTGCAATGCGCAGCGAGCCCTCTCCCCAGGCGCCAAGCAGAACGAAAACGAAGACCCTATGAGTGTTTTTGCCTTTTTTCAACGACTGAAAGTCGAAGTAACCAACGACCAGAGCTACCTCGAGGTCGAGTACAAGCCGACCACTGAGGGTGCCTTATACGACATTTGCGATGTGAATGGCCGCATACTTAAAACCGGCAAGTTTGACGGAAAGAAACTCCGCGTAGCGGTATCTGACCTGATTTCATCGGCCTATGTTTTTCTTGTGCTGGATGGAAAAGACATCCGCAGCAAGCGTTTCCACATCGAACGGTAATACCAAACGCTAAGACTAACCACTTCTACGATTGGAATCAAAGGGTGCCCGAGGCGCCCTTTGTTTTCGAAAACGATTTCGATCAAGCCTTCCTCTTTCCACTTTCACTCCTTGCGAACTTCTTTGACTCTATCATCTTCCAATCTGATAGCCACAACATGCGGGAATAACAACCCGACGCTATTCGCAATAGAATCAGGTAAATAGAGAACACGCTCTTGATCCAATTCTAACTGTTGAATAAGCAGCTCTGCATCGAGCGGGTAATGCGCGATTAAAACAGCTACTGTATTCGACTCGTCAGCAACTCTTTTTGTAAATTCCAACGACGACTCTTGCCTGCAAGCGGCGCAGTTCCCCAGGTTGAAGAACAAAATTTGAAGAGTATCTTCATTCTGCAGAATCTCGCTGTCCTGTGCCCATTCATGAGCGAGCAATGCTGAGACCTTCGATGAATAAAACGTCAAGTACTTGTCCACAACTACTTCCTCCTCAGTGTTACATGCTACACCAAGAAAACTAAGCAAGAACAGGAAGTACCATCTACGGCAGAAGGGGGCGTAAATCAAACTCAGCATAGCGTGGTTGGTTATTGGCGCGAGAAAGTGAATCCGGATAGCTCATGCGAAACCCATTTTGGCAAAGATGATGGTGAACCGGTATGACCCCTTCAGGGAGCCTGTATTCTCCGATCAATTCAAACTCATTCGATATTAGTTGCAGATAGCTGGTTCGGCGGAGTTCATTGAGTCCTGATTCACCAGCCTCGTGGTGATTAATAATCCTGATGTAACACTGTAGCTCTGGATGATAATCTAGACTGACTACTTGGGTTTCAGTCAGCATGTAATTGATGACAAAGTTCATATCATTCTTAAATGCCGTATCGTAAGGATTCACAATAAAATCAAAGCTTGCAGGCGGCACATCCACAAATTGCCCTACTTGCGTATTCAAATCGTACACACACAACTCAGTGCTTGCAGGATACGCAACAACGATAGTAGACCGATTGACCACAGGAAATGTGGTCAAGAAACCTCCATTCGATTGCTCTTTATAAACTTGTGGATACGAAACATCTAATGGCTTTAATTCACTCGTTTCCCAATCAAGAAGCGCCAAACAGGGAGAGTTAAAAAACTCAGGCTCCCAATACGAATAGACAGTTGACGAGAGCGGCACCAAGAGGTAGGTTGAGTCAACACCTCTAATCTCTTGAATTCGCTTATTGAAGCTGGCGAGGTATTTCACGCCATCTAGTTCAATGACGTCAGGGATAGTGCACTGTTCGAAGTATGAAAAATCCAACTGACCACTTCGGTGATAAACTAGGAAAGAGTCGAGCGACTCTTGCAAAACCAATCGATCATCAACGCCTCCCCAATAATCGAACCACACTTCGATTGAATGTTCGAACCCCGCACTCCCACGTTCAAAATCGAATCTCATTAATGAGTCTAAACCTTCGGTGACAAATATGGCACTATTACTCCCCTCGGGGTGCTGCAGTAGAGGTAGCAACTCGTAACTGCTGGGTTCTTTAAAGCCGCTTATCTTTTTTGGAAAGATATCAACTGGATCCAACAAATCGTTTGAACAAGATTGAATTACGAATAAAAGTATGCAACGTAGAAATACGTTGCATACTTTTTGAAAGCTAGAGAACTTAATCACTTATTCTCAATGTCAGCTTGTAAAAGCGCGGCTTCATGAGCTACACGAAGCAGTTCATCGTAACCATCAGCATCAAAATAGCCTTCTGCTACACCTAGAATAACGTGCTCTTCCGCAATTGACCATGGATTGGTTGCATTCGACGCAGGATTCTTCACAGGAGTACAAGGTCGTTTCTTTTTGCAATTACCTTGGCCGTCTTTGCAAAGTGTTCCAGCAAACGAACCTCCGCCATTAGCGTATTCGTCAACGCAAGCAAACTCCAAGTAGCGCCTCCCCGCTTCCTTCTCAAAGCCTGATAAGATCGTTTGACTTGTAGTTTCAAGAACAGGTGAGACCTCCTCCTTCGAACATGACGCTATAAGCGCAATGCTCAGCAATAGAAAAATTGTCTTTTTCATTTTTAATTAATTTAACGTGAACTCAAATCTCAAAAAAAAATGACTTGACCAAATCCCATGAAAAGAAATTCACTCACTCACTTCAAGAGCAAACTACTTAATACGGTTTAAATAGAGAAGAACAGAGCTGCTGAGCTTTGAGCTGATCCATCACTCACACATCTCCCCGAACGCGCTCAAGAAAACTATCAAATCGACCGTATTCACAATACCGTCGAGATTCAAATCGGCCGGACAGCCCGTGAAGCACCCGAACGAGGCGAGGAAAATCAACAAGTCAGATGTGCTCACCATGCCATCGTTATCGAAATCACCCTGACATCCTGACCCGCCAAACGACCACCCTAAGTCTTGCATCATGCCAAGCACTATCGCTCCCGGATCATGAATGGCCTCTGCTGTTCCCAAAAACGGGGTCATCAGCGCATTTACTGTGCCGGTTGGAAAATCGTCTTCATTCAAGTGACTGATTGAACTGCCCGGTGAAAACGCCGCCGGAGCGTACAACTCCGGTAGGTCACCTGCATTGGCTTCTACCCCATTCGATCCGTTCCAAAACAAATCTTGCGATGTGGCAAAAGTCAGCACTTCAGCCGACGGACTCTCAATCGAGGTCAACTCGGTGCCCGCACCGTTCTCAACAAAGGTGTCGTAGATGAACGGGCTGCCCAAGAATCCAACGCTGGCTTGGCTGCCATCGACTTGTACTGTACCAAAAAAGCCCAACCCGTGGCAGAGCTCGTGAAGCACGACGGTTACGAAATCGTACTGGCCCGATGGGGTGTTGCCATCCGTCCCAAAATACCAGTTCACCGATGAACTGAAACTGCATGTAATGTCTTGGAGTCCAGGCGCCAAATCGCTGTCATGGAGCTTGTTGGCCAAGGCCACCGGATAGAAGGTATCGGGCTGAAGCGCTCCGGGAAAGTTTCTCAACCCGGTGGTGGCTCCTGCCGAGCCTAAGGTGCTGGGGCCCAAATCAGTGAAGTTGGCCGTTACCAAGATGGGGACATTTGACGTCAACAAAGAGGCCCAAATGTCAACAGCATACTGAAAAGCATTTTGCGCTGCCGGGGTGAATCCGTTGTAGGTCACAGAAATGACAACCGAGCGCTCGCCGTTTTGCTCAAATCCGGCGGGCGGAGGGACAAACGAAAACGCATCAACGCCCGTGCCTTCGAGTCCGTGGGCACAGCCTGAATGTTCAGGCAGCTTTTGCATACCGAAAAAATGCTGAGCAGTTGCGCCAGTGCCGATGGCGACAAGCACGAGAGAGAGAAGAAGACGTTTCATTTGGTTAAAGTCTATATCAAATATACTGATTTTCAGCTGCTCTAGACCAAGGTTGTAGACAACACTGTAGGAATCGTCTGAAACCCTTTGGCTTTCAAAACCCCTGCGAAGATGCCGCGTAAACGGCCTACACATTCCTCACTGTAACACTGCACACATGAAATCCACCCTCACTCTCTTGGCCTTTGCCTTCGCTGTACTTTTCGTTGCAAAAACCTCAGCACAAAGCTGTGGCAGTGCAATCACCGAAATCGACGCTGAACAAGACTGTGTTGACCTCGAAAGCCTCACTGCGGCCGAAGGCTTCTTCGGTTGCATGGAGCCGGCTGATTTTAACATCGCATGGAACGGTTCTACAAGCCACGGCTACCTGATTCCTTCGTACGGCGCTCAAGCAGCCTACACCACGGCCGATTTCTGTTCTGCAAGCTACGCAGATGCCCAAAACGCCGACTACACAACCGACTATGGACTCGCCGATGTGTACCCGTTTGAGCAAGGCAGCAACTTCTTCGTGTTGACCGCTGAAGGCAACTACTACATCGTTGGCAACATACAGCCGTGGAACATCAGTCCGACCGCCATCAATGTTGATTTTGAAGTGCGCCTCATCACCGCAAATACTCCCGGTTGCACCGATGCCGAAGCTTGCAACTACACCGAAAACGCCACCCTTGACGACGGCACCTGCGTATACCCCGTTGACCACCTCGACTGCTTCGGTGACTGCCGCCACGATTTCAATGGCAACGGCATTTGCGATGAAGAAGAGAGCTTTGGCTGCACCTATGCCGGTGCCGCAAACTACACCCCCGGAACAACGGCCGATGACGGAAGCTGCGTATTCGAGCCCGTCATCAGCACGTGCAGTTACGATGGCAACAGCGATGGGTACATTGATATGCACGATCTACTGGGCTTGCTCACTTACTTCGGGCTAAGCTGCGAATAGCGCAAGGCTTCCTTCAGTGATTCACCACAAAGCGAACCGACTGGTTCTTTAGGTGTCCGCCGCTAAGAAAGTACAATCCGGGTGACCAGTTGGCCACGCTCAAGCGGTAGTCATGGGTAATCGAGGTGAACCCTAGCACTATCTGTCCGTTCGCATTGAACACAGTGTACTCCATTCCGGGAGCAAGCTTGAAGCCCACCCATTCACTTGACGGATTCGGGTAAACAACCGGCCCGTTCACGGCTGCTGTTTCGTCTACATTGACAATTGGCTGCTGAATCTCCCAAATCCAGCCCTCGTTGTTGCCGTGGTCTTCGCTATCAAGTGCGTAGAAACTGGCCTCACCGGCGGTGTGCACATCGGTCAACGCAAGAAACCGTCCGTTTACTGCTCCGTAGGGCTGACTGAGCCATACCGCCTCGCCGGGAGCCAACGAAAAAATGTAAACTGGTGCATCGCTCAAGCCGTCAATCATAAATTGGGTCGCTTGCTGAACGGAGCCCTCTTGCAACTTGAGTGTAGCCCCAGGAGCTGCTTCGAAGAGCAAAAAGTTGTTGTCGTCTGAAATGCTGACCACTGAATTGAACATTACATGGTAGTAGACGTGCTCGCCCCCCTTAAAGCTTGACGATAGCGTATTTTCGAAGTTGATGTAGATCGAGGTTGCCGTCAACTCAAGCTGAGGTTCAGCCTGGGCAAACCAACTGTCAACGTGCACATTGGAATACGACAAATCAACGATTGGGGCCTCGGTGGTGAACGCTGCATTGTTTACCCGAATTTCAGACCGTGCTACAATCGGACGACCATGGCTGTGGTAATGCCCACCTTCGAAACGCAATTTGTGGACGGTGATTGAATCGGTTTGGTGGAAATGTCCTGCTCCTTGAATGGCAAGCGTCGAAACCGGACCGAGATTGCGGTTTCCAGCGACGATAACCGCTGAATCGTTTGACTTCATGAAAACGTTACGGAAATGCCGCATAACGTTAGATGACAAGCGAAAATCGCCGTGCACGTGCAACTGGTTCAAGTTACCACTGCATGTAAATAGGGGCGAATGCAAGGCCGTTTCAGCGAGAAAATCACGGCAGTGCACTGCATACTCATCCATGACGACTTCTTGGGCCTCGAGGGTAAAGGAGTTGGCATCGAAGATGACATTGTTGTCAGGCCCGGGGAGTTCGGTATGATACACATCGCCACCGGAGCTCACAGCCCAGTGGTTGAGGTCTGACCAGTTGCCACCGTTGCCAACCCAGTAATAGTCTTGGGCAAAGGTGAAGATTGGAAAGAGGAGAGCAAAAGAGAGCGCGATTCGTTTCATGGCGTAAAAGGTTTGTGGTACAAATGTGCTTCCACAAAACCGCCCGGTCGTCACCCGTTTGGGTGAATTGCATGCCGCTCAATTCTTACGCCCTACTTCGCGTCATTCTTTTCTTTCTTCTTTTCTTTTTTGGATGAGGATGGATCTTCGCGCCATGGAAGAATCTTTACGCCGCCCACATTGCGCATTTGCTTTTGGATGGATGCTCCGCGCTTGCTCAAATAGCCGCTGGGTTTGCCGGGATTCGACTTTCGGGGCTGCGGAAGAGCCGCTGCAATCAACGCCGCTTCGCTGCGGCTCAGCTTGGCCGCCGGCTTGCGGAAGTACTTCTTGGCGGCCGCTTCGGCACCGAAACACTGCGGTCCCATCTCAATCACATTGAGGTACACCTCCATGATGCGCTCTTTGGGCCAGAGCGTTTCGATGAGCAAGGTGAACCACGCCTCGAGGCCTTTTCGCACCCACGTGCGCGAGGGCCACAAAAACACGTTCTTGGCCGTTTGCTGCGAAATGGTGCTTGCACCCACCACCTTTTTGCCCTCCTTGTTCTTCTCCATGGCAGCGGCGATGGCGTTGGTGTCGAAACCCCAATGCTTCAAAAAGCGCTGGTCTTCGCTGGCGATGACGGCCAAAGGAAGCTCCGAACTGATTTCATCGAGTGATTTCCACGCTTTGTTGTCGTCGGTGCCTTGAATGATTTGCAATACCGTGATGGGCGGATTCACCCAGCGGTACAGCAGCACCCAGGCCACTGATACACCAAGGAACCACAACACCGCTCGGACCACAAACCGCCGGAGTTTTCGGAAAATAACCGCAAATTTTGACTGTTTCGCCATGCGAATACGAAAGTAAACGAAAGCGTCGTCGCTTCATCCTGCGACCGATTGATTCGTACATCGCTTGAAGCTGCGTACTTTGCAACGGCATAGGCCGCCCGATTTGCATACCATGAACGTACTTGTTGTTACCTACTGGAGTTACAAAGAACCCTTGGTGCAGGCCTATACGCTGCCATACTTGCGCATCATGGCCGACTTGTTGGGGGAGGGCAGTACAATTTACCTATTTACCCTTGAGAAGCCCGGCTTGGAGCTTTCTGATGCCGAGCGCGAAGAGCGCGATCGCGCCCTCTCAAAATATGGCATTCAGTGCATCGAACGACCGTACTTCCGGTTTGGCAGCAGGGCCATGCTGGGATGGATGAAAAACCTCGTATTTCTGTTGCGCTTTTGCCGTAGAAATGCCATTTCGGCCCTGCATGCATTCGGGAGTCCGGCCGGAACCTCTGCGCACGCCGTAAGCCGCATCATGGGAATACCGTATGTAATTGACAGCTACGAGCCCCATGCCGAAGCCATGGTTGAAAACGGCTCATGGAAGCGCCGATCACTGGCCTTCAAACTGCTCATTCGCTTTGAAAAGCTGCAAACCCGATCGGCGCGTGCAGTATTGGGCACTACCGCAGCCATGCACGAGTACGCTGCGAAGACCTATGGTTGCATTCCGCGGGTTTTAATTCCGCGACCGGCCTGTGTCGACGTTGAACAGTTCAACCCTGACGCTCCTTTGACCATCGACCGCAGTTCGCTCGGATTCTCCAACGATGACCTTGTGTGCATTTATGCAGGCAAGTTGGGCGGTATCTACCTCAAAGACGAAATTTTCGACTTCTTCGCGGCGTGTCACCGCCATTGGGGTAACCGTTTCAAGGTGATCATGCTGAGCGATGCGCCACCGGCTGAAATCGAGCGGCAAGCGCAGCGCACGGGGGTTCCTTTGGCGCATTTCCACCTGCGGCAAGTACCGCACAGGGAAGTGCCTGAGTGGCTGCGGCTCGCCGATTTCGGATTGAATCCGGTAAAGCCCGTCCCCTCCAAACGCTACTGCACCTCGATCAAAGACGGAGAGTACTGGGCAATGGGCTTGCCTGTTGTGATTCCCGCCAACATATCCGACGATTCGGCCTTGGTTGAACGCGAAGGCATCGGCGTTGTTTTGGAAGCGCTCACGCCAAAGGCATACGACCACGCCGTTGAACAGCTTGATGTGCTCATCCGGCGAAGCCGAAGCTCAAGCCAAGAGCAAGCAGCATTCAAAAAGCGCATTCGGGCCGTTGCCGAACGTGAGCGCGGCATGGCCATTGCGCAAACGGCTTATGCTGCTTTGTACGGGCCTGAGGGCGTGATGCGCAAACCCCTCAAGCGTTTTCTCGTGCTCATCTACAACAGCTATGCTGACCCCTTGTACAGCGGATTGATGCACCGCTACATTGCACGGCAAGCCGAAGAGCACCCGAACTACCGCTTTGACCTCATCACCTTTGAGCAGGTAAAGTATGCGCTGCCCCGCGCCGAGGCTGAGGCCGAGCGCATTCGGCTGTCGGGCGAAGGCATTGATTGGCAGCCGTTGACCTACCACAGCGGTTCACTCATGTTGCTCAAAAAAGGCTACGATTTCATTGCCGTAGTCGCGAAAGTGCTTGCCATGCAGGTTCGTAGACGCACCCAGTTGGTGATTGCCTTTGCGAACACCTCAGCAGCGATATCGTACGCCATTGGTCGGCTCATTCGCACGCCCATGATGGTGTACTCGTTTGAGCCGCACAGCGCCTTCATGGCTGAATTTGGCACTTGGAAACGCAGTGGATGGCAATACCGGTTGCTGCACTTTTTCGAGCAGCGTGTAGCGCGCAATGCCGAGTACATTCTAACAGGTACGCGCTTTATGGTGGATGACCTCAAAGGGGTTGCCAAGGGCGAAGTGCACCGAGCGCCATCGGGTGTTGACCCGGGTATTTACCGCTTCAATGCCGGTGCCCGTGCCGCGCTTCGCGATGAACTGGGCATTGATGAACGGCGCGTTTTGGTGTATGCCGGAAAGTTCGCCGGTATTTACTACGACGGTGAAATCGCTGCATTTTGCAAAGCACTTCATGCGCTCGATCACCGCTGGTACTTTGTGTTCGTATCGCCTTCTGACCATGGAGCCATCCGTAAACTGTGCAGCGCCGTTGACTTGGCCGAATCTGACTACCACCTAACCGAAGTCAGCACAGCCGATGAAATGTGTGCATGGCTATCGGCTGCTGATGTGGGGTTAACGGCCATCCCTCCGCATCCGCATCAAAAATACCGATCGCCGGTAAAGGTGGGCGAGTACCTGATGTGCGGCCTCCCCTACATCACCTGCAAAGGCGTGAGCGAAGACGACGAGTGGGCTGAAAAACACCAAGTAGGTGTGGTACTGCCAGAAATTGGCGCAGCACAGGCCTCCGAAGCAGTGGCCGGCATTGATCAGTTGCTGGCAGCCGATGATGATGTCTTGCGAGCGCGTTGCCGCTCGGCCGGATTGGCCTACCGAAGCCGCGCACACGTTGACGCGCTGTTTACATCAATCCTCAGCAAGCATTGATTAGCGGTTCATGTCGCGCATGTCGACCTCTTCGGTGAAAGCAACGTCGACCTTGCGCTTGACCCCAAGGGCGCGGCCCTCGACATAACCGTTGCCTACCACGGTGGCTTGTCGGTTGATGAGTACGTTGAGGAGGTTGTCGAGGAAGCCTCCTGAGCTGCCTGTAAACGCACCGTTCAGCACAAAGGTATAAGTGTCTTTTGATTTTTTGGGGATGATGTACTCTTGGTCGAAGGTAACCGTACCGGCGGGCTTGCCGTTCAGCTTCACGTCAATGGAAGCGGTTTGCGCCTTGAGCTTGTAGGCATTCGGATTGCGTATTTCAACGACGACCTCAGCCACGATGCCTTTTTCATCGAAGCCTTTGAAACGAACGTCTTTCACTTCGCTCACCTCAACGTCTTTGTACAGGGTGCAACTGCTCAATCCGCCGAAGGCGAGCAAAACAAGTGCAATGTATGTGATGCGGTAGGTCTTCATATTCACGGTTTTTATTTGGGTGGATGAGGATTTTGCAAAGAACGAAAAACCCTCCATGCGTTTGAAACATGGAGGGCAAAGGTCGTGCCAAACCGGCTGATCAATAGTCGAAGGTATCCATGAACTTGGTGGTGAAATCACCTGCACGGAACTTTTCGTCTTTCATCAGCTTTTGGTGGAACGGAATGGTTGTTTTGATGCCTTCGATGATGTACTCATCGAGGGCACGCTGCATTTTCTTGATGGCTTCTTCGCGTGTTTGTGCCACGGTGATGAGTTTAGAAATCATCGAATCGTAGAACGGAGGAACGCGGTAGCCGGCGTATACGTGTGTATCGACACGGATGCCGTGGCCTCCTGGAGCGTGGTAATCAGTGATAAGGCCCGGACTTGGCGCAAAGTCGCGGCTCGGGTCTTCTGCATTGATTCGGCACTGAATGGCGTGCATCTTCGGGTAGTAGTTACGTCCGCTGATGGGATGACCGGCGGCGAGCTTGATTTGCTCTTTGATAAGGTCGTAGTTGATGACCTCTTCGGTGATGGTGTGCTCAACCTGAATCCGCGTGTTCATCTCCATGAAGTAGAAGTTGCGGTGCTTGTCGACGAGGAACTCAACGGTACCTACGCCTTCATAGCCCACGAATTCGGCAGCGCGGATGGCTGCTTGCCCCATTTGCTCACGGAGCTCATCGGTCATAAACGGCGAAGGGGTTTCTTCGACGAGTTTTTGGTGGCGGCGTTGGATGGAGCAATCGCGCTCAGAGAGGTGGCATGCTTTGCCGTTTTGGTCACACGCGATTTGGATTTCGATGTGGCGGGGTTCTTCGATGAACTTTTCCATGTACATGCCGTCGTTTCCGAAGGCAGCACCGGCTTCGCGGCGGGTTTTCTCCCATGCTTCTTTCACATCGTCATCGTTGGTGCACACGCGCATACCCTTTCCTCCACCGCCGGCTGTTGCCTTCATCATAACGGGGTAGCCGATTGATTTTGCGGTGGTAAGGGCGTGCTCAAGGCTATCGAGCAAACCGTCAGAACCGGGCACTGTGGGTACCCCGGCTTCTTTCATGGTTTGTTTGGCCGAGGCTTTGTCGCCCATGGCCTCGATGTTCTCCGGGCTTGCGCCGATGAATTTGATGCCGTTTTCGCGGCACACCCTTGAGAACTGTGCGTTTTCACTCAAGAAGCCGTAGCCGGGGTGGATGGCATCGGCGTTGGTGATTTCGGCAGCCGCAATGATGTTGGGAATGCGCAGGTAGGAGTCTTTGCTTGCGTTGGGCCCGATGCACACGGCCTCATCTGCGAAGCGCACATGGAGGCTTTCGGCGTCGGCTTTGGAGTAGACCGCCACGGTTTTGATGCCCATTTCTTTACAGGTACGAATGACCCGCAGGGCGATTTCTCCCCGATTGGCGATGAGTATTTTCTTGAACATGGTTCTCAGCGTTTAGGGCCTGCGATTAAGCAGGGTCAACGAGGAAGAGCGGTTGGTCATATTCGACAGGCATGTTGTCGTCAACCAGCACCTTCACGATTTTGCCTGAGATTTCGGATTCAATCTCATTGAAGAGCTTCATTGCTTCGATGATGCAAACAACTTTGCCGGGCTTCACTTCGCTTCCTACTTCGACAAAGAGGTCTTTATCGGGTGAAGGACGGCGGTAGAAGGTACCGATCATGGGCGATTTGATTTCAACGTAGCGTGAAGTGTCATCGGCTTTGGCAGCCGGTGCGGCCGGAGCCGCGGGAGCCTGGGCAGCCGGTGCGGGCGCTTGTGCAACGGCTTGTTGCATCGGCATTTGCTGCACCGGAATGTGCATAGGCTGAATGAGTTGTGCTTCGTACACATCGTTCTGTCCACGTCCGCGGCGCGGCTGTGTTTCAGACTTGATGGTGATTTTGAAGTCTTTCTTTTCGATCTCGACTTCGGTCACGCCCGACTTAGCGACGAACTTGATCAGGTCTTGAATCTCCGTAAGGTTCATATAGATGGCTTTTGGATGTCAAAAGGTAGAAATTATAGCGGTACTTACGACGCGTACTTATCGCCATCGTACGCCCATTTGAGGAGCACAGCTCCCCACGTAAAACCTCCGCCGAAGGCTGAGAGCACGATGTTATCGCCTTTTTTCAGGCGGGGCTCCCAATCCCACAAGCACAGTGGAATGGTTCCGGCGGTGGTGTTTCCGTAGCGTTGGATGTTGATCATGACGCGTTCTGAAGGCAAGCCCATTCGGCGTGCAGTGGCATCGATGATGCGCAGGTTGGCTTGGTGAGGCACGAGCCAGGCGATGTCATCGGCTGAAAGCTTGTTTTTCTCAACGATTTCGGCTGATACATCGGCCATGTTGACCACAGCCGATTTAAACACCGGCTGACCGTCTTGAAACACAAAATGTTCTTTGTTGGCGACCGTTTCGGCCGATGCCGGCTTCACTGAACCGCCGGCCTTCATGTGAAGGTATTGGCGGCCTGACCCGTCAGAGCGCAGAATGCTGTCTTGAATGCCATAGCCGTCGTAATCGGGCTCGAGAAGCACTGCTCCTGCCCCATCGCCGAAAATTACACAGGTGGTTCGGTCGGTGTAGTCGATGATGGCCGACATTTTATCGGCGCCAACGACAACTACTTTTTTATGCGTTCCGGCTTCGATGAATTTCGCCCCGGTTGTGAGGGCGTAGATGAATCCTGAGCACGCTGCACTGATGTCGAAGCCCCAGGCATTCTTGGCGCCGATTTTGTCGGTAATGACATTGGCTGTAGCCGGGAACACCATGTCAGGCGTAACGGTGGCACAGATCAACAAATCGATTTCGTCTGCGGTGATGCCGCGTTTTTTGAGCAGCCCGTTTACGGCTTCAACGGCCATATCGGAGGTGCCTTTTCCCGGTTCTTTGAGGATTCTTCGTTCTTCAACGCCGGTGCGGGTTTTGATCCACTCGTCGGTGGTGTCGACCATTTTCTCAAGGTCGGCATTGCTGAGGACGGTATCAGGGACGTACCCTTGAACTGCTGTGATGGCTGCTTTAATTTCCCCCATTGCGGTAGGTTTCGTGCACGTGCGGGTTACAGAATTGAGGCCGCTAAGTTATGCTTTTCGCCGACATGGCATTTCATGATGAAGTGTGAATGATACACCATCAAAGTGTTTGGTTTTTCGGCTTCGCCGGATGGGTGACCGTGTGGGTCATGAGAACCGAAGGGTATAAACCAAGAAGGGGTGGCCAAACGGCCACCCCGGAAATCGGTATTTCGGAAATGAGACAAAGGCTTAGGCCTCTTTCTCAAGAACGACTTTGCCTTTGTAGTACAGTTTGCCATCAACCATGTGGGCTCGGTGGCGCAGGTGCGCTTCGCCGGTGGTTTGGCAAATAGAGATGGTAGGCGCTTCTGCCTTGTAGTGGGTGCGGCGCTTGGCGCTGCGGGCTTTCGACTGCTTTCGTTTAGGATGTGCCATCGTTCAACGTATTACTTCAATTTCTTCAATGCTTCCCATCTGGGGTCGGTTGGTTCATCATCGTCATCATCGCTCGTGTCATCGGTGCGGAGGGCGTCAAGGCGCGCGAGCGCTTCTTGATTGCAATCGGCTTCATCGTCGTGCACCCGTTTCGAAGGCAGCCCGAGGTGGGCGTATTCGTAGAGGTACTGATGAAGTTCGAGGAGGTGTTCAGAAGGCCCAAGCACGAGGATTTCATCTTCGGTGCTTCCGGTTTGGTCTCCGTACTTGACAATGAGGCGATCGGTGTGTTCGACGTCAACTTCCATTGGGTCGCCGCACCGGTCGCACTCGGCAGACACGGTACCGTAGACATGGAAATCGAGCACCATCATCGAGCCCTGTTTATCAAGCAGCAGATCGGCCTGCAGCTTTCCTCCGCTGATTTCGGAGTATTCAAATGACGCAAAGAACGTATCGTCCAGCTCAAATTCGAAGTCGTGCCGCCCGATTTTCAACCCCAGAAAGGGAATTCTGTAGGGAGTATACGGGTTCATTCGTCTAAATTTGAGGAGGGCAAAGGTACGAAATCTATTGGAAGTGCAACATGTAAGTTGGTCAAATTTCGGTTTTCCGTCCATCCGAATGAAAAATCCATCAATTTTCAGTGTGTCAAAAAGCAGAAAGCGTTGTGTATGCCGTACATTTCGAGAAGCGAAGCTCTCTTGTGAAAACGACCTTAACTCACTTGTTTTCGGTTACCTTAATCGCCCTGTTCTTGTCTGTGCTTGGCGCAGCGCATGCGCTTACAGGCCTTGGACATGCTGACTCTTTGCAGATTTATAGCTTACGTGATAGTGCATTGGAGCTAGCGCCGACGGCTCCTCTGCGCGCACTTGACTATGCTACACGCGCTGAAGCCCTATCGATTCGGTATGCCGATGACACGGCACTGAGTAAGGTGTTGAACGCCAAAGGCCTAGCGTACGAGTACCTCGACAGCCTCGACCGTGCATTATCGGAATACGAGCGCGCACGACAAGCCGCGAAACGGGTTGGAGACGCCAATTTCGAAGCCAACTTGATCAATGCCAAGGGCATCGCCTGTTATTACGCCGGCGATCGTTTAAAAGCGCACACCTTCTACGATGAAGCCCTTGCCAAGTTCGAAGCACTGGACGATCTAACCGGTCAAGGCAAGGTACTCAACAACCTTGGCGTGCTTTACCGAAATTCTGGTAAGCACGAACAGGCCATTGAAGTCTACCTAAAATCGCTTGTGATAAAGAAAGCATTGGGCGACTCCATCGGTGTCGCCAATACGTGCAACAACCTCGGTTATGCCTACGCCTACATCGAAAAAGACAGTATATCACTGGTTTTTTTCGAACGGGCATTGGCCATTTATACAGCCAATGGAGATCAAGAGAACATGGCCCTCATCAAAACCGGCCTAGGCATTTCAAGTTACAATCTAGGGCACCCGGAGGTGGCAGTGGCCTATTTGGAAAGTTCGCATCCGGTGATTCAAAAAAACAAGAACTGGGAATACATGATTCATATCCTTGCCTACGGCCGATCGCTGTTTGACCTTGGGCGCATAGCCGAAAGCAAGCCGTACATCGAAGAAGGATACGAACTGCTTCTGCAAACAAGTGAACGAAAGTCATTGCTTCGGTATGCCGAACTGTACATGTACCAACTGGCTCGCTCAGAAAGCAAGCTTGATAAAGCCCTGATCCACTTGGAGAATTATAAAAGCTTGAGCGATAGTTTAACGAGTGACCGAAACGAACGGCTGTTCAGTGAAATGCAGGCCAAGTATGAGTTGCACGCAAAGGAAAACACCATTCTGAAGCAGGAATTGGAAATCAAAGAAGCCACACAGTCGCGGGCAAAAATGGCGGGCGGCGTTCTGCTCTTTGTCTTACTCGCACTTTCTGCCGGTTCGTACGGCTACGTCAAGCAGAAGGCGAACAAAAGCTTGTCTGAACAGAAACGCATCGTTGAACGCGCCCTAGACGATCGCGAACTTATGCTGCGTGAAATCCACCATCGGGTTAAAAACAACCTGCAGATTATTTCCGGCCTGCTCAGCATCCAAAGCAACACCATTAATGATCAGGCGGCAAAAGATGCGTTAAACCTCAGCAGGTCGAGGGTAAGAAGCATGTCGCTCATCCACCAAAACCTTTACCAAGATGGAGAGAAATTCACCCGCGTGGAAATGGGTAACTACATTCAGCGACTAGCCCATGAAGTGATTGACACAATGGCAGATGAAGACTGTGAAATCGCTACCAAAATTCACGTTGACGTAGATGAACTTGATGTGGATGTCGCTATTCCAATGGGCCTCATTCTGAATGAACTCATTACCAATGCCGTTAAATATGCCTTTGTCGGACAAAGCCAGGGCCAAATCGAAATTGGTTTACGGCATACCGGAAACCACATTGCACTTGATGTAGTTGACAACGGCGTTGGAATGGACCAGAGCAAGGTAGGGCTTGGTTTCGGACACCGAATGATCGAATCGCTAAGCGAGAGCATGGGTGCTGAGTTCTCCACCGTTTCAAATAACGGGGTTCGCGCACGGCTGGTAGTGCCGTACAAATCGAAAGCATGAGCAAAGTATACAAGATTCTGATCGTAGAAGACGAGCCCGTTATTGGGATGGAGATTGAGTCATTCTTAAAGGCACAGGGTTTTGGCGTAACGGGCATCGCCAAGAACGCGACCACTGCTCGACAGCTCTTCATTCCACCATACCCTGATGCCGTGATCTTGGATGTTAACTTAGGGAACGACGACGGCATTGAACTTGCCAATGAACTGTTGTTTTCAGACCATGTGCCCCTCATTTATTTAACTGCTCACGGAGACTCGGCAACCGTACAGCGTGCGCGCGATACGCGTCCGAGTTCATACTTGATAAAGCCCTTCAATGAGCGTGAACTTTTTGCAGCCATCGACTTGGGCATTTACAATCATTTGCAACGCACGGGGTCACGCAAACCGGTCGAGGTGCTGAATCAGGTATTGCCGACCCCCTTGACGCAGCGCGAATTGGCCGTTGTGAATGAACTTCTGCAAGGCAAATCAAACCGCGACATCGCCGAGGCGCTCTTCGTGACGGTGCACACCATCAAAAGCCAAATGCAGACCATCTTCGACAAGTTCGACGTGCGCAACCGCACTGAATTGATGTTCAAGATTACAGAGCTTTTACGTTAACACCCAGCCGCTTCACACTTTAGTATGAAGTGGCTCGAGCAGAACACGTGTAGTTTCGGTACTGAAAAGGTTGAAGCATTTGCTGTTGCGAGCTTCAGCTGACATACAGTTCTTAACCTCAACGAATGCTCTATGCGCTACCTCATTCTCTTTGCACTGGTACTCACCGGAATTGACAGTTCTGCGATTCGTTTTTATGTACGAGCAAACGCATCAGGAAACGGGAACGGCCTCAGTTGGCAGGCGGCTTTCACCACAATTGAACAGGCGTTGACCGCAGCCATCGATGGTGATGAAATATGGATTGCCCAAGGCAGCTATGTCCCCCCTGGGAACCAAACCGACCCCTATTTCCTCAGCCACAGCGTTGCCATTTACGGTGGTTTTGCGGGCAATGAGGTCAACCTCCAACAGCGGAATATTACGCTTAACGTCACCACCATCGATGGCGAATCACCCGTGTCAGTCTTCGAATCAAAACGTCAATTGCTAAAGATCACATCGTTAGGGAAGGTCATCGTAATCGACGGCATAGTGTTCGCCGGCACGGCTAGCCCAGGGGCCGTCTTATTTGAAGAGGGTTCAGCCATTGAAATGGCCCTTCCCAACACAATGACCCTGCGCAATTGCTACTTTTTCAACAACCAAACGAATTCGATTGCGACGGTTCGCCTATCGGGATCAGCAGGTACGCCTCTCACCGTAATCAATTGCATCTTTGAGTCAAACCGCACCGGGGGTAACATTGACACTTACGGAGGCGCACTTTACCTTTATGGCGGAAGCAACGCTACCGCACTTGTTGACCGATGCCAATTCACCAAAAATGCCCGAAATGGCGTAGGTGGCGCAGCGATTTACAGCGAAGTGTCGTCGCTCTGCGAAATTCGCACCAGCACATTTACACAAAACACCGTTTCAAGTTGGAATAACGCTTTTGCCGGAATTTGCGCGCGAAGCCCCATGCGCGTTACCCATTGCACCTTTTCTGCCAATACGGTGGTTGCATTTACTCAGCCAAGTCCTAGCTCGCAGTATTCCGGTGCCATAGGCTATCCCTCCGGAAACTACCACCCTCCGATTGAAGTGTACAACAGCATTCTCTGGGGCAACATTGAGCCGCAAATCAACAATTGGTTCAATCAGAACAACAACCTAACCTTGGAGGGCAACATTATTCAAGGCTACGGCTTCGGCTCGAATACCAACAGTGACCCCAAGCTGGTGTGTCCGTCCATTGGAAATGTCAACCTAGCCCCCGGTTCGATTGCGCGCAACGCCGCCCTTCAGCAACACACTACCGGCACGATCGATGTATATGGCGCCCCGCGAAACTTGTTGGGAGCGATTGATATCGGTGCGGTTGAAATGGCCAACACAGCTAAACCCATCGTGTATGTTAAGAAAGGAAATGCGTTCGTGCAATCCGGACGCACTTGGGCGACTGCGGCAGGAGAGTTAGGTTCAATTGACATGGCCACCACCGCTGAAGTCGATTTCTGGGTGTCATCAGGGATCTATGGGAAGGTGATTCTTGATGCCGTGTTCTCAAACCCAGTCTTCGCCACCAACTTTGAATTGTGCCACAACTGCAACATCATTGGTGGGTTTGTGGGTGATGAACTGCTCGAGTCGCAGAACCCTGACACCGGTTACACAACCCTCTCGGGCTTGTTCTTACCTGGGCCACTGCTTCTTGACAAGGCCACACCGGTCATCCTTCGTATGAGCAATACAGGCAACCATCACTTAAAAAACGTGAGGTTCAGTGACGGCGGTGCCAACTTTGTTGAATTGTCACCCTCGGGTGTTCAGGCGCTTGGAGGCGCCATGGCTCCCGTCACAATCGAATTCTGCGGCAATGTAGACTTCGAGCGATGTACATTCGAGAACAACAAATCCATTGGCTTTGCAGGCGCAGTTCACGCCGTGGCGTCGCAGCAGCTCGTCTTCAACAATTGCCAGTTCTCGGAGAATACAAGTGTTAACCAGGCAGGCGCACTCTACGTTTCTGACACCGATTTAACCTTGCTGTCATCAACGTTTACCTCTAACCTCTCGGGCAACGGAGGAGCAGTAACGGGGGTGTTCTCCAACACCGGCTTGGGCGATTGCGTGTTCAATGATAACGTAACTGAAAATGGCGGGGCTGCCCTACACTTCAGCGACAATTCATCGCTCGCGGTCTTGCGATCGTCGTTCTTTAACAATGCCTCACCTGCAACCGAATCGACTGGAAACTCTACCATTACAGCTCTGAACAACACAAACCTTGACTTGGCAAACTGCCTCGTTCACAGCAATTCGGGCTGGTCGAGCGTGCGGGTGTCTACGGGTACAATCAACATCATCAACTCAACCATTGCTCACAATACGGCTACCAATGCAGTGATTCATGCAGGAGGCGGTGCCACAACGACCACCTACACCATGCGCAACAGCATCCTTTGGAACCCCGGCAACTTAAACCGTCAATACCTAACCCCTATTTCCATAACCAACGGCCACAATGTGATGCAAAACGAAGTATTTCCAACCGCCAATCCCAATTTCATATCAAACACTGACCCGTACTTTGTTTCACCTGAAACAGGTGACTTCAGGTTACAGTCGTTTTCAGGAGCTATCAACAGTGGCTCAAATAATTTCGTTTTCCCGGCTTCGCCGGATGTTGACGGAAATCCACGCATCATTGATGGTACCGTTGACCGAGGGGCCTACGAACGGGTCAATGGATGCCTGCCTGACAATGACGAATGCCATAGCGCTGCTCCCTTAACGCTCGATAGTGAGGTGTTTGGCTCAAACCGATGTGCATCAGCGGGGTCAGACCCCATATCATCGTGCAACGTGAACATTGGAAAAACGGTTTGGTACAGCTTCAACGCGCCGGAGAACGGATTGGCTACTGTGACAACCTCAAACGTCACACCCGACACTGCCTTCCCCAACTTCAACATGAAGCAAACCATTTATACCGGTTCTTGCACAAACCTTACCGAGGTTGAATGCACCAATGCACAAGGAGCCAATGCTGGAGAAGTTAGTGCGCTCAGCAACTTAACTCCCGGAAACACCTATTACATCCGCATTGAAGGTGTCAACCAACAAGAAGGCAGCTATAACGTACTCGTTTCTACCGACAATACGCCTCTCTGCGTGGGTGATTTCAACAATGACCTAACGGTTAACAGCACTGACCTTCTCATCTTCCTTGCTGCCTTTGGTTCATCTTGCTCCAACTGCCTCACCGACCTCGATGGCGACAACAATGTTGCCGTCAACGATTTGCTCATCTTTTTAAGCGCGTTCGGACAGGTTTGTAACTAACACACTAAGCCTAACCTGTACGACAAGAAAAGAGGGGCCATTGCAGGCTCCTCTTTTTCATTGTTTGGTACAATCGTTCAATCGCGCTGCACATTCATACTTTGGTATGAAGCGGATAGCACAATTCACTGCCATCTTTGACTTGTGAAACGTCACATTGGTAACTTAACGTTCCCAACTTACTCTCGAACAATGGTTTCGACCATGCTCTCTCTGAAAAGCCCGCTTCGCGGGCTTTTTTTATTGACTCCGAGGTATGAAACTCGCGCTCTTGGGCACCATTACGGTTTAAACAGTTCGATCAATTGACCAAAGTGCAACAAACTCTACCGCATTTGCTGGCACGTTCTGGCACACTTTGTGATTGATGCAATTTGGGTACTTTAGTCGCATGCCAGAGCACCTGAAGTATCTCTTCTTTTTGGTTTGCACGCTGTTCTTCTTGAACGGGAGTGCGCAAACCGCCTTTTCATCGGCCGGTGCCGGCAGCGTATCGGCTTCCGGCTCGGTAGATTTCACCTTAGGACAAGTGGCATTTACCACGGCGATCAGCACGCAGCGAAGCATTCAACTCGGGGTTCAGCAAGCATACACCGATGGGGAAAGCGCAGTTTCAAATCGCGAAGCACATTCATCGCTTTCGCTCTACCCGAATCCGGCCCGCAGCTTCGCCACGCTCGAATACGCACGCTTCGATGAAGTTGCGAGCATTGCCCTTTTCGACGCCACCGGCCGATTGGCCCAGCGCATGATGATGCCTTCATCTTCGCTAAACATCAACCTTGAACGCTACGCTTCAGGCGTATACATTGTAGAACTTACCCGACTTGACAGCCAAAAAATCCGGCTGCGTTTAATCATCCAATCGTAAGCCCCGATGCGCATCCTTTTCATCCTATTTAGCATTCAGTGTCTCGTGGTTGTTCAAGCGACTGCCCAAGTACCTGCGGGCATGAGCTTTCAGGCGGTCATCCGCGACAGCGAAAATCAAATCATCGCAAATACCGATGTTGGTGTATTGGCTGAGATTCGCCTCAACAGCGTCAACGGTGCAGTTGTGTTTACCGAAATCCACGCAGCAGTGACCAACGCGAACGGACTCATGACCTTGGTAATTGGCGAGGGAAATGCGCAATCGGGCAGTTTAAGCGGCATCGATTGGGGAAACGGCTCTTACTTTATGGTGGCCAACGTTGACCCCGATGGCGGCAATGACTACACGCTGACCGCCCAATCGCAGCTGCTGAGCGTTCCCTACGCCTTTTACGCAGGGAACGGTGGTGTTACGGGACCCCAAGGGCCACAAGGTGAAACCGGACCACAAGGTCCAATCGGCCCTGCTGGACCGCAAGGCGAGCCCGGACCGCAAGGACCAATAGGGCCTCAAGGACTTCCCGGTGAAACGGGCGCGCAAGGCGAACCAGGTTTGCCCGGGCCGCAAGGCGAACAAGGCATTCCGGGTTCTGAAGGGCCAGTGGGTGCTGTTGGTCCGGCCGGACCACAGGGTAATCCTGGGCCGCAAGGGGTACAAGGCATTCCCGGCCCTTCGGGCGCAGAGGCGTGCACCTCGATCAGCGTGGGTAACATGGTGGTCGTTTTCACTTCAACCCATGCCTACGGTGTTGCCCGCAATATTGCGAACAGCACCAACTGGTACGCGGTAACGCTTGACGGCCCTGTGGTCGCCAGCGGCAGCAGCGAACAAGGTATCGTGCTCGCAACATCGAGCTCAGTGTTTGGCTTTACGCTGAATGCTTCCGATAACCCTGTGTGGTACTCATCGTCACTCAGCGGAACTGTGCTGGGTGTGATGGGCTCGTCAGACAAGGTTGTCGTGTACACTACCACAGGTGGATATGGCCTAACGCGCAACAGTTCAGGAACCGGCAATGTATATTCACAGTCGTTTGATGGTGAGGTTATTGATGCATTATCGGCTGCAGAGGTTGTGGCTGTGTACACGACAACCCATGCATACGCCTTTGGCCGCAACCTATCTGAAAACCCTGTGTGGTATGTTCAGGCATTGCAAGGTGTACCGTCAGGCGCTGTGAATACACAATAAACAGGCTCGAGCGATTGCTATCAACGCAGCTTTTTGTACTCTTGCGGAACCAAAACTCATTCACAATGAAAACCCTACGTTTGTTTTCTCTCGCGCTGTCGTTCGTAGCGCTCGCCCTCACCGGTTGTAAAGACGAATGCAAAGATGTTGTTTGCCAAAACGGCGGTACCTGTGACGAAGGCACTTGCCTCTGCGCGACCGGCTACGAAGGTACCAACTGCGAAACAGAGGTACGCGCCAAGTTCGTGGGCTCGTACAGCGTGCAAGAGAGCTGCCAAAGCGGGAACTACACCTTCTCTATGAGTGTAACCTCGTCAAGCACCGGTGTAAGCAACATCATCATCAACAATTTCTACGACATCGGCATTAGCGTTAGTGCAAGCATCACCGGCAACAGCGTGACCATTCCGAACCAAACCATCAATGATCAAGGCATAGCCTTTACCGTAAGTGGCAACGGTCAGTTGATCGGCAACATTTTGACCCTCACCTACAACATTTCAGCCGGTGCTGAAAGTGATTCGTGCACTGCTACGTGTACCAAGCAATAAGCAAACTTCATTGCAAGAGAAAGGCCGCAATAGCGGTCTTTTTTTTTGCGCTTACGGGCGCTGCTTGCTCGTTCTATGGGCTGAAAATCAGGTTTTATGGGGATGGAGGGATGGCCATCGCACGCAGTTCGTCGATGCTGCCGTTGAAGTCGTTGCCGTCAACACCTCCCCGTATGCCGTTCACACGCACCCGCTCAGTGAACTGGTGAAAATGCCAATCGATGCCGCGCAAGCGGTGTTTGCCACTGTAGGCGGCAATCCAGAGCGGACAGCCCTTGACGATGTCACTCAAGTGGGCTTTGTAGAAATTTCGTCCGGTGTAGATGATTGGCTTCATGCCATAGTGAGCCTCGCAGAGCGCTATCCAGTTGGCTACACCCTTGCGGAGGTTGTCACGACCAAGCGAACCCATCTCTTCCACATCAAGCACAGGTGGAAGATCGCCCGGTCGAAGCTGAACCACCGAACGATAATTGTCAAACTGCTCGGTCGAAGTTTCCCAGGGACGGTAGTAGTGGTACGCACCCCGCAGAAGACCTATTTCCGAAGCGCCTTCCCAGTTGGCCACAAATTGTTGGTCGCGACCATCCTTCCCCATCGTGGCGCGCACGAAAACGAATTCGATTGGGTGGTGCGATTGCGCGACCATTGACCACGAAACGCTGCCTTGGTAATGCGACACATCAATACCGAAGGTATGGTTCGCATGTTCACGAATGGGCAACCATTCAGGATAGGGAATCAAGGTGGTGAGGTAATGGCGGCTCATCCATCCAAGCGCCAAAAGCACAGCTACCAAAGACAGCACAAACCACTGGCGCTTAACACGCCTTTTTGATGAGTGAAGTTTCGCAGGTGCCATACCGTAAAATCAGCGCATGAAAGTAGGAAGAATTCTCAGCCGATTGTCCTTTCGAGGAATGGCAGAACAAGGCGTCCATTCCTTTGTACCTTTGTAAGAGAACTTCCGAGATGCAATCCATTGAATCGAACCTACTTAGAATTGGCGTTTTCTACGACGGCAATTTCTTTTACCACGTTAGCAACTATTACAGCTATGCGCACCAGCGTCGTGCGCGAATCAGCATTGACGGATTGCATCGGTTCATCCGCCAACAGGTGGCCGACGCCTTCAACACCGACCTTCGCCTGTCGCAAATTGTAGATGCGCATTACTTCAGGGGGCGTCTCTCAGCTGCTGAAGCCAGTTCGCGTGAGAAGCTGATTTACCACGAACGGGTGTTTGATGACATTCTCGTAGCATCGGGCGTTACCACCCACTACTTGCCAGTGCGCAGTTACGGCGGACGTTTCCAAGAAAAGGGCATCGACGTTTGGTTGGCGCTCGAAGCGTACGAATTGAGCGTTTACAAGCACTTCAATGTGGTGGTGTTGATTGCCGGGGATGGTGACTATGTGCCGTTGGTGCGTAAACTGAACACATTGGGCATTCGGGTGATGGTACTCGGGTGGGACTTCGACACGGTCAATGAGTACGGAAAGCAGTTCTCAACCCGCACATCGCACGATCTTATGGATGAAGCCACGCATCCGATCGAGATGCACAGAATTATCGATGACCCCGATTACGCCGATGACTCATTCGTGAAAGGACTGTTCGTGTTTGCGCGTGAGAACGCATCCGCCGAAGGCGAAAAAAACACCCAATACACCCATTCTGCCAATGCATTGCGGCTCGCTACCGACACCGACGACGAAGACGACTTCAACCGCGCTGACACCATTGAAACCGACGGTGTGCGCGAAGAGGGCGAAATCTTCGTATTGAAAGAGGGCTATGGCTTCGTTGGGCAGCCGCCGCAGGGCACGTTTTTCCATTACTCTGACTTGACGAACTGCGATTTCAACGACCTGCACCGCGGCGACCGACTGACCTACGAAATCGTTATTGGGCCTGAAGGCAAGAAGAAAGCCATCAACATTGAGTTGCTGCGCTAACAACGGGTTCAGGCCAATTCAAGAGGGCTTCGAAACCTTTTTATAGACTTCGCGTTGAATGCTTGCAAGCTCCGGGGATTTGTTATATTTGCACTCCCCAAATGAGGGTCCTGTGGCCGAGGGGCTAGGCAAAGGTCTGCAAAACCTTGTACAGCGGTTCGAATCCGCTCGGGACCTCCTCAAAAAGCCGTCGTTTGACGGCTTTTTTTTATTGCTCGTTTTTCCGTGAGACCAGTACCGCCGGAGTGCCAATGTACGTGGCATCTGACTCGGCGTTTTTGTTGAGGAAGGAATGGGCTCCCAGGGTAACATTATCACCCACGTTGACGCCGTTCTTTATGGATGCATTCATCCCCATGAAGAAGTTTCGACCGATCACTGAAGAACCGCCAACAATGCAGCGAACGGTAAACAACGAATGGTCGCCCACGATGCAGTTGTGGCCGATGTTCACGTATGAACCGAGTTTGCATGCATCGCCAACGAGCGTATCGTCAAGCGCCGCGCGTTTAATGTCGGAATGCGAACCGATTTCAACATCGTTGCCAATGATCAGGCCTCCAATTTGGGGGAAGCGCACCCAATGGCCTTGGTCATCTTGCTCAAATCCCATTCCGAAGGTACCTAAGCAGGTGTTCTCACGAACCACACAGTTCTGCCCAATCGTCACCCCTTCGTGAATCACTACATTCGGGTAAACCACCGTTCCCGCACCAATGCGCACATTTGCACCGATGAATGCGCCATCGAACACGGCTATGCCTTTCGCTCGATGATCAGCGGCGTAGTTCCGTTGGTCAATGACCGGTAAATGCACGTGATTCAGCAACCGTATGAAGGCCATTCGCGGTGTTAATCCGGTTGCGAGGAGATGCACCACATGCGGCTTCAGCTTGCCTTGGGCGTCGAGTTCACGGTACACCGTGTCAGCGAGAATCACCATACCCTGTTCAATCAGTTCGTAGTGGGCTGCTGATTTTATCCAAACCAACGACTGCGCACTTTGCCGCTTCAAGCTGGCAAACACATAGGCACTGGGTAAAGAAGTAGAACCATCAACAGGATGCAAAAATCCGCATGCGATCAACTCCTCAATGGGCCGAGGATCATTCATTTCGCTTAAAAAACTTCGCAGGTGAGCCGTACCATATTTCGTTTGCCGGAACATCGCTGCGCACTTGTGAACAGGCGCCAATGATGCTGTTGTCGCCAATGCTAAAGCCAGGCATTAAGGTCACGTTGGCTCCGATCAGCACGTTATCGCCCACGCCCTTTACCACTTTAACATGTCCTTCTTTCAAGTCAGGTGTATCGGTGAGGACGAAGCTGTACTTGATGGTGGTGTTCTTACCAATGGTGGCATCGGCAGAGATGGTACAGCGGCTGCCCATCGTGGTGTTCTCACCCACAACTACGTTCTCACGAATTTCGCAGTAGGCGGTAAACTTGCAATTGTTGCCAATCTTCGCGCCCTTTCTGACGATGCAGAACGGTCCGATAATGGCATTGTCGCCGATTTCAACGCCTTCTTCTACGTAGGCCAATGGATGGATCTTCGCGCTTTTCGAAATCATACAAAGAGGGTTGGTCACAATTTAGGTGGCTAAGGTAACCAACGAAGCTGAATTTTTGCCTTAAGCGCACACCAAAGCCGCGATGGGAAACAAAAAAAGGGAGCCGAAGCTCCCCTTTGGTGTATCGTATTAACGATGAATTATCCGAGTTGGATGCGGCGGAAACCAGTGGCAGTAAGGCCGCTGTTTACCGACTTGAGGTACTGCGCAACAGACAATTTGTTGTCTTTGATGAACTGTTGTTCGAGCAACGCAGCCTCTTTGTACCACTTGTTGATGCGGCCTTCAGCAATCTTATCAGCCATATCAGCAGGCTTGCCTTCTTGAATGGCCAACTCACGCGCGATTTCGCGCTCTTTTTCGATAAGGTCGGCTGGGATTTCAGAAGGATTCACAGCTACAGGAGCCATGGCAGCCACTTGCATGGCTACGTCACGACCGGCTTCTTCACCGATGTTCTCGTTAAACGCAACGATGGCAGCGAGTTTGTTACCGGGGTGGTTGTATGCCACGGTTGACGCACCGCTTACGGTTTCGTAAGCAGAGAGGTCAATTTTCTCACCGATTTTGCCAATCTCTTCAGTCAACTTTTCAGTGATGCTCATGCCGTTTCCAAAAGGAAGGGCGCGAAGAGCGTCAAGGTCAGCCGGATTGTGGTTAATGGCAATGTCGAGGATGGCCTGAGCAACAGCACCGAAGGCTTCGTTTTTGGCAACGAAGTCGGTTTCACAGTTAAGGACGATCATCACAGCGCGGTCGCCATTGGCCGTGGTCTTGGCAATAACCTGACCTTCTGCTGCGTCGCGATCGCTGCGCTTTGCAGCCACTTTCTGACCCTTCTTGCGGAGGATTTCGATGGCCTTCTCGGTGTCGCCACCGGCTTCAACGAGTGCCTGCTTACAGTCCATCATACCTGCGCCAGTAATCTTGCGGAGGTTGTTGACTTCAGACGCGGAAATTTTTACAGATTCCATTGTTCTATGGTGTTGTATGGTCGGATGAAAACTCCGGCCAATTAAACGTTTTCCTGTTCAGAGCGTGTGAAGGACAGATTAATTATCGTCGCCTTCTTCTACAGTCTCTTTTTTCTTCTCAGCACGCTTGTCTTTCTCATTCTTGCGCTCGCCGAGACCTTCAGAGATGGCTCCGCACACAACGTCGAGAATTTTAGCGATTGACTTTGATGCGTCGTCGTTTGCCGGGATTGGGAAATCAACCAAACGAGGATCAGAGTTGGTATCAACCATTGCGAATACGGGGATACCGAGTTTAATGGCTTCAGCAACGGCGATGTGCTCTTTCTTCACGTCAACCACGAAGAGTGCAGCTGGAAGACGGGTCAAATCGGCGATTGAACCGAGGTTCTTCTCAAGTTTCGCACGCTGACGGCTCACTTGCAAACGCTCGCGCTTTGACAAGGTGTTGAAAGTACCGTCGGTCTCCATTTTGTCGATTTGCGACATTTTGCGTACCGCCTTGCGCACAGTGGCGAAGTTGGTCATCATACCACCTGACCAGCGCTCGGTTACGAACGGCATGTTCACGTTGGCAACGCGCTCGGCTACGATTTCTTTCGCTTGCTTTTTGGTGGCAACGAAAAGGATCTTCTTCCCTGAACGAGCGATTTGACGGAGGGCGTTAGACGCTTCGTCAAGTTTTGCGATGGTTTTGTTCAGGTCGATGATGTGGATACCCTTCTGCTCTGTAAAGATGTACGGAGCCATGTTGGGGTTCCACTTGCGCTTGAGGTGACCGAAGTGTACTCCGGCCTCGAGCAATTCTTGAAAAGTTGGTTTTTGCATGGTGTTTACCTTCCTGGTGTTAAAGCAACACCCGGGTAGCCCATAGGGATCCCGGATGTTTGGATACTAAACAGTCTTGAATTATCGTAACGTTCAAGAAAGCGCAGATTAACGCTTCGAGAACTGGAACTTCTTACGTGCTTTCTTCTGACCGAACTTCTTACGTTCAACCATACGCGGGTCGCGGGTAGTCAAACCTTCAGCTTTCAGAAGGGGCTTGTATTCTTCGTTGAGGTCAATCAACGCCTTTGAAATGGCAAGGCGTACAGCCTCGGCTTGGCCGGTGATGCCACCGCCGTTTACGTTCACGTTCACGTCGAATTTTCCGGTAGTGTCGGTGAGTGCAAATGGCTGGTTCACTTTGTAACGGAGAACGCCGTCGGGAAAGTAGTTCTCAAGCTCGCGCTTGTTCACTGTGATCTTGCCTGAGCCCTCTTTCATGTAGATACGGGCTACAGCGGTCTTACGGCGTCCTGAAGTATTGATAACGTCCATCGGTCAGACTTAATTACTTGATAACGTAAATTTCGGGTTTCTGTGCTTCGTGCTTGTGCGCGCCACCTACCACTACGTGAAGGTTGCGGAACTGAGCACGGCCCAAACGGGTTTTAGGGAGCATACCGCGTACGGCGTTCTCAACGAGATCGGCCGGCTTGCGCTTCAGCACTTCACGGGCGGTGCGCTCACGCTGACCACCTGGGTAGCCTGTGTGGCGGATGTACACTTTATCGTCCCACTTAGAACCGGTAAGGGCAACCTTCTCGGCATTGATCACGATGATGTTATCGCCGCAATCAACGTGCGGGGTAAAGTTGGTTTTGTGCTTGCCACGCAACAAACTTGCTACGGTAGCCGACAAGCGACCGAGGGTTTGACCTTCGGCGTCAATCACCAGCCATTTCTTATCTACCGTCGCGCTGTTCGCTGAAACGGTTTTGTAGCTCAAAGTATCCACAGTGCTATAAATTAATTCTTTACTGCTCCCGAAAACGGGCTGCGAAGTTACGCTTTTATTCCAATTCCCACAAAGCTAGGTGGAAAAATTTCTAACGAAGTACGATTACATGCCCGGTGAGCCGCACGCGTTCGTCGTCGTAACTGTACGTGATCACCCATGCATAACTCTCGTTCTGACCGTAGTAGCCGCTGTTCATCACGTCGCCCGTCCAACCGCGGTTCATGTCTTCCGAAACGAAAACGACCTCGCCCCAGCGGTTGTAAACCTCCATGCGGAAATCATCAACCGGCGGACCATACGCACGAAAAACCTCGTTCAGGCCGTCGTTGTCGGGCGTAAAGGCATTCGGAACGAACACAATGTCATCTTCAAGCACAATCTCAATTGGCAAGCTGTAGGTATCGCTGCACCCAAACGCATCGGTCGCTGTGAGTGCGACCATATAGGTATTGGGCCAGTTGAACAATCGGGTCAAGTTCAGCACAGTGCTCACCGATACGCTGTCAACAAACCATTCAAAGGCAATGGCACCGCCCGAACTGAGGTTGATAAAGGTCAAATCAACCGGCAAACTGCGCTCGGGTGAAGAGGGCACAAACAAGGCTGCAACCGATGAGGGCTGCACTTGCACACCGGCAGTAAAAGTGCCACAGTCGTTCACGGCGGTCACTACGTAGTACCCTATCGTATCAGTCACCAAAAGCGGTCCTTGCGTACCGTTACTCCAGGTCATCACGCCGTCGCCCTCGGCGGTGGCAATGGCAAAGTCGCCATCTTCGCATACGGCAACGGCATCGCCTTCAACAATCACCACCGGAGCGCCGGGAATGGCCTCCACTTCAATGTCGGTTTGCGAACTGCCACATGACGAACTCACGGTGAGCGAGTAGCTCCCCGAAGGCACTTCAATGGTGGGTGTGGTTTCACCTGTGCTCCAGAGGTAGCTTCCTTCGCCTTCGGCGGATAGGATAGTCACATCGCCCGGACAAAGCGCACCTTCGCCTTCGTTAATGATTGCGGCCGCGGGGGCGTCGCCTCCGTCAATGACGATGAGGGGCACTTCGATGCTGCCACAATCGTTGGTCACCGTAAGGATGTATTCGCCGGCTTCATCAACGGTGAAGAATCCATCCGACTCTCCATCCGGCCAAAGTAAATCATCCAAAGAGGTCGATTCAATGGTTACAGAGCCCCCATTGCACAAATAATACGGCCCCGGTTGTGCAAGGGCGGCATCCGGCGAAGCCGAACCAAAAATCACCACCTCATCGCTGGCAACGCCGCAGAGGTTGGCAATTTCAACGCTGTAACTGCCTGCTTCGCTCACTTCGATCGAGGGTGCCGTAACGCCTGTGCTCCACTGGCCCGACAGACCGTTGGTGGTGGCAAGAGTGAGGGTCTCCCCTTCGCACAAAATGTTGCCATCGGGCAGCGAAATCTCTCCTTCGGGCTCGGGAAGCACGGTAAGTACAACGGTGTCGCTGATCGGGCCTTCACAGTCTTCGGCAGTGAGGGTGAGGGTTACCGGTCCGGTTTCGCCGGGAGCAGGCGTGTACACCGTTACGGGTGAATTGGGGTTGCTGAAGCTGCCTGCGCCGCCCGTCCACTGCGGGTTTTCGAGCGGACCCGAAACCACGCCGTTGATTTGAATCGGTTGACCCTCGCAGGTTTGCTGATTGTTACCGGCGTTTACAATGGCCTCAATGATGGGCGCCGTGCAGCCGTTGTTGTAGTAGGTCGCCGTGCCGTCAGGGGTAAAGTTCACGCCTGCGCCGTCTTCGGGGCCTGATGTGCCAATTTGTGTAATCAGAAGACTACGGTCATACGTTACGGTGCTTAAACAACCGTTTCCAAAGGTTATGGTAGTCGTACGCAAACCCGGGGGGCCATGGTTCGCAAAGTGTCCTGAATAATTACCCGGACATTGGAACAACACGTACATCGTATCGGCCAAGTTGGTGAACGGATTGGCCTCCAAACAAAAGTCGGTCGAGGTGATTACCAACACTTGAGAACCTGCGGGCAGTACACCATTCACAGGCTCCAGTAGATGGCCGCAGGCCGTTATGGTTTCGTTCAGTGCGGCAACATTTGCGGCTGTTTGTGCATTCTGGCAAATACCCAGAAACGCGTTGTTCGGCCAGTCAATATTTAAATTATTGACATTGAGGTCATTGTCACCGACTCGAAAACGAAACATTTCATTCTTGCCTTCGCAGATACACGCGTTGTCAGCAGCCGAACCACAGCCCGAACCGAACGCGCACGCGTCAACCAGAATCGACTCAATGGTCACGCATTGCGACCAGCTCGCCGAGGCAAGAAAAACGAACAGGGTGACGATAAAAAATCCTCGCATAGGGCCTGCAAAGGTGCGCCGATTTTCTCGCCTGCGCACGCGGCGGGGTTTAAAATTCCGTTAACACGGTATTACCGTACAACGTTTACGTGTCCGGTTCGCTTTTGACGTCCGTCTTTTGAGTCAAACCACACCGTCCAAACGTATGTATCAATCTGCACGTAATGCTCGCCCCCTTGTACTGAGCCGTCCCAAAATCGGTTCGGATCGTCGGTCGAAAACACCAGTTCTCCCCAGCGGTTGTGCACCTCCAACCTAAAACCGCGCAGGTCAATGCCCTCTACCCTGAACACGTCGTTGATGCCGTCGTTGTTCGGAGTGAAGGTATTCGGCACATACACCGGATTGAACACATCAACGTACACGCTGTCGAGGTTGCGGCAGCCATTGGCGTCGATGGTGTACAAGGTGTACCACATGCTTTGTTCGGGGGTGGTGATGGCCGTGAGGCAATCAGCGCAGTTGAGGTAGGTCTCGGGCTCCCACCACGATTCAACGCCGTCGCTGCTGCCAAACAAGTAATCGCTTTCGAGCCAGTCGAGCACGCGGTCAGGACCGGCGTTGACGTACGGCAAGGGCAGCACGTTGATGGCCACTTCGGCCGTGGCCGTGCACCCGTACTCATCGGTAACGTACACGGTAAACACCTGGTCGTCGTAAGGTGAAACGGAGGTTTCGGCAGCGGTGGGGTTGCTGACGAAGGCTTGGGGGGTCCAGAAATAGCTTTCGCCACCGGCTGCCCATACGTTTTGGTGATCGCCTCGGCACATCACGGCATCGTCGCCTGCAAAAGCTACCGGTACAATGACATCCACAAACACCGAATCAATTCCTGTGCCGCAAATGTTCCATACTTCAACGCTGAACCAGGTGTCGTTGGTGAGGTTGACTACCGGCAGCTGTGCACCCGGGTCGCTCACCAGTTCGGCGGGTTGCCATGACCATGCGAAGCCGTTGCTGGCTTCAAGCACGGTGTTCTCGCCGGTGCAGGCAAATACAGTCGGGTAGACTTGTCCGCCCGGTGTGTTTACCTCCACCGTCACGGTGAGTTCGTGCACGTGCACGCACCCCAGTGCTGAGGTGGCCTCGATGGTGTAGGTGGTTGTTGCTGTAGGTGCGGCAATGACCGCAGCGCCGTTGGGCTGCGTGAAGGTGAGACCGGTGGTCGGCGACCAATCGTAGTTCAACGCACCCGAAAGCGCGATGGTGGTCGACTGCCCAATGCAGATGAGCGGGTCGGCCGGCACGACCACGGGCGAGGGTTCCCACTGCACCACCACAATGGCTTCGCTGCTGCCGCATTCGTTCTCGGCACTTACCGTGTACTCCGTTACTGGGTTTACAGGGGTTGCGATGGGATTCTCCACTGACGCGGATGAGAGGGTTGGGTCGGGATTCCACGTTACAGGCAGATCAGACGAAGCGTTCAATTCGATGGATTCGCCTTCGCAGATGAGCGGTACGGCATCCACTTCAATGTCGGGTCCGGGCAACACTTCGATGGTTACAAAGGTGAAATCGGGGGTGTTGCACTCGAGCGAATGCGATGCGTACAGGCTAACCGCGTATATGCCCGGCTGCGAGAACGCATGTTCGGGGTTCATTTCGTTGCTGGTAACACCATCCCCAAAATCCCATTCATAGGTATCGGCTCCAACGCTTTCATTGAAGAACTGCGCGCTCTCATTCACGCACACCGTTTGCGGAGTTGAAACGGCGATGGCGGCATCGAGTATCGCGAGGTCGAACTTGAACACTCCAATGTTGCAGTTCGAGCTGTTGTTGGTGTTGCTCCACGCCCCGGGCGTGGTCGGGAAATCGCTGAAACCGCCGCACCCTGCGCACACCGCTTGATACACCGAGCCGTCTTTGTCGAACTTCGAGCTGCCGCCGTCAACGTGTTCGCGGCTTGTGCCTCCGCCGAAGAAGGTGGCGTAGGCAAGGTCAACGGCATCGGGATTGAGCACGCAGAGGTAGAAATCGCTACCATCGGTGTTGCTTTGGTAGGCATCGGCGGTTGTGGGCAGTCCGAATGTGGTGCTTTGTGTGGCGTAAGGGGCCTGCAAGCTGTTGGTCAAACCGCCCCAACCCGAGAAGTAAATCTGGTCGCAGTCGCTGACCAAGAAAGCGGTCGGACTAATATCCACCTCCCCGCTTCCTGTGCCCACCGTGGTGCGCCACAACTGCGTTTGCAGGTTGGGCGTGAACTTCACAATGAACTGTCCGCTGTTCGGGTTGCCATACACCCCCGGAGAAACACCGAGGTTACCGTCGGTTTGGCCTAGGAGGTAGATGTTGTCGTTCAAATCCATTTGAACAAAAAAGGCCTGATCGTACTGGTTCGAACCAAAATAGGTTGATGCTGCAATCGATTGGCCGTCTAAGGCGTAGCGAATCACATAAGCATCCACATCACCGGCATTGTTGGCTTGGTAGGCGCCGGGCGCCATGGGCAGGTTAGTGCTCCACGTGCCTCCTGAAACGACGACAGCTCCTGCGCTATTGACTTGCACACTGTAAGCCGCATCGTTGCTTGATCCGCCAATGTAGGTTGACCACAGCAGGGTGCTCAAATCCGGCGATAGCCGAAAAACAACACCGTCATGCTGGCCGCCAATCGTTTGCTGAGGCCCGCCACCGGCCATGGGGAAATCGGCACTGAGTGTGGTAGTTGCGACCAAAATGTTGTCGTCGGCATCTACACTTACTTCGCCGCGAAAGGTGTCGCCGTAGTTGTAAAAGAGCTTATCGCCCATGTTCAAGCCGTCGGTGTTTGAACCGCCGATGTAGGTAGAGGCGATCAAGCCGCTGTCGTCGGCATTGAACTTGGCCACGAAGAGGTCGGTACCGTTTGGGTTGGCGGCTTGAATGAAAAAGCTGCCGAAGCCGAACAGCGGACCACCGGCAAGCGTGGGTTGAAACACCCCGTCGGTGACGGGAAAGTTGGTGCTTCCCGTTGTGCCCATCACCACATAATTGCCGTCGCTGTCGCACACCACGCTGTGGGGCATCTCTATGGCATTGCCCCCGAAAAAGGTCGAATACAGCAGCAGCGAACCGTCGTCAGAGAATTTGCTGATGACCGCATCGCAGTTGCCGTTGGTGATGGTTGAGAAACTGTCTTGTGCCGCGCCGAGGGTGAGCGGGTAACCCGGACCGAAAACCACTCCTCCTGAAATAAGGTTGCCATCTTCGTCATCGGTTGCCGTGAAACCAAAGTTGCTGGAGGTGGCGCCAATAAAGGTCGAAAAGCTGATTTCAGGATCAATCACCAATGGGTACGCCGGGTCGTAGGCACCCAGCTCAAAGTGCACGCGGTTCTCGTTGAGCACAAAGGCACACGCAACGTCAACCAGTTGGCCGTTGATGAGCTGGTAGGCGTAAGGTTCGAGCTCAACCACCTCACGAATGGAGGTGTACACCACGAGTTTGCCCGATACGAGGGCGAGGCCATCGGCACCGTCATAGCGCTGCACAATGGCCGTTGGATCGGCACCGGGAGCCACCACAAAATCGTACTTGATGTTGTTGTTTTTGCCGTACACCAGCAAATCAATTCCGGGGTACAGGGCAGAGTAGCGAATCCGCTTGAACGGCTTCACACCGCTGGCCCAACGGCTTTGATCGTTGCCAATGAAGTAATTGAATCGGTGCGGTTTTTCTTCTTCTCCGGCTATCGCCGGGATGCTGCTCCCTTCGAAGCTCAGTCGGTAATGGTGAAGTCGGTAATCTTCAGCTGCTTCGGTATCGTTTGGGGATGGATGACCGATGGATGACCAGCCGTCGCCTGCAAGGGTAAAGAGGAACGACTGCTGCTCGGCCCAAAATACCCCGCCGGGAATGTCGGCACGGAAGGCCACTTCACCGGGCCATTGGGCCTTGTTTTCGACAAATTCAGGCAAGCCCCCACCGTTGGCCCTAGCGAGCACAGCAATGGCGCACCCCAAAAACGTCAACAACAAACGGGCGGCGAACAGCATATTTTCATGACGCACCAAACCACCAAAAGGTTCAGTGCTTCACGAAGTTAGTGAAGAAAACGGTTGAATCTCAGCTCAATTTATCGGCCAAGAGCCTAAACTCAATCGCCGGACCGGCCTTTTCGTACAAAATGCGGTACACCGCATCGGCAATGGGAATATCAACCTTGAACTTTTCGTTCATGGCGTTGATGCCTTTGGCGGCATAGTAGCCCTCGGCCACCATGTTCATTTCGAGCATGGCACCCTTTACACCATACCCTTTACCAACCATTGTGCCAAACAAACGGTTTCGGGAATACGGTGAATACGCCGTAACTAGGAGGTCTCCAAGGTAGGCGCTTGTTTTCACATCGCGGTGCACTTCGTGCACGGCGTCAACAAAGCGTTTGATTTCTTGAATAGCATTGGCAATGAGCACACTTTGAAAGTTGTCGCCGTAGCCAAGTCCGTGGCTGATGCCCGCAGCAAGTGCGTAAACGTTTTTTAGTACTGCACTGATTTCCGTACCAAACACATCTTCGCTGATGGAGGTCTTGATGTACCTGCACCGGAGGCTTTCGGCCATGATTGCAGCAATGTCGAGGTTCGGACACGCCAAGGTCAGGTAAGAAAGCTTCTCATTGGCCACCTCTTCAGCGTGGCAAGGCCCCGCAATGATGCCAATGCGGTCGTACGGGGTGCGAAACTCTTTGTGGATGTAACGCGCCGGTATGGCATCGTACTCGGTAATAACGCCTTTTATGGCCGAGAAAATGATCTTGTTTTCAAGTCCTTTCGGCTTCAGTTCTTTGATGGTGCTATCGAGAAACGCCGACGGTATGGCAATCACCACAATGTCAGAGTTGTCAATCACCGTTTGCATGTTGGTGGTTACGTGCACCTTGGCCAAATCAAACTCGATGGAGGTGATGTAGCGAGGGTTGTGTCCGTAAGCGTTGATGTGTTCCACGGCGCTTTCAGAGCGCATCCACCAATGCACATGGTCGAGGTTGTTGCTGAGCATTTTCACGATGGCTGTGGCCCAGCTGCCGCCCCCCAACACACCGATGCGGCGTTTTGCCAATTCGATTTCCATGCAACGAAGATAGTTTGAATTTGAGTTCAGCCCCTACAACGAAAAGCTGTAACCGATGGAGAGCCCCACCGAAAAGCCACTCCACGAGTAGCTGTTTGCTTGCAATGCCCCACGGGTTCCAATCGGATGGTCAATATTTACTCGTCCTGTCTCACTTTGCGTGTATGTCCCAGAAAGACCTAGACTCCATCGGTTACCGAGCCTGAAACCGCTGATGAGTTCAGCACCTAGGTCGTAGGCCGGCGCAAAGGCGGCTTGCCGGTTGTTCGCAAAACCTGCAACGGGTGCATTATCTGTGCGAAAGGTAAGCGCAGTGAACTGCACGCCGCCGCCAACGCGAAGGTTCGTTACAAGAAAGAAGCGCCGTTGCGGCGAATTGCCCTTGCCGAGCAGGTCAATCCAATCAACCCCGAGGCGAACACCGGTCATGCGGATGCTTGACCACACCCTGCTTCCAATGCCTGCCGTGCCCTCACTGAATTCACGTGAGACCTCATCGGCAAAGGTGCTGAAGCGGTAGCTGATGTACACTCCTCCTCTAAGTTTGCCCAGCGGCACGTCAACATTGAGATCGAGCAGCACCGGAGGCGGCATTTCGGTTTGGGCCATCCACCGGTCATCTGCCAAGGGTTCAAGAACATTCTGTTGAAATGCGGTTGGTTGGTTGAGCAGTAAGGCTCCCGAAAGCTGCACCTGATAGCGACTGTCTTGGGCATTTACAACTGCCATCCCCATCCATCCCCAAAAAAAGAAGAAAAGCAAAGGACGAAGCCGAAGCATACAGCCTGTTTTTGCAGCAAAATACCATAAAAAAAGCCCCGAGCGATCGGGGCCTTTAACGCTGTGGTTCGCTGTCATGCCGAGAACGAGCGGGTAATGATGTGGGTATCTTTTGGTGCGATGCACATCACCGGAATCTGCGATTCGTTGGTGATCATTTGCTGCTCGTAGCCGCCTCCAATCAAGCCAATGAGGCTGTTTTCGGCGAAGTTCATGATGGTGATCAGGTCGGCATTGATTTCGGTTGCGTAGTCAATCACCGCTACAACGAACTTGCTCGACTTGGTTTCGGTAACGCGTACATCGAATTGAATGCCGCGTTCTTCGAGGAAACTCTTTGCGAAATTGATGTTGCGGTCGAGTTGATTTTTCAAGAACTCATCGGTTTCACCGGGTGAAATCAAGTGCACACGGCCGTTGAAGTAGCGGGCCATATCGGCAACGATGCTCAATTTCTGTTTGGTTTCACGTTGGAGGTCAAGCGGTACCACGATGTCATCGTAACCGTTTTTGCCAATGCCGCGCTCTTGGGTAATGATGAATGGAATCTTCGAATCGGTCACAATGCGCAAAGCGCGGCTACCGGTGAGGAATTGCATTCCGCGAATGCCGTGCGTACCCATGATGATGAGGGTAGCATCGATTTCGGTTGCAAATTCATCAATGTCTTCAAAGATGCTACCGATGCGGGTAACGGTATTGATTTTGAAGTTGTGATTGCTTTGAATGCGATTGCTCAATGCTTCGAGCTTCAACCGCGCATCGTCAATGTCTTTTTTGGTGCTCACCACGTGCAGCACATGCACTTCAGCGTTGGTGGCTTGGGCGACCACAACGGCGTGTTGAATGGCAACGTCACCTACTTTGGTGAAATCGGTAGGGACAAGAATCTTCTTTTCGCTCATGTTGGAGATGAATACGGGTTGCGGGGCGAAAATACACATTTCGGGGTAAGTTTGTGCCGTGATTCTCGACACTTTCATCGCCGACGTACGCGACTACTTACTGAGCATCAGGCGCAAGCACGCCATGATTTGGTTGAGCGTTGTGGTTGGGATGGCCTCGGGTTTGGTGGCTGTGGCCTTGAAAAACGGGGTTTTCGCCATTCGCTACCTCCTCACGAACCATTTGGCCATCGATAAAATGAACTGGCTGTTTGTGGTGTATCCTATCATTGGCATTGGCATCACTTGGCTCATCATTAAGCGCTTGCTTCGCGGCAAGCACCCCGGCCCGGGAATACCTACAACTTTGCAGGCCATCGCGCGGCGCCGCGGTCAAATGAAGCGGCAGCAAACCTACGCATCGGTCATCACGAGTGTGTTCACGGTTGGTTTTGGAGGCAGCGCCGGACTCGAAGCGCCGGCGGTGCAGGCCTGCGCCGGCATTGGCTCAAACCTCACAGCGGCGCTCAACATGAATTACAAAACGCGCACCCTGATGATTGGTTGCGCAGCGGCGGGCTCGCTTGCCGCGATGTTTAAAGCGCCGGTTGCCGCCATCGTGTTTGCCGTAGAAGTAATCATGATTGACCTTACCACGGCGAGCATGGTTCCGTTGTTGATGGCATCATTGTCGGCGTTGCTAACCAGTTCATTGCTTATTGACGAGTCGCAATTGCTGAGCACCGATCGCTTGGAGTCGTTTCAAATGCGTTTTTTGCCTTTTTACATCCTTTTGGGCGTGGCATCAGGCATTGCCGCCACCTATTTCAACCGCATTTACCTCGGCATAATTCGGCGTATGCAAGGCATGAAAAGCCTCACCAAGCGATTGCTGCTTGGCGGCAGTGTGATGGGCGTGCTGCTGTTCTTTTTCCCTCCACTTTACGGTGAGGGGTACGACGTACTCAATGCTTTTCTGCGCGATGACCTGCGCGAAGTCACCCTAAACTCGGTGTTTTATGAACTTCCGCTCAGCTCATGGGCCTTGTTGTTGTTCTTATTCGGCCTCTTGCTGCTCAAAGCCGTAGCGACCTCCATCACCTTGGGTGCGGGTGGCGTTGGCGGTATTTTCGCCCCCACCCTCTTCATGGGCGGAACCCTTGGTTTTCTATACTCCAAGCTCGTATCACGGGTTGAGTTTTTCGGTGTCATACCCACGGGAAGCTTCACCCTCTTGGGCATGGCCGGATTGATGGCCGGTGTGCTGCATGCGCCTTTAACCTCCATTTTTATGATTGCTGAAATCAGTGGAGGGTATCAGTTGTTTGTGCCGCTGATGTTCACGTCGGGCATCGCCTACTACACCAGCCGCATCTTCAATAAACATACCATTTATACAGCCGAACTGGCTGAACGGGGAGAACTCATCACCCACAACAAAGACCAAGCGGTGCTTACCTTGATGAACCTCCAAGACGAAGTCGAGCGCGACTTCACCACCGTTTCGCCCGATAAAAGCCTACGCGAGTTGGTTGAGGTGGTTAAGAACGGCAAGCGCAATGTTTTCCCTGTGCTCGACTTCGAAAACCGGTTGATGGGCATCATCACCCTCGATGATTTGCGGCCGATCATGTTCAACACCGAATTGTACGATGAAATCAACGCCGGAAGTATTATGACCCTGCCTCCTGAAATCATCCGCTTGACCGACCGCATGGATGCCGTCGTCAAAAAGTTCGATGAATCGGGTGCCTGGAACTTACCTGTGGTTGACGACGACGCCCGCTACGTAGGCATGGTATCAAAGTCGCGCCTCTTCACCGCCTACCGAAAGGTGCTGGTTGATGTGAGCAATACCTAATTCAGTGCGACCGAAGTCACCCTGCTTAATTCAGCCGGCGCTTACCTTTGGCAAAGACCATTGCACCATGTTCAAACGCTTCATTTACTTCTTCTTCATTGCACTTGCTTTGGTTGGCTGCACACACCCATCCCCGCAGGGAGAAATAGAAAGCCCTCAGCTTCGCACTGAAAAACCCCGCATCATCGGCGCCATGCGCAATGTCATGTGGAAGGGGGAACTCTTCGCCCGTATCAAACTCGACACCTTGAGCAACTGGGAAAACCTCTACGCCCTGGGCCCAATTGAAGGGTTAAAGGGTGAATTTGCTGTGTATAACGGACGCGGATACCGCTCGTCTGTGGTTGACGGACGAGTCGTCGTTACCGAAACACGTGAAATTGAAGCGCCCTTTACCGGCTACGGCTATGTACGCGATTGGCAAAGCGTTCCGTTGCCTGATTCGGTGAAAACCACCGCAGCGCTCGATGCATGGCTTGATGCTCATGTCGAACCCAACGGTGAACCCTTTTTCTTTGCCATCGATGCCTTGATCGAAAACGCCGTTTACCATGTTATGGATTTGCCGGATGGTACCGTTGTTGACTCTCCCGATGTCGCACATGAACTGGGAAGAAAATTCTTCGACTTCAGTGGTAGGGCTGACTTGCTCGGCTTTTTCGGACGAAACTACAAGGGCATTTTCACGCACCACGATACGTTCACACACATCCATCTTCTGGCAGCTGATCGGTCAGTACTCGGACACCTTGACACCTTGCTGCTCAGCAACGAAGGGCATAGCATTCGGCTGCCTTCAGACATCGCGCTAATGAAATAACCAATTGTGAATCTTCCTAAAAACCGAACATTCACCACTATTTCAAGTTAACTTTGTTGTCTAAAATTCTTACGATATGTATCCACCAGAACTGGTAGCTCCCATGAAACAGGAGCTGGTGCGCGAGGGCTTCAACGAGCTCATAACCCCTGAACAGGTTGACGCCGCCGTCAATGCCGAAGGCACAACCCTCGTGGTTCTCAATAGCGTTTGCGGATGCGCTGCAGGTTCAATGCGTCCAGGTGTTCGCATGGCCGTTCAACACGCCAAATTGCCCGCACGTTTGACTACAGCGTTTGCCGGTGTTGACCGCGACGCCGTTGACCGCGCCCGCAAGTACATGCTGCCCTACCCACCGTCGTCGCCGTCTATCGGTTTGTTCAAAGACGGGCGCCTTGTGCACATGGTCGAGCGCCATCACATTGAAGGCCGCACGGCAGAAATGATTGCCGAGCACCTCAAAGCCGCCTTTGACGAGTTTTGCTAAGCCTTTCAAACGGCCCAACGAAAGCGATTCCAACCGGAGTCGCTTTTTTTGTAAGTCATTACTGACAAGCAACTCGGCCGGAGGCTGACGTTCACGCCGCGGTTCTCCCCGTACAAATGGGCACAACCCTTTTCGGTTGATGCCATGAAAACATTCGCGCTCACTTGTCTATTTTTTCTTCTCGCCTTCGGCGGATGGTCGGCCAATGCACCTCTGCCCTCCGGAATGAAGAAGCTCAAAAGCGCCGAACAACGGTTTAGTGAGTTTGATTATTTCGATGCCTTGGATGGATTCAAGGCCGTTCACGAAGACGTACCTGACAACACCTTCGCCGTGCGGCGCATCGCCGACTGCTACCGCCTAATGGGTGTACCCGAAGAAGCGCTGGTTTGGTACGCCAAACTCCAAGACATGGGCGGATACGACGACGAAGACGACCTCCACATGGCCGAAGTACTTCGAAAACTCGGACGGTTTGAAGCTGCCCTCGACAAAACACGCAGCTTCGCCAAGTACATGCCCGATGATTCACGCGGACGGCGCATCCTCGCACAACCCAATTACCATGTTGACCTCAACGAGAACGGACAAAAAGTCAACGTAGAGGCGTCAAACACCAACGTGAAACGCGCCCTCCTACCTCCAACCGAAGTCAACGAACTGCTGTACATACCCATTGCCACCGAAATCGACGGGCCGTGGTACGCCCATCGGCGAAACCTCGTTAGCTACGACCTCTTCCAAACCTCGGTTGACGAAGCCTACAACTTGGTGTCAGCCGAACTTGTTGATGGTGAAATCAATACCCAACACTCTGACGGGCCCTCTTGCTATGACTCCAAGCGTGAAACACTTCTCGTGACACGCTTCTTCTCAAAGCGCGGAAAACCCGTAATCGACGAGCAAGGCGAAGTGTATGCCATGATCTTTGCCTACAAACTCAACGGCAGCAAATGGGAAATCGGCGATGAGTTCCCTTTCAATGACCACACCAGCAGCACCGCCTACCCTGCCCTCTCAAACGACGGCAACACCCTTTACTTTGCGTCAAATCGGCCCGGTGGGTTCGGCGGAATGGACCTCTGGAAATCAACTTGGGATACCAAACAAAAGCAGTGGACGGAGCCCGTCAATCTTGGTCCCGACATCAACACCGAAGGCAACGAAATTTACCCACAAATCAGCAAAAGCGGCGAATTGAGCTTCGCCTCCGATGGTCACCCCGGTTTGGGCGGACTTGACATCTTCATGGCCGATTTGCGTACAACACCCTTCACGGTTCGCAACCCCGGGATGCCCCTAAACACCCCCGACGACGACTTTGGCCTCATGTACATCGGCGATGAGTATGGCTATTTCTGCAGCGATCGCAATGCCGAAAACGGTGGCGATGACCTGTTTTGGTGGGAAGGCATGCGCGAAACCATTGAAGCCTCCGTGATGTTGATGGATGCACTCGGAAACCCCATGTACCCTGCACACGTTGAAATACGCAACGTCAGAACCGACAAAAGCGTGAATGCTTCCGGTTTGCGCGGAAGCTTCGCAGCCGTGTTCAACGGACGCGATTCGTACGAAATCACGTGGAGCCACCAAGGCAAAGAGCATGCGCTGTTCTGCCGTCCGGAAAGCGATGAATTCGGGCTTCGCTACATCTACGCATCGCGCTCCGGAGATGACGTCATGGCCGATGCAGCCCTGACGAGCTACAAAGAGAGCGCCTTCCGCAAGAAGAAAATCCACCTAGGCTCTTCTACAGCAAAAAACCTCACCGATTCAGAAGCCTACCCAACGAAAGAAACCGCTGAACCGAGCTACCTTATCGCGTCATGGAGTGAAGGCATCACCGACGCTCCTCATCCTGCCGAAGGCAGTAAAATCATCTTCAAAAACCTTGAAACAGGTGCAGTGGTCAGCGCAACCGTGCGCGGAAACCGTGCAGCATTGCCGGCCGACCCGCGCCACATGCACGCTATGACCTGGACCGATGCCGCTGACCGAAAAAACGTGCGCTACCTCAAACCAGCCGAATGGGCTGAAACCGGCCTCGCATTCACCGATGGCGAACCGTGTCTGTTGCAGGTGAGCGACTACGCACTGTACGCCAATATCAATGCTGTACCAACCTCTGACATTGTGGCCAATGCGCTTGTTGCCTCGGCAGTGAATGGCATTCTCTTGGAAGATGCCCCTGAACTGCTCTCGCGCTACGTCGACGCCGGACGCAAGGTTCTGTTGACTGAAGGCCTTACGCAGATTCATGCAGAAGATGTGTACTTCGGCTTTGACCGAACCGACATTTCAAGCGATGAATTCCGCAAACTTGATGAATTGGCCGAATTGGCGACCAAAATGCCCGGTGCCATCATCCGCATTCGGGCGCACACCGACTCGCGCGGCAGCGGCACCTACAACGCTATGCTATCGCGTAAGCGCGCTGAAAGCGCGAAGCAGAGTTTACTAAAGCTTGGCGTCAACGAAGCCCAAGTCACCATTGAATGGGCCGGCGAAAAAGAACTGGTCAACGAATGCGCTGACGGGGTGCGCTGCGACCCGCGCAAGCACCGCATGAACCGACGCGCCGAGGTGTACCTCGTGCTGCCTTCTTAAAAACGGATACAACCTACACTAGCCGTTCCCGGCATGTATTAACCAATACAGAAGACCGCCTTCGGGCGGTTCTTTTTTTTAGATCTGCAGACCAATCACCAGAATGTCGTCAACCTGATCGAGGCGGCGCATCCACGTCACCAGCACCTCATTCAAACGGTGATGCTGCGCCTCAGGCGGCAAGGTGGAAATCTCAAGCAGGAGTTCTCTGAAACGCTTCTTCATGAACTTCTTGCCGTTTGGTCCGCCGAATTGGTCTACATAACCATCGGTAAACACATACACCATGTCGCCTTTCTGTACGTTGAATGTATGATTGGTGTACTTCTTTTCACCGTGGTTGAACGAGCCAATGCTAAAGCGGTCAGGTTCGGCCACGACTACATCACTCCCGCGTACGATGTACAGCGGTTGGTAGGCACCTGAATACTCCAACTCACCCGTCTCAGCGTCGTAGCTGAGAAAGGCCATGTCCATTCCATCCTGCAGTTGCGTTTCGTCGTTGGTGTCGGGCCGCAAAGCCTCCAGCGCCAAACGGTTGAGGTTATCAAGGATTTGGCCGGGCTTGGTGAACACCTTTGTGACGTGATTGAGCAGGTTGTGCCCAACCAAACTCATGAATGCGCCGGGAACACCGTGGCCTGTGCAGTCAACACAGGCGACCATTTTTCGCTTCCCCGAAACTTTGAACCAATAAAAATCGCCCGAAACGATGTCGCGGGGCTTGTAAAACACAAACGACTCAGGAAACATGCCTGAGATGACCTCCGGGGTTGGCAAAATCGCTTGCTGAATTCGGCGTGCGTAGTTAATGGAGTCTGTGAGGTCTTTGTACAGCTCGGTCACGCGTTCTTTTTGCCGTGTGATCTCTTCTTTTTGCCGCACCACTTCGTTGGTGCGTTCTTCGACTTTGCGTTCGAGAAGACGTTCGCTTGCGGCCAGGTCATCGCGCATTTTCAGCAGAGCGTAACCGAGCTCATCGTCTTCAGAAAGGGGTGAATACTGCGCTTCGAAATTCCCTCGGCCGACTTCGAACGAAAATTCGCGGGTCTTCTTCAACCCGTCAACAAGTCGATTGACTGCAAAGGCCATGTCGCCTATTTCGTCAGGCGTAACCTTGACCGAGTTGCGCGGGTAGATGCCTTTGCCGAGGTAGAGCAGGGTGCGCTTGAGCTTGCTTACCGGCTTTACAATGGAGCGCGAAACGAGCACTGCAATGAGCACACCTGCAATGAGTATGAGAATGGAGATGTTGCCTGCGATAAAGGCCAAGTCATCGCTGCGCGCGTTCATTTCGTTGGTGGCTGCCAGCAGGCGCTCGCGCTGCGCCCTGAGCAAGTCTTCAACCAAGCGTTCGACTTCTTGCGTACAGTAGTCAACACCCTCGCCCTGCAAGAGGAGGTACTCCACCTTCATGATTGACATGGGGTCAGTGTAGCTGTCGAAATCGGGCAATTCAACCATGATTTGCCGGTACACGATGAAGAGACGGTCAGCGGCCCGGTGCAAATCAGCTACCCGATCACGGCCTGATTTCCATCGGGTTGAAACGCTATCGAGACGGGCGATTTCGCCCGGAATAATTAACAACATAAGCTCGGCCAGCTCAGTTTTCTCAGGAACATCGGCTCGGCTTTGAACCGTTGCCCAGTGCCGAATGAGCACCTTCGAATAGGCAACATGAGCCGATAATTTCTCAAGTGTTTCAATGCCCGGGGTGATGACCTCGTTGATCTCACGGTTGATTTCACGGCTTGCTTGAATGGTTTGCCGCGTCACGACGAAAAGCACACCTACCAAAACAATGAAGGCCCCGAATCCGAGGCCGATCTTCCAGGGTATGGTAAAGCGTAAGCTCATCGGTGTTTAGTCGTCGAGTTTGTTTTGACGAATGAGTTCTTCGAGCAACTGCTGGTAGGTCGACGCTTGGTCGTTTTCGCTCAAACTGCGGTAAATGGCCATCAAGCCACCCAGCGTTTTTCGGTGGTCGGGCTTGAGTTCGTGGGCCTTTCGCATGTAGGGCAGCGCCAATTTGAAAAGTGCGATGCACTCTTCCTGGATGCGAATCAACTCATAGATCTCGGTGTTGTGATCGATTTGTTTGATTTTGTACACTCCATGGTTGTAGTGGCTAACTGCCAAGTTGTAGTTGGCCTGAAAATCGTTAGGCGCAAGGTCAATGGCCTGCTGCAAGTAGGCATTTGACTTAGCGTAGTACACCGAGCTGTTGAGCGGGTCTTTCTCGTAAATCAGTCGGCAGCCGCGCGCCATGTTTTTGTAAAACTCTACGTCTTGCGCGGCAAAGTCGCGGTTGGGCTCAATGCGTTTGTACAGCGTTTTGTAGCGGAGGTAGTAGCGTTCAGGCGCTTCGATGTGGGCAGCAGAGAGTGATCGCGTGAGCAGAACGGCATCGTTGTAGTATGAGAGCGCCAGGTAGCTCAGGGCCTTGGTGTTGTTTTCATTGAGTTCGCCTTCGGCGGATGGTTGCTTGGCGAGCAGATCCATGCTGTAAAGGATGGCTTCGACAGCAACATCTCTGTTTTCGGATTGTGGATTGCCCTTGTCGATGTCTTTGTAGATTTCTTTGAAGATGTAGCCTTTGACGTACCACGTGTACGCCGACTGCCCCTCTTCTTTGCTTTGCAATGCCTGCACGATGGAGGTTTTTGCGGCCATGAGGTCGCCGGTTTGCACGCGCTGGATGGCCTGCGTGGTGATCGGCCCCGGCTGCGCAAACGCACCAACTGCAGTCAGCACAATGCTGAACAGCAGCAGAAGGCTACGGAAGATCAGTTGCTGATTGCCCATAACAGTATCGTTGATCCGATGGATATCTTTCGCCGTTGGGCTTCATCGGTATTGATCATATAACGTGTTCCATTGTCAACCACCACAAAGGCGATGGCGGCGCCCCGTTTCAGGTTGTCTTTACCGTCGCTCACGAAAAGGGTTGATTTATTGGCCGCTGCTGAAGCTAGCTTCTTGAGCGCTTCGCCGTCTTTCGATGGAGCATAAACGATGTGGTAAAAACTTTTATCGTCGGGCTTGTCAATCAGATGCACTTCAAGCGCCTGACTTCCGATGGGTTTGGTCGCGTACTTGGTTGACAGCTCTCTGAATACCCCTTCGTGTTTGTAAACCCCGATTTTGAAAGGCCCGTTCTTAGCCTCTGCCGGCCAATCGTTTGAGGTGGCAAACTTGAACAAATAGCTGGCCTTAAGAATGCCCACAGTATCGGCTTCCTCAAGCGGAGGGTCAGTTTGCTCAGGAGCAACTCCAATAAGCAGCATTAGAGCCACCCACCATACGTACATTGCCTGTGCAATCATGCCGATACTTCGCGCGTATTCTCACAAAAATAACCCAGACCTGCCGTCGCAAACATCACCTAAGCAGCGTTTATGAACGCAGTGATGTGCATTGGGTTCACCCAACAAAAACGGCACGTCACTTGTCGTATGACAAGAAACGTGCCGTTTCCGGTTTGTAGGCAGTTCTTAGGCTCCGGCTTCGTTTCCGGCTTCTTGTCGAAGCATGCCAAGGTCACGGTCAAAGAGGTACATGCCGCCTTTGTCGTTTCCGATCAAATTGAGCTTGTCAAGAATGGTGCGCGCCAAAGCTTCTTCTTCGATTTGCTCGCTCACGTACCACTGCATAAAGTTATGGGTGGTGTAATCTTTCTCGCTAAGGCAAACGTCAACGACTTGGTTGATGCCCGAGGTTACTTTGGTTTCGTGCTCAAGGAGCTGCTCAAACACATCTTGAACCGAATCCCACTTTGCGGGTGGCTGCGAAAGCGCCGGGATAACCGACTTGCCGCCACGCTCATTGACAAACTTGATGAGTTTCAACATGTGCATGCGTTCTTCATCGGAATGTGTGTACATGAAACCCGCCACACCGTTCAGTCCGTGGGTCTCGGCCCATGAGGCCATTCCGAGGTACACTTGCGACGATTCCGCTTCGATGCGGATTTGCTCGTTCAAAGCTGCTTCTATCTTCTTGGTTAACATAGTCTTCTGTTTTCTTAATTAACACTTCGAGGCGATGAAAGTTTGGATTGGCAAACGCGCAAAAACCCTCATTTCACTGATTACAAAGGTACAAATCACCGTCAGACAAGCACTTGCGGCGGCCACCCAAACCCGCTAGAAACCTACAATTTAGAACGCTTCTAACTGTTTTAACCGGCCAAGGTGCTCATCCATCCATCCAAAACAAAGAATTCATACCTTCAAGGCGATGAAAGCCTGTATTCTTACCCTATTGGTTGCGCTCAGCGTAAACCTGCTCCACGCGCAAACTGCTGAACCAATCGCCAGTTATACGCTCAACGAAATTGCTGAGATTATCGCAGACTTCAACGTGCCGGGCGGTCTTTTGCAGCCCGAATTTGAAGTGAATGTGTACAAGGTCAGCTACACCACCACCCACCCCAATGGCGAAGAATGGCCGGTCACGGGGGCGCTGGCCATCCCGGTCGGACTCACCTGCGAACTGCCGCTTTCGAGCTACCAACATGGCACAATCGCACGAAAAACCGATGCCCCAAGCTACCTCAGCGATGAAGCCATGCTGGGCGTTATTGGCGCTTCGATTGGCATTGTGACAGCCATGCCTGACTACATCGGCCTTGGCGATTCGCCCGGGCTCCACTTGTATGTCCATGCTGATTCTGAAGCACTCACTTCGCTTGACATGCTTCGGGCGGTGCGTGACCTGCGCGACGAACTTGGCTTCGCATTGAATGATCAGCTCTTTCTTTGGGGGTATTCACAAGGCGGACACGCAACGATGGCGCTGCATAAACTCATTGAAGAGGCGCACGCCGACGAGTTTACCGTTACAGCCAGCGCGCCGATGAGCGGGCCTTACGACGTTTCCGGGGTGCAAGCTGAAGTTTTGGTGAGCGATCAACCCTACCCAACGCCGGGCTACCTGCCTTACATCCTTTTGGGTTACCAAGAGGTGTACGGGAACTTGTACACTTCGCTTGACGAGGTTTTCTTGCCACAATATGCCGCCGTCATTCCCGACCTGTTCGATGGCACCAACAGCATGGGTTTCATCAACAACCAGTTCCCATCCGTTCCTTCACAAATGCTGCAACCCAGCATTATCGAGGCCTACGAAACCAACCCTGACCACCCCATTCATGCCGCTCTTGCTGACAACGATGTGTACGACTGGGCGCCACAGGCCACCACTCGACTTTACTACTGCACGGGCGATGATCAGGTTTCGTACCTGAACAGCGAAGTGTGCTTGGCCGCAATGGCAGCAAACAATGCACCCGATGTGCTCGGCTTCAACGGAGGCGACCTTGATCACGGCGGCTGCGCACCGTTTTCACTGTTGGGAGGATTTATCCTCTTCAGCAATTTGGCTGAATTTGCGTTTGATTTTGAGGTGGATGTAGACCTTACTTCGCCAAGCCCCGGCCAGTCGGATGGCAGCATTACAGTGACCCTCGACGACGACGATGCCGTGATTGTATGGGATGGTGGGTTCACAGGCAACACGCTCAGCGAGCTTGGCGCCGGAAGCTATTCGTATACGGTAATCAGCAGCACCGGATGCGAGCGCACCTACACCGTGGTACTTGACGAAGCGGTTGGTGTACTCGGACTCAATTCAGATGGATTTCACCTGTGGCCCAATCCGACCACCGAATACCTAAGGTTCTCGAAACCCTATGCACGCGCTGAAGTGTATTCTTTGAGCGGCAAACAGCTCATTGAACTTACCCAGCCTGACGAGCGCATCGATGTGGCGCATCTGCCCGCAGGTGTTTACGTGCTTCGCATCAACGGCGAGCACATGGTGCGATTCATGAAAATGGATGCTTACTAATCGAGGTCACTGAAGCTTGTATACCGCAACGCAGATGTCGTCGGTTTGCTCTGTAGTACCTTGCCAGTTCTCTACGAAGAGGCGAATTCTGCGACGTGCTTCGGTGGAAGTGCAGCCGTGAAGTTCTTCCAAGAGCGAGCGCAAGCGACGCTTGCCTATTTTCTTGTTTGACTCGCCACCGAACTGATCTTGCAACCCGTCTGAAGTCAGCACCAACAAATCGCCTGCTGAATACGGCTGCGTGAACGAGGTGAACGAATCAAAACTACCGTCGCCTATTGAACGGCGATCGGTATCAAGGGTAACCAAGCCAGTTGCGGTGATCAAAAAGCCGATGCCGCGGGCACCGCTGTATGCAAGCAAACGGTTTTCAGGATGAATGCAGCAAATCATAAGGTCCATGCCGTCATGCACATACCCACCTCCATGCTGCATGAACTCGCGGGTGAACCGACGTTGCACATCGAGTATTACGGCTGCCGGTCCGGCATCCCCATGTTTGCGTACCGACTGATGCAGCGCCTTGTTGGCCATCAAGCTGACAAACGCGCCGGGCACGCCGTGACCTGTGCAATCAACGACTGACAAGTAGGGATGTCCGCTATTCGGATAATAAAAAAAGAAATCGCCACTGAGTTGGTCGCGAGGACTCAACATGACCTCGAGCTGACCGTCGGTTTCTTCCGGTGAAACCGGAGAAAGAATGGCTTCTTGCAAGCGGCGGGCATAGCGGATGCTGCTGTTGAGTTCTTCATTTTGCTTCCGCGTGGTTTCAAGCAGCTCTTCGATGCGCCGTTCATACCGAAAATTGGCGCGTTTCAAAAACACCATACCAAGGGCAATGGCAAAACCGGCAGAAGTCGATGCCACCGACACGAAATTCAAATCAACCACCGGTAGCCCAATCTGTTCGGGCGCGGCACCCACCGCTCGGTGTATCGGATTGTACAATGCAAGCAAGAGCAAGTTGATCGACACACTGAAAATCAACGGCAACCGTTGACGAATATCAAACACCACCAACGGTATGAAGGCCAACCCAATCATGAAGTAACGCGGGTTGTAGTAACTGCCTTCGTGAATCAACCACGGGTGATGAAGCTTCGAATGAATGGTCATGCTCAAAAGCATCACGGTGAGTCCGGTTGAGATCAAAAACTGACTAAAGGTGAAGTAACCTCTGGCGTTGAGCCCGATACCTACGGCCAAACACCCCGAAAGCAAAGTCGTCCAAGTACGAATGACCGTATTGTCAGGAAAAAGAAAGGTGAATATGGCAAATACGGCGAGTGAGATCAGCAGAAGCGCAACTGTAATCTGATTCGTGAGCACATAACTGCGAATGCCCAGCCTGTCATCTTGGTGTTCAACCAAGCCGGCTGTCGATATACGCATCCAGAGATTCAAATCAGTTGTTTGCACAGGCTTTGTATAACGCACGAGCGCCCGCAAGGTTTCATGCGTTCGTCGAAGCGGGCTTACATGAAAAGTCAGACTGTGACCTACAAACCGTCTTTGATTGCTGGCGTAATAGGTACCAGAAACGATTACAAACCAAACTCAAATCGAATGAAAAAGATGATTATGCCCATTCTCGCCGGCCTCTTTGTTACCGGTGCTTTGTACGCCAATCTTCCAACAGCGATTGAAACAGGCACTGCCATTGAGCGTCCTGATTCAGAACTGCGCTTGTCGCTCTTCCCAAACCCAAACAACACAGGCTTTGTGAAGGTGGTGGTTGAGAACATCAAAAACGCCGGAACCAAAGCCCAAATTACCATTCTTCGTCCTGATGGCAGACCTGCTTTCGATGAAATGGTAGAACTCAAATTAGACGCAACACAGCTGGTTCACGGTATTGACATTGGTCGATTTGACCCGGGCGTGTACACTGTGCGCGTGGTAGTTGGCGAAAAGATTCTACGCCAACGTTTAGTCGTGCGCTAACATAGCGATTGAGTAATACGTAGTTTTGAGAGGCGTCTCCGCGAAAGTGGAGGCGCTTTTTTAGTTTACGGCTGCGCGGTCGCGTTTGTTGATGTCGATGCGCAGTGAGAACACATTTGAATAGAGCGCCGCACTTTGGTCGCCGATGTCGGTTAATGCGTAATCAAGGTAAATGCGTTTGATGCGTAAACCAATGCCGATGTTTGGCTGAAAGGTCATCGCACGATCACCTGTGATTTCGGTGAGGTACTGAAGGTTGCCCACGCCGCCTCGAATAAAGACGGTTTGGTCGTAGCTGAACTCCATTCCGAAAGCGGGATCAACGCTGAAGGGGTCGCCGCTAATGACGGTGTTACGCCGACCATCGGTGGTGACGTTGAGGTCGAGGGCTGCAAGGCCATCGAACTTGCCTTTGATGGGGAAACGGCGCATGGCACCGAAAACAATGCGGGGAAGGGTGACCTCCATGGAGTTCTCGGGAATTTCATTCCCGGTGAGGGCAAAGGTGGTGCGGGTGGCCTCGTCGAGGGTCATGTTCCAAGCATTCCAAGTACCGGTAATGTCGCGGCCTACGGCTGTGAAACGCCAGCCGCGATAGTCGTAGCTGATTGCCGCATCGAGACCAAAGCCAAACGCATTGGCAAAGTCGCCCACTTGGCGGTAAATCACCTTTGCATTTCCTCCGACGCTTAGGCCTGGCACACCCAATTTACGGGCATAGCTAAAGATAAAGGCGTAATCGGCTGCAGAGAAGGCTGAAATACGGTCGTAGTTGATGTTTCCGTCGGCATCGACCAGGTCAATGGTGTTGGGGATGTTGTCAACCCCGAAGCGAATCATTGAAATGCCGGCTGCCGACAAGCTATCGATGGGTTTGGCGACTGACAGAAAATCGTACTGTGCGATGTTCGCGAAATAATTCGCGTGCATACCGCCAAGCTGAAGGTCGCTTTTGACACCGAGCAACCCTGCAGGGTTCCAGTAGCCTGAGGTGACGTCATCGGCTACGGCCGAGTAGGCATTTGACATCCCCAAAGCGCGGGCGCCTACACCGATGGCGAGAAACTCATTGCTGTATTTCGGGGCGGTGGTTTGGCTCCATCCATCCATCCCCAAAAAAAACAAAGCAAGAACGGTCAGTACCTGAATGTTTCGAAACATCAAAACCCTTAGTTGTATCGGTTCAGTTACGAAGGTCGGTGCTTTTTTCAATTCACCGCATGCCTACGCACCTTTTCATTAACTACGAAGTGCCGATAAAATTGCATCCCAAAGGGCCTTTTCAGAATAATTCGCTGCCACGTGCACGCCTCTGCCGATGGCCGAGGCTGTGGTTTCACCAATGGCGATGCACTTTTTTGCCGGCGGACGTGGGTTGACCAAGAGAAAGGCCTCGAAATTTGACGGACTTGTAAACGCCCATGCGTCGCAGCCGCCGATGGCTTGCGGTCGCGGCTTGGTTTTGTAAATGACCACGTTTTTATGGTTGGATGTGGGATGGATGGCCGCCGCAACACGGTCAAAGACCCTACGGCTGCGTTCTCCTTCGACCACTCCAAGCTTGCCATCCCAACCCTGTCGGATGAACTCGGTAACTGCCTCTGTGGTTTGTCCCTCGCCTATAAAAATGCAATTGGCATGGTTCGGGAGGGCCTTGGCCGTGCCGGCTCCAATTGCGGCCACGGGCAGGTCATGGTCAGCGTAAGCCGGTTGGCTGTAGAACAGTTCTACTGCCCGCGGAGAGGAAAAAAAAAGCACATCAACACCGTCTAGTGCGGGCAAAGGGTTCAAAGGAACCAAATCAATCATCTTGACGCATACAAGGGCAATTCCTTGGCGGTTTGCAAGCTCAGGGATTTCAACGAGTTCAGCCTTGTCACGGCTAACAAACACACGTTGACGAAGATTCATGCAGTCGACTTCAAGTGGTCGCGCATGCGCCGGGCAAGCGCCGCGCCGTCGTCACCCTCGAACATGGCATAGGTCACCGGAGCCTCAACATGGGTGGCAAATGCGGCATGCAGCCGGTATCCGGTAGAACGGCGTTCACACCAAGCGCCAAAAGGCATTTGGCAACCGCCTTCCATGGCGGCGAGCAGCAAGCGTTCAACCTGCACGGTATCGGCGTCGGTGATGTTCAGTGGTTCAAGCAGGTCAATCAACGCATCGCCTGAGCGGGTTTGCAGAGCCAAGGCTCCTTGGGCGGGCGCAGGCACGAAGCTTGTTGGATCGAGCGTGCGTGCCTCAAACTCAACAAGCGACAACTCAAGTCGCGCAACGCCGGCCTTGGCAAGCACAATGGCATCGTAGTTACCGTCGCGCAGCTTTTGGATGCGCGTCGGGACATTCCCTCGCAAGTCACGGGTAGTGCATTGAGGAAGATGATGGCGCAGCTGCGCTTTACGGCGGGCTGAAGACGTGCCAATGATGGCATCGGCAGCAACCCCAAGTGGAAGTTCAGCGCGGTATGCTTCTTTGCGGATGAGCAGCATATCGTTGGGGAAACTGCGCTGCGGGATGGCCGCAAGTGCCAGTCCTTCAGGCATACGCGACTCAAGGTCTTTGAATGAATGCACCGCCAAGTCAATCTCATTGGCGAGCAGTGCCGCCTCGATTTCTTTGGTAAAGAACCCCTTTCCTTCCATTTTATCGAAGCTCAGGTCTTGAATGCGGTCGCCTTGGGTTTTGATGATGACGAGTTCGCTTTTTACTCCGAGTTTTTCGAGGAGCGACTGTGTAAAGTGGGCTTGCCACAGAGCGAGTTCGCTCCCGCGTGTTCCGATGCGAACGGTGTTCATTAGTTGACTCGGGTATTTTCCAAAATGACTTTTCGCGCAAGTTTCATGGGTACGCTAATGTACTTTTTCTCCATGTACCCGACGATTTTAAGGAGGAGCTCGCGGGAGGCTTCATCCATTTGGTCGAGCTCTTTCGCGAAAACTTCTCCCATTGCCGTTTCGCGGATGGCGCGGATGGCTTCGGGTATTTCGCGCATGGCCAGTTCAATTTCGCGTTGACGCACCAAGGCGCGGAAATCGTCGATGGCTTCGTCTAAGATGATGCGGCACCGATCGATTTCTTGTTTTCGCACTTCGATGTTTTCGGCGGCTTCTTTTTGCAAGTGTGGCATGCCGAGGTAGGTTACGCGCTCGTCGGCCATGACTTCAGGCGAGGTATCGGCAGGCAGCGCCAAGTCGATGAGGTCAAGGCGTTCGGCCACGACTCCTGTGAGGAAATCGGCCGTGACGATCGGAGCCTCTGACCCTGTGCACGTAACTACAACGCGGTAGCTACGATCGTTCGGGATGTGGTAGAGTTGTACGGCCTCCCAGTGGCCAAGCTCGGCCACTTTTTGAGCACGTTCTAGGGTGCGGTTTGCAACGGTCACGTTGGTGTATCCGGCCTTGGCCAGAAAGCGCGCAAAGTTGGCATTGGTTTGGCCGGCACCAATCAAGAGCACAGGGGTATTCTTCGCGTGGCGGCGGCTTTGGAACCACTTCCATGAGAGTGAGACCACAGAAACCGGACGTGTAGCAATGGCGGTTTCGGTAAAAATGCGCTTGGCCGTTTCAACCACCTTGCGGGCGGTAAGGCGCAGCAAATCTCCGCCGATTCGCCAGGTGCGGGCATCATCAAATGCCTTGCGCACTTGGGTGATGATTTCGCGCTCTCCCAGCACCATCGAATCAAGCGATGCGCTTACCTCAAGGAGGTGACGCATGGCATCTTCTCCGCGGAAGGCGACAAAATGGCTCAAGATTTGCGCTTTTTCAGGACCGGTCAAGGCGAACGCTTCGAGCAAACGGTGTTGGCGGCCTTTGCAAAAGTAGGTGGGCGAGTTCATCACGAAGGTTACCCGGTTGCAGGTGCTGATGTAGGCGAGTTCGTTCACCTCTACCGCGGCTTTCAATCCGGAGAGAAAAGCCTCACGGCGCGACTCATCAATGTGCAGCTTCCCGATGAGTTCGAGGGGTGCGTTTTTGTGAGTGAGGGTAATGATTTGCAGTTGCTCCACCTTGGTCTTCGCTTCAAATTCGTTGCGTTTGCAAATTTCGCAAGCGCTTTCCGCGCGATTGTCATGGAAATGTCAGACTCGGGCGTTAAAAAAGGTGATATTTGTCAATGTCATGACTCTGCATCTCACTTTGTACCTTTGAATCATGTGTAAACGGATGCTTTTCATTGCCTTTGGGTACGCCGTTACGATTGTCACTGCCATGTTGAGTTCATGCTGCAACGAAGAGCCTATTGAGACAAATCGGTTTGCGCTCACTCCACAGCAAACTCAGTTGCTTCCCTATCAGCAAGGGAGCACCATTGCGTTTCAGCACTCCGGTGGGTTTGGCTTCAATTTTCACGTATCAAGCATTGCCGACGAGTGGATTGAAAACCGCGACCATTGTGGACACCGCTGTTGCGGAGGGAGCTACTTCAGCACCCAACACCGAGAAATCGTGTTACGGTCGAATTACCCTGAAATTGACCTGAGCTTGGGCATGCATGCTTTTGTCGAAGGTTACGCCTACCCGGCGGCCGTTCAGCTCAGCTTTCATTACAACCACCGAGCCGAACTGCCCTATCATGAAACAGACGGTTTTACATGTCTTGGCAATTTGGCCCTTTGCTTTGATTCTTTGGAACTGAACGGACGAGTGTTCTACGACCTCTACAAGGCCGATTTTGGCGCACAACCCGACCCGGGAAACCCAGGGTTGTCGCCCCGTTCAGTATACTACAACGACCTCGGAATTGTTCACCTTGACATGACCAACAATGATAGCTTTACCCTTGCGCAATAGTTTGATTTTGGCACTTCTTACCGTGTCGCTATTTGTTCGGTGTGGAGAAAAAATCGAAGGTCGATTTCACATCAGCGAAGCGGCACGTCGTTACCAAATTGACACCACCATCACCGCTTTCTCGATGATCGACAACAATGGAATCACCGATGAATTTGTGCTCGACAAACAGGTGTGGTATGCGACGCATCACTACTGGCATGAATGGGGCGTTGACGGCAAAGCATGGGGTGAAACCTACGGTGTTGCCTATGAATCAACCATTAACAATTGGCATTTTATGATGGTGCTCCGGGCAGATGTTGACCACACCGATCTAGAAATCGAATGGAATTTGACTGACAGGGTGACGGTTGATTTGTTGAGTGGCGCGATTGAGTCGGGTAACGCTCGGGCCGTGCACTTTTCTGACTCTATGACGGTTGCAGGGGTAACGTACTATGACATAATTGAGCTCGATTACACAGGCAGAGAAGCCCTCATTGGGAATAGCACACCTGTGAAAACTTTCATTTCTGGAAGGCATGGGCTTGTGCGAATAGAGCGCAAAGACGGCGTGGTTCTTAACCGTGTGCCTTAGAACCGGTGACGATGTTCATTTTCGTTACAGTAGAAACCGGTGTTTGACACACGAATTAGAACAGCGTTCCGTGTGCTGCTCCCGGTTGTTTGCCTAAATGGCGGTAGGCAAGCTCGGTGACTTGACGTCCGCGTGGGGTTCGCATCAAAAAACCTTCTTGGATGAGAAACGGTTCATACACCTCTTCGAGCGTGCCCGAATCTTCACCAACGGCCGTTGCAAGGGTATTCAACCCGACCGGCCCTCCTCTGAACTTGTCGATGAGCGTAGAGAGAATGCGATTGTCCATTTCATCTAAGCCACGGCTATCGACGTTGAGCGCATCGAGGGCGATGTTGGTGATGGCAACATCGATGGTTCCGTCGCCTTTGATTTGTGCAAAATCGCGCACCCGACGAAGCAGTGCATTGGCGATACGCGGGGTTCCTCGGCTGCGCGAGGCGATTTCGTAGGCGGCATCTTCTTTGATGGGGATGTTGAGAATACCGGCGCTACGGGTGACAATGTCGGTCAGCGTTTTGGTGTCGTAATAGGTCAACCGAAGGTTTATGCCGAAACGCGCACGCAGCGGTGCGGTGAGCAGACCTGAGCGGGTGGTGGCTCCGACCAAGGTGAACGGGTTCAGTGCAATCTGCACAGTACGCGCATTCGGCCCAGTGTCAATCACCAAGTCGATGCGAAAGTCTTCCATTGCCGAGTAGAGGTACTCTTCAATAACCGGACTCATACGGTGAATCTCGTCGATAAAGAGTACATCGTTGGCATCGAGGTTAGTGAGCAAGCCGGCCAAATCGCCGGGTTTGTCAAGCACAGGCCCTGAGGTTGTTTTTATTTGTACCCCCATCTCTTGCGCGATGATGTTGGCCAAAGTGGTTTTACCCAATCCGGGAGGGCCATGGAGGAGGACGTGATCGAGGGATTCGCCACGTTTACGTGCGGCAGCGACGAAAACAATGAGATTATCGAGCACCTGGCGTTGGCCGGTGAAGTCATCAAAGGCGCGGGGCCTCAGTACACGCTCGAGTTCTTGGTCGGAGTTGCGTGCAGCTTCGTGGCGGTAGTCGAACGAATCATCCATTGGGTCAAAGGTACAAAAGCACGGTGTGCAAAGGGCGAGTCGGCGTCAGTTCAGCAGAAAGGTAATGCGGAATGATGCACTGAGCTTGGCGCCAAAGCGGTCGTCACTTTCAGGCGCGGTGGCTGAGGCAGAATCATCGTCAGGCAATACGCGGGCAAAGCTCAGAAAACCCTTCTCTTCAAGGTCGCGCTGCACATTGCGTTCATTAACTTGGTTGGCACTTAGGTATGGCAGCAGCAGCGGGGAGCCTCCGAATTGGTTGCTAATGCCGCCCACGAGTTGAACACCAAAGCGTCCGCGCTCCACACCGAGGTAGATCGTCCAATCAAAGTAAGTCACGTGGTTCCCAAAGCCGTCGAACGGAAAGCGATTGCCACTAATGGGCGTTGTGATTACACCAAACTCAGGTTCAAGAGGCGTACCGCCGGTAAGCTGAATAAGACCTTCTACTCCCGTGTAGTTTGCGCTAAAAAGTAGGCTTGTAACAGCAACGCCAATCCCCATGTAGGGCTTGGTGGCATAGATGTAGGTGTGATTGGGTGTAAGGTAAAATTTGTACCACACATCGGCTTGGATGGCGCTGTAGCGAATGTTTTCAAGGCGGACGTGCGCTACGCGCGCTGCTTCAAACCCAGAGGGGACGAAGTAATTGAACAGTTCATCGGCCTGATCAAGCACGAACACATCGCCTGCACGTATCGACTCACCGTTCAATCGGCGTGCAATGCCGTAGGTGTCGTTAAAATTACCCAATGGCTCACGGTAGCCCAAGTGAATGTTGGTGTTGTTCACGTTGAACAAACCGTGCGCGTAACGCACCCCAAAGCCCCAAGCCGTGCCGGCTACCGAACCGCTGTTTCGGCTGTAGGTCGAGGTTTTGGTGTGTCGGAACACCCCCTGCACCCCTACTGACGGCATGGGTTTGTTGTGGAGCACCAGTGACCCGGCTTCAAAAAACAGCTCAACCGGGACGTAGGGTTGTTCGGCACCTGCCGGTGGCGCAGTGGTTTTCTTTTGGCTGTAAACGCGATCGGTGCTTGAAGAACGCTCCGGTGCTTGGCTTTTGTTGGCTTCTTTGGCCCGCGTTTTGCTCACACGAAGTACGATGCGCTCCATGGCCAACACGGCAGCTGTTTCTGTGTCAATGAGTTTTGAGGTAATGGTTGCCGTTCGATTTTCCATCCGCACGGTACCAAAAACAATGGCATCGGCTGAAATGAGCTTGCCCAGTTCAATGGCTTGTGCTTCATCAACTATGGGTTGAGCGCTGAAACGCTGCTCTTCGAGCACCTTGTCAAGAAACCGTCGCTCGACGACGGTGTAGAGCGGTCGCTGCTGAATCAAGTAAAACATAAGGTCTTCAGCGAGCCGGTGGCCCAGTGCGTCTTTCCGACCGGAGGCATCCGTAAAATCGAGGACCGCAATTTGGCGTTTCCCGGTGCGTTCTACCGCTTCGTGAAGACGGCCTGAAAGCGCGTTCAGTTCAAGGTCCCATTCATCCTGACCAAGGGCATCCCCAAAAAACAAAAACAGCACAATGGCAGAAAAGTAGATGGACGTTCGCATGCTGTTTAAACGTTTTTTTGGCCGTCAATTTGACACGCCGTGAAGGTACAAAAGACCGCGCTTACGACGGCATTTCGCCCTTCTCAATCAGTGCGTAGGCTGCTTCGAGCTCATTGTAATACGCTTCGCCGTACTTGCGGATCAGCGATGATTTGCAAAACCTAAAAACGGGCATTTTGAATCGGGCTCCACATGCACACGCCGGTTCGCAGATGTGCCATTTGTGGTAGTTCAGCGCGTCGAAATCTTTGAGTTCTTTGATTCGGATGGGATACAGGTGGCACGATATCGGCTTGGCCCAATTCACCTTGCCATCGCGGTAGGCCTGTTCAATGCCGCATTTGGCGGTACCCGAATCATCGAACACCACATAGGCACATTCGGCGTCGTCAACCAAGGGCGTGGTGAAATCACCGTCTTGGTCAACGATAAAGAAACCCTGTTGCTCGATGGCAGCGATACCTTCGGGACGGAGGTAAGGCCTTACCTCATCGTAAATATCTTCGAGGATTTGCAGCTCCTCATCCTCCAAAGGAGCACCGGAAGACCCCTCAACGCAACAGGCGCCCTTGCAGGCAGCAAGGTCGCAGGTGAACTGCTCAGAGAACAGCTCGTCAGATACGAGGGTTTTGCCGATGATGATCATGCAGTAAACTGCTTAAAGCGCTGTGAATAAGGTGTTTATCGTAAAAAGTAGCCCCACCGGGAATCGAACCCGAATCGTTGGTTTAGAAGACCAAGGTTTTATCCATTAAACTATAGGGCTATAGGAGACCTTTCAATCGGGCATGCTCTTCCCGATGGCAATTCGAGCACAAAAGTACGCACTTGTCTAGTTCTTGCTTCACTTTATCTGAAAACTTGGTCAGTCATGCATGTGCAATGGTAAAATCTTTCTCATTCAAGTCGTGGTGGTGAAACTCAAGTGCCCCGTAGTAGCGGTTGTACCCGCAGCTCTCGCATACTCCACCTTTGTAGTCGATGCAGAGTTGTTTGAACTTGCGCTGACGCTCAATGGTTTGTTCATTCATGCAAGGCTTGCAGTAGGGAGAGTTGCCGGCTTTGCCTCGGCGAGCATAGAATTCATCAAGGGGTTTTGATGTTCCACAGCGGTGGCAATACTTCATTGCATTCATTGAGCTCACTTCATCAAAACGCCAAACTCACCACCAGTTTGGCCACAAAATCTTCTTCAAAGATGCCCACATTGGCAGCGCCGTAGCGGTAATACCCGCCGATACCAAGTCCGGTGAAGCCGCTCCGCAAAAGGTTTTGAATCTCAAGTCCTGACTCGACATGGCCCAGCTCAGGTGCGGTCACATTGAGGTTGCGGTGGTTGGCGCGTTGGTCGAATCGGCCGATGCCCATGCTGTGCACCAATACGAAGTGCGGCCTGAACTTCTCTGATTTGAACAAGAGGTCTTTGAAGCTGTGCCGAAGGTGCAGCGCGGCGTATTCTGTGGCCATGAATTGACCGGGTTCAATGGTTTCAAAGGCATAGGGCGTGGCGATGGTGAACATCTCGCGCGACGCTCTGAAGTTGAAGTAGCGCAGGGCCGGGGCATTTCCGAACAGTCGACCGCCGTGGGCAAACACTGAGAAATTTCCGAGTTGAGTCATTCGGAATGTGTGTTCAACCGAAGCGCCAACGCGGTAGTAGCGTTCGGTTGTTCCGGCAGGATCAATCTCACCGGCAAGCACTGAAACGCCTACGACGGGGTTTTTGATGCCGGCTTGCAACAACCGTCGACTGGTTTGGTAAAGCACTTCGCGGTGCGACCATCTCAGGCTTACTTCGGCCTCGCGAATGTCCATTTGGTTGGTAAACGCCGAGAGTTCGGTTTGCGCGTCGGCCACGCTGGCCACGTATTCGTACAATCCGGTATACCTCAGAATACCTTGGCGGTAGCCGCCGCTCAGGGTTAGGTAGAACGGCAATCGGGTAGTGAAACTGAGTTCGGCCGCGTTGAGGCGATCCATTCGATTGACAAAGAAGAGGTAGTAGCTCTTGTTACCAAGCATTGACGTTTCATCGGGAAAACGTTGACCACCGGTTTCGAAAATATCATCGTAAAAGGCGGCTTTTATTGCGGTTCCGCTGCGCGGATGGATTTTCCACGTCGCGTCGGTTCCCCATTTGAACGCGCGATCTCCGAAGCCGTATGCGGCATAGCCACCGAAGGATACATTTTTGATCAGCCGCTCGCTGGTGTACAATCCAAGTCCCAATCGCAAACCTTCGTAGTCTGTAAATCGTGCCAACCGGGTCAGGTCAATGTCGAAATAACCTACGTTGATTCGGCCGCTGCTGAGTGCTTGGAGTGCTTTGTAGCGGCGATCGAGGTTCAGCTCTTTCGACAGACTGTCCATAAAGGTGTAGGTGCGCAATTCGCGGGCGTCGAGCGAGTCAAAGCGCTGTTCTTGCCAGTAGCTATCGGGTTGACGGGTGGCCATAGGATCGATGCGCAAGGCGATGGTGCCTACGTCTCGTCTGTGAAGCGGTGCATGAAGCCGAATGTTCTTGAGGTACGAACGACCAACTCCGACCATGGCAAAAGGCCCGAACTGGATGTTGTTGAACACAAGATCGGTATTGAGTTGCACCGGAAACCATTGGCGGTTATCGATGAAGCTGTAGCGCTGGCGAATGCGAATGTCAAACCCGCCCTCGTTCGACTTAGCCGGCTCTGCCAGCACCGATTCGAGCGCATAGCCGTTTGAATTGATGTACAGCAGGCCCTTCATGCCATTGAAGTTCTTGCCGGTGCGCGGCTGGTACGACACAATGAACACCGTGTCAGCGGCGTGGTAGGTCGTGTCTTCGATAACGAAGAGGTATTTTCGGATGGATGCGTCGTGCAGCGGGCTCAAGTACCTGTAATCGAGCAAGCTGATTTCGTCGGTATAAAAACTAAACGATTGAAGTTGGGTTCCCAGCAAAACGAAGTCGGGATCAGATAGCCCCGAGAATCGGCTTGCTTTTACTTCTTCGGTGCTGTGTGCCGGAGGAATGAAGCGCCGCTCACTGATTGACTCCATGAGCAGAAGGTGTTGCTCTTCGAAGAACTTGACCGCTTCTTGATCGGATGTATCCAATGCGGCGATGCGCTCAGGGTTTCCGGCGAGTGCAGAATCGAGCAATGCCGTAAAGACAAGTTTGTTGTAGGAGTCGTAGGTAAACGGACAGCACCTTTCGGGGTTATTGGCATCTTTGTTAGCGATGACTTTTCGCATGAGGGCCTCTGCCGGATTTTCACCCGGCAGCACAACAGCTTCGGCGAGTTCAACCGGTTTGGCGTTCATTTCAATGCGCACGCCGGTTCGGTCAACAGCCGAAGGCGGCACATCGAAGGTGGTTCGGGTATAGCCTACAAAAGAGAAGAGGAGTCGGCTTCCGGGTGTAGCTTCCGGCACGGAAAACTTGCCATCAATGTCGCTCATCGTTCCGGCACGATTGCCATACATCACAACGTTAACGAAGGCCATCGGCGCCCCTGTTTTAGCGTCAAACACCCGGCCAGTGACTTGGGCTGCGATGGGCGACCATCCGGCCGCTAGGCCGAAGAAAACAAAGAACAATGCAACGCGCATGGCATCAGTTTTGCACGAAACTACGAAAGATAGGGTGAGAGGTTGACGGAAACTATGACAATCGGTGCAGCTCGTGCTCAACTTCGGTCATGCAAGTTCGGCAAAGTTCAACGGCCAACTCGAACGCTTGGGGAATGCCCTCGATGTTTTCATCGCGCACGGAGTGTTCGATTTTTTGGAATTGTGCGTGACCTTTGACAAACCCGATGGTGTACGACGACGACTTCATTTTGTGTGCGAAGTAGCGCACTACATGCCAGTTCTCCTCGATGACGGCGGCTCGCATATTGGCGAGATCGACAGGCGTATTGTCGAGGTAAACCTTGAGGATTTCCCTGAGAAACGCATCATTGTCTCGTGACAGTGCCCTAAGATTGTCGAGGTTAATAAGCATTTAAGTCCCTTCTATAAACCAAAGTACTAAAAATCCGGCCTGGCTGTCCCGGTGATTCGCACAGTAGACATTTATTTTCCGCCGGTAAAATCACCGGGTTCTGCAGCATCTTCATTCACAGCCGGTTGAGGCAGATGATTGCGAAGCGCTTCGTACAACAGTGAGGTTACTTTTGTAAATTCTTTTCGTGTTAGATCGTGGGGGTTGTAGGTAGCTGTTTCGAGTTGTTCGCTCACCAAGCCTCCCTTTAAGTACTCGCCTTCGGCGTTGTAAAACGCGTAGTGCAGACGCACAAAAAACGCTGTTTTTCCCGGCTGTATTCGGACCAGTTCACCGAGGTTCACGATATCGAGTTGAGAAACAAGCAGCACGAAATCGCTGCCCATTTCACTTGCCAATTCACGCACAACTGCGGTATCAATGACCGGCTGCATGAATCGAGTCATGGTATCGAGTCGGTGGCGCAATTCGCCCATCTCTAGGTAAGTACCTACAGGTTCTGAAGTACTTTCAGATGGATGGACGGCCGTATTTCGGTAGCCCAGTTCTTTGTACAACCGTTCAAGTGCTTGCGGCCAAGGGTCATCCCAACCAAAGACATCGGATTCGGTAAGTTCAGGAGCCGATTCGCGCATGGCATAGCAAAACGCACCTGCGAGTGCCTCGCGCACCTGCTGGGTGTTCATGCCGTTCTTTTGGCACATATCGCGGTGCAAATCGTTCAGAATCATTCGGGGTTCGAACGGCACAACGGTCACCTTGGCGCCGACCGGCGCGGTGAAACCACCTGAAAAACCGGTGGTAAAGTCTTGCGAGCGGGCAACAAGCGCACACGCCAAAACAAGCATAAGCAAACACCCCTTCATGGCCCCAAATTTAAGGGGCAATCGCCTGACGACGTGTACGAACAATCAAAGTTGTTAACGAAGCCGATGATGAAGCGCTGATTTAGAGCGCATTTGTGAGCCAGCGGTAGACATCGTTGCCAATGGCAAAGGCCATGAGACCGAGTAGGATGACCAACCCAACCAATTGCGCCTTTTCGAGGAACTTTTGAGGGGCCGGACGCCCGGCAACGATTTCGTACAACAAGAACACCACGTGGCCGCCATCCAATGCAGGAATCGGCAAGAGGTTCATGAAGGCGAGCACCAGTGACAAAAAGGCCGTAGTGCGCCAAAAAACTTCCCAGTTCCAACTCGCATCGAAGATGCTGCCGATGGTGATGAAGCTACCGATTTGACTCGCCCCTGCTTTTGAAAAAAGAAAGCGCAATGACAACACGTACCCCTGGAGGGTTTCGCGGGCCACTCTGAAGCCATTGACGATGGCGCTGCCGAAGCCGTAGGTTTCGGTTTCAAATCGGAACTCGGGTCGGTCATCAAATAGCTTCGGCCCGAAGCCTACTGTGCCTTGATCGGTGGTGGTGAGCGCGAGTTCCATTTCGGCTCCGTTGCGCACGAGCAACAGTGTCACCTCTTCAGAAGGTTTAGTGCGCAATGCACCGGCAATGTCGTTGAAGTAAGGCGAACGCAGGTCGTTCACCCCCACAATGCTATCGCCTTTCAGCAATCCGGCTGCTTCAGCCGGTTGACCGGCGATCACGGTATCGACCACTGTTGGGAGCCGCATCGCAAAAGGCTCTCGAATGTTGCTATCGATGAGCATTTGACCGAGGTCTCCGGGCAGTTTAAAGCTGAGCTCGTTGCCTTGGCGCAGTACGGTGACCTCACTGACTTTGCTTGTGTAGAGGTTGCGGCGCATTTCACCGAGCGACTTTTGGCGTTCGCCGTTGAGTGCTACGATCAGGTCGCCATCTTCGAAGCCCAAGGGTTTTATACGTTCTTCAATGTGCAAGCCGTAGGGAATTGACTCGACGGGAACGTACGACTCGCCGTACACGAAGAGCACACCTGCATAAATGACAAAACCAAGAACAAGGTTTACTGTAACACCACCGAGCATGATAATGAGGCGTTGCCAAGCGGGTTTGGAGCGAAACTCCCAAGGTTTGGCGGGCTCGTTGAGGGCCTCGGTATCCATTGATTCGTCGACCATTCCTGCGATTTTGACGTAGCCGCCCAAAGGCAACCAGCCAATACCATATTCGGTTTCACCGCGTTTTACTTTAAACAGACTGAAACCCGCATCGAAAAACAGGTAAAACTTTTCGACCCGTGTTTTGAACCACTTCGCGGGAATGAAATGCCCGAGCTCATGAAGAACCACAAGGATTGATAGGCTCAAAATGAGTTGAGCGGCTTTGATAAGTACTTCCATCGGAAATCGGCTTCTTGCCGGTATTTGCTGACCCGCAAAGATAGGAAAGGAGTTGTTCAGAATTGTACCTTTGTTGCACGATTACCCCTATGGCTGCTACCGCTAAAAAATCTGCTCAACCGAAGTACCAAGGCAAAATTGTTGCATTGCTTTGGCTCGCCGCATTGTCGCCCTTCATCGGCTTGGGTGCTTTGGTATTGATTGCTTCGCAAAGCAATTTGCCCGACACCGAAGCGTTGGCCAACCCCAAAACCAATTTGGCAACCGAAGTGTTCACATCCGACGAAGTCGTCATCGGACGCTACTACCGTGAGAATCGCTCCGATGTGAACTATACCAACTTACCGGCGCACTTGATTGACGCCCTCGTTTCGACCGAAGATGAACGTTATTGGAGCCATTCAGGAATTGATTTCATTGGATTGGCACGCGCAGCGGTGTACTTGGGTAAAAAAGGTGGGGGAAGTACAATTACGCAGCAGCTCGCCAAGCTACTGTTCACCGAAGAGTACGAACGAACGACCTTTTTGGAACGGGCTTTTCTGCAGAAACCGAAGGAGTGGATCATTGCCACCCGGCTTGAAAAGCAGTACACCAAAGAAGAAATTATCACACTTTACCTGAACCGCTACGACTTCATCAACCAAGCAGTAGGTATCAAGTCGGCTGCTTACATCTACTTCAACAAACCGGTTGATTCGTTGAAGGTGGAAGAGTCGGCCATGCTCGTTGGTATGCTCAAGAATGCATCGCTGTACAACCCGATGCGCTGGCCGGAGAAGGTTGAGAAACGTAGGGAAGTTGTTTTGAGTCAAATGCGCAAGAATGGTAAAATCAGCAATACCGAGTACGACTCCCTTCGGGTGTTGCCCTTGGGCTTGAATTTTCAACGCGTAAGCCACGATGAAGGGTATGCGCCGTATTTCCGCGAAGTGCTTCGCTTGCGCTTGCGCGACATCCTCAACGAGAAAAATGACGACGGCAGCTACGTGCGCGCCAAAGCCGATGGAACGCCGTACGACCTCTATGGCGACGGCTTAAAAGTGTACACCACCATTGATGCGCGGCTTCAGGCTTATGCCGAAACAGCAGTTAAAACACACCTTTCAAAAGAGTTGCAAAACGACTTTTGGAAAGACTTGAAAAAACGCAAAAAAGAAAACGCCCCCTTCTACAACGGCATTGACAAGAATGACCGGGAGCGTATCCTTCGTCAAGCAGTCAAAGGATCAGAACGGTACAAGAAGTACTCGGGCGATCAATGTCCGAACTGCGAACGTCCGGCCTACTACATCGGCACGCTCAAACGCGATGGCAAAACCTACTTCCACTGCGAAGCTGACAAAGGCGGATGCGATCACGAATGGCAGAAATTCAACGAAGACGAGATTGAAGTCGCCTTCAACACAGCGACCAATATGCGCGTGTTTTCGCACGCCGGACCCATTGACACCGTGATGAGTCCGATGGACTCGATCATCTACCACAAGTCGTTTTTGCATGCGAGCCTAATGTCGGTTGAGCCGTCAACCGGTCACATCAAGGCGTGGGTGGGCGGTATTGACTACAAGTTCTTCCAGTACGACAACGTATACCAGTCGCGCCGTCAGGTAGGCTCTACCTTTAAGCCCTTTGTGTACGCCAGTGCCATTCGTCAGCAAATGCACCCGTGTGTTGAACTGCCGAACCAAAAAGTGGTCATCGAAATGCCCGCCCCGCAGCCTCCTTGGTCGCCTGACAACTCTGATTTTAAGTACGGCGAGATGGTGACCATGAAATATGCCTTGGCCAACTCGATGAACACCATCACGGCCAAAATCATCAAAGATTATGGCACCGATATTGTAGTACAAACAGCGCATGCGATGGGCATTGAATCGGAAGTACCGAGTGTACCGTCAATTGCTCTTGGGGTTGCGGAGTTGTCGCTCTACGAAATCACGGCTGCCAATGCCACGTTCGTGAACCACGGGTACTACATCGAACCCACTTTTATCGTGCGCATCGAAGACAAGCGCGGCAACGTGATTTACGAGCCTGAACTGAACATTCGTCAAGGCATCGATGAAGTGTCAGCGCACACCACCTTGATGATGCTCAAAGGCGTTATGGACGGCGCTTACAATCGTGAACTGGGTAAATCAACCGGGACAGGAATGCGTTTGCGGATGGATTTACCATCGCGCGATTACGACGGCATTAAAGTACCGATGGCCGGCAAAACCGGCACCACCCAGAGCAACACCGACGGATGGTTCATTGGTTTAACGCCCGACCTCGTCACCGGGGTTTGGGTTGGCGCGCAAGACCCCGCTGTGCGTTTTTCAACGACCGACAAAGGCCAAGGCGCCAACACAGCCCTGCCCATTTACGGGTACTACATGAAGGCCGCCTACGCAGACACCAAATTAAAGATTAGCACGGGCGACTTTGAAGCACCGGCCGGATTTGATCCGTCGAGTGTGAACTGCACAGAGTACAATGGAAACAACACGCCCATCTTCGACCCCGATTTTGGCGAAGGCGGCGATGAAGACCTCTTCAAATAACAGCATTCGATATGGCAATCAGCAAAGTAGTGGCCAATGCCGAAGAGGCCTGCCAAGGCATTCAAAGCGGAATGACCCTCATGGTGGGCGGATTTGGCCTCTGCGGGATACCCGAAAACTGCATCGCGCAACTCGTCAAATTGGGCGTGAGTGACCTCACCTGCATCTCAAACAATGCCGGGGTTGACGACTTCGGATTGGGCTTGCTGCTGCAAAACCGGCAAATCCGCAAAATGATTTCATCGTACGTGGGTGAAAACGATGAGTTTGAACGGCAAATGCTCTCGGGTGAACTCGAGGTTGACCTTATCCCACAGGGCTCGTTGGCCGAACGCTGCCGAGCCGGTGGTGCCGGAATACCCGCCTTCTTCACCCCTGCCGGCTACGGAACCGAAGTGGGCGAAGGCAAAGAAATGCGCCTCTTCAACGGCAAGCCGCACATTCTTGAGACGGCGCTTACGGCCGATTTTGCCATTGTAAAAGCATGGAAGGGCGATACCGCCGGCAACCTTATCTTCAAAGCAACGGCGCGCAACTTCAATCCGCTTATGGCCATGGCCGGTAAAATCACCATTGCCGAAGTGGAAGAACTTGTGCCAAACGGCGAGCTTGACCCGAACAACATTCACACGCCAGGCATCTTCGTGCAGCGCATCTTCGAAGGCCGCAACTACGAGAAACGCATCGAACAACGCACCGTCCGCAAACGCCAATAACCCTGTCTTATGCTTGATAAAAACGGCATCGCCAAACGCATCGCCCGCGAACTCGAAGACGGGTACTACGTGAACCTCGGAATCGGCATTCCCACCTTGGTGGCCAACTACATTCCGGAAGGCATCGACGTGGAGTTTCAATCGGAGAACGGCATTTTGGGCATGGGCCCCTTTCCGTTCGAAGGCGACGAAGACGCCGACCTCATCAACGCCGGTAAGCAAACCATCACGGCCATGCCCGGCGCCGCGTACTTTGACTCGGCCATGAGTTTTGCCATGATCCGCGGACAGCACGTGCAGCTCACCGTGCTCGGCGCCATGGAGGTGAGCCAAAACGGCGACATCGCCAACTGGAAAATCCCCGGACGCATGGTCAAAGGCATGGGCGGCGCGATGGACCTTGTCGCCTCGGCGAATAACATCATTGTGGCCATGATGCACACGAACAAAGAGGGCGAGTCAAAACTTCTGTCCGAATGCACCTTGCCCCTAACGGGTGTGGGGTGCGTGAAGCGCGTGATGACCAACCTCGGTTTCTTCAAAATTGAAGACGGGGCGTTTCACCTCATCGAGCGTGCGCCCGGAGTAAGTGTTGAGGAAATCCGCAAGGCCACGGCCGGCAAATTGATTGCTGCCGACGACACACCCGAGATGGTGCTTTAACCTTCTCTTGAACTGAGATTATTTAAAAAGACTTGATTCGATTACACGTGTAATCAATTCCGTCTTTCCTACTCCGATGGCTGCCGCTTGTTGCGGAATAATGCTCGCTTCGGTGAAACCCGGCACCGTATTGACCTCGATGACGTGCGGCTGACCTTCGGCGATGATTATATCGACCCGAATCATGCCGCGGCATTCAAGCGCAATGTAGATGTGTTCGGCCAGGTCTTGCACCGCCTTCATGGTGGCGTCGGGTATCCGTGCCGGTGTAATTTCCTGTGACTTCCCGAGGTACTTCGCCTCGAAATCGAAGAACTCGTTCTCGCTCACAATCTCGGTGGCAGGAAGCGCGCGAATACCGCCTTCCCAAGG
>DAITMF010000008.1:0-80073 GCA_036835325.1 Flavobacteriales bacterium
ACCGTCGTGGCTGTGTTTTTTACGGTTGATTTGGGTTTTTCGGCCGGATTTTGTAAGGTTATTATAGCCCACCTCCCCTGACGTGGCAAATCTACGTCCTCCCAAAATACGGTTCAACTTTTGCACGGAGCTCTTTACCTGTGTTGACCTTTTCTTTGCCGCTGTGCGGTAGCCGTGTGGCGCACGCTGCCCGATCGCCTTTGCAAAGTGGTTGCGCAATGCGCAGTTGTTCCGGTTCCGAAAATTTCAAAAATGTTTTTTGCGGAACCGAATGCATCCGCTTCGGCTTTAGATGTCGCCCCAAAACAGCATACAGTTTGAGTATTGAGCAAGAGGAAACTCCAACATTCTCCGTGTACTCCCAAAACTCTGTGTTAAAAAAAACCGCGAGCGAAGCGAGCAAGAATTCCCATAATCGGCGGCAGCGAAGCCCCAAAAACAGTTTAGAGCAAGAGTATTGAGCAAGAGGAACTCCACATCCCCAAATGTCTACCGCTCTTCGTACCTTTGAACAAACAGCAAATACCGCGAGCCGTGGAGTCTGTCAACCTCGATGTGGTAATCCTCAGTATACCGATCTTCTTCGGACTCATCCTCATTGAGCTGATTTACGACGCCATCCAACGCCGCAAAAACCACCGCGGCAGCTACCGCCTCAACGACGCGTTTACCAACATCTCCTGCGGCATCATCGACCAAACCACCGGCGTGTTCGCCAAAGTGGTCACCGTTACCGCCTACGCGCTGGTGTACCAGTTCTTCGTCGACAAGTTGCCCTACACCATCCCCGGCAACTGGGCAACCTACGCGCTCTGCTTCGTCGCCGCCGATTTCGCCTATTACTGGTCGCACCGCCTCAGCCACCAAGTCAACCTCTTCTGGACAGGCCACGTCGTCCACCACCAAAGCGAAGACTACAACCTCTCCGTGGCGCTGCGCCAAGGCGCATTCCAAAAAATGCTCATGTTTTGGGTCTACCTGCCCCTCGCCGCACTCGGTTTTCCTACCGAATGGTTCGTGGTGAGCATGGGCTTCAACCTGCTCTACCAATTCTGGATCCATACCGAATACGTCGAAAAACTCGGTGTGCTCGAGTACGTCCTCAACACGCCGTCGCACCACCGGGTGCACCACGGACGAAACCCCAAGTACATCGACAAAAACCACGCCGGTGTGTTCATCATCTGGGACCGCCTACTCGGCACCTTCCAGGAAGAAGAAGAACGCCCAACCTACGGCATTACGCGTCCGCTCAACACCTTCAACCCGGTCATGGCGCACGTACAACCCTTCGCCGACCTCTGGCGCGATACGCGGGCCATCGACAACTGGAAAGACCGCCTGCGCTTCCTCTTCGCACCGCCCGGCTGGTACCCCGAGCACCTCGGAGGCGTTAAAGCACCGCCCGAAATTACCGGCGACGAGGTCAAGTACGATCGCCAGCTGCCCTTGGCCATCAATGTGTACCTGCTCGCACAGTATGCCGTGGTGGTAGGCTTCACTGCCGTGTTCCTCTTTACCTTTGCCAAGTACACAAACGCGGTAAATGCAGTGTTTTTGGCCATCATCCTCTTTCATGTTTTCTTGCTGGGCATGCTCTTCGACAAGCGCAAACCTGCGCGCTACTTCGAAGTACTTCGCCAACTGAGCATGATGGTGACGTCGGTCTGGATTGCCTTCGGCCTCAACCAAAACACCTTCGGGTACGCTGTACTCATCGCAACACTCATTGGCTCGGCATGGTTTGTGCTGCTGTGGTCAAAAAACGCTTGGAATGGAAAAACGTGAACAACGCTTCTTCATCGCCTACCTGATTTGGGCCGTGGTCGAACTCGTGGCACAGCTCTACCGCGAAAACCACCCAATCGCGCACGGAGTTGTCAAAAGCATCCTCATGCCCATTCTCATCGCGCTGGTGGCCACCACACCGCGACCCATTGGCATCAAAATCCGGCTGCTCTTGCTCACCTCGCTCTTCTTCTCGTGGGCCGGCGATGTTCTGCTAATCTTCGACGACATCAACCTTGTGCCCGCGCTTAGCGACCGCGAAACCTTCTTCATGGCCGGCCTCGGCGGCTTCTTGGTTGCGCAGGTGCTCTACATCGTCATCTTCACCCTGCACAGCAAACGCAATGAAAAACGCTCGGTGCTTATCAGTCAGCCCCTCATTGCAGTGGTTATGCTGATTGTATCGGGCATCATCTTCAAAGAACTGTTCTTCGAAAGCGACAACGGTGTGCCCAACCACATGACAGTACCTGTTCTGCTCTACGGAGTGGCACTCACCGGCATGGTACTAAGCGCCTTGAATCGACGAGGCCGCACCCATGAACTCAGCTTCTGGCTGGTGAGCTTCGGCGCGTTCTCCTTCCTCCTCTCCGATACCCTCATCGCCTTCGATCACTTTCACACGCCCATCGATGGTATGTACGTCATGACCACCTACATGATCGCCCAAGGCACCATCGTGCTGGGCCTCCTCCTGCACAAAGAGCGCCGCGAAGTCGCTGCATGACCCGCTTTCACACGCTGACGCTCGACAATGCTGCGCCGCACGAAGTGGCCTACCTCTACGGCTACTCCGGCGCTGACCACGCCCTCTTCGCGTATTTTCTGCCTCACCGAAACGCCTTTATCACGTACTTCTTTGCACGCACCTTTTCTGAAAGTGGGCATTGCCTTTGAAGCGTTGGGGATGAATGTTTTTTGGGGGATGGATGGATGCCGCAGCCGCCGCACGCACTACTTCCCGATACCACTTGGCCAGCACTCCGCACTTTTTTAGGTGACCGAGCGGATGCGTTCGCTCACAACCCCGAAGAAGGCCTCCGTGAGTTGGCCGTTTTTTTGGATGCGCACGAGCGCCACCTCATCCCTTCCCAACAGGAAAACGCGAAGCACATTTGCCTGCGGTGTCCCAATTGTGCAAGTTTGCGTGCACAAGCCGATGTAACTTGCACGGCTTAACCCATCGTCATGAAACAGCTTGCTCTCTCTATTCTGCTTCTCGTTCAGCTCACTGCGGCTGCACAGTTTCAGGTGTACCACCGCGATACACTGGTCATTGATTCAACGGTGTATCCTGAACTGTCGGTGATTGACCTGCAAGTGCCAGATGTACTCCGCTACGCTGAAGGCGCTTCATACAAAATGCCGCTGATCATACTGTTCGACCGGCAAAATGCATCAACCTACGAATACAACCTGTCAACGATCAACTACCTGACGGGTGCTGGCGGACAAATGCCTCCCGTGATATCAGCCGGCATTGAATTTCCTCAAGAAACCCGTTTGGCGATGACCCGGGCCGACCTCCCCGACGAAAACGGCGAAACCGGCACGCAACGCACGGCGCGCTACCTGTTCACCGAGGTCATTCCTGCCATCAAGGCGCGCTACCCGGGCATCACCGACATCATCATCGTCGGACATTCGCGCACTGCGCACCTTGTCAACTGGCTGGCCATTCACGAACACCAACGCTTCCACGCGGCCTTGTCGTTCAGCGGATTTATTGAAGAAGCCACCGACTGGGATGCCTTCGAAGCCCTGGCAAGAACGCCCATGAAACGTCCGTTCCACTTCTGCTTCACCGCCGGCGAGTCGTACGAAGAAGTCACCTACCTCGATGATTGTCAGCGGATGGATTCTATCCTCTCAAAAAAACCTGCTGAAAGCCTGCTTGCGCATCGCTTCACCACAAACCTGCATGCCAACCACATCACCAACTACGGTATGTCGTTTGCCCAAAGCATGATCTACCTGTTTGGCGACTACAGCCAATTGCTGGGCAAGTGGTTCTTCGAACGGATAAAAACGCTCAATCCGGCAGAGGCCATCAAGGTGTACCGTGAAGAGTTGGCAGCAATGAACTTTCGCTTCTCACCCTCCGATACGCACATGTATTCGTTGGGGAGTCAGTTTCTCTTCGAAAAACCCGATCCGCAAGCCATACGCGACTTCATGCGTTACGGACTATCAGCCATGCCCAAAGACCCCGGACTGTGGCTGTTTTTGGCTGAAGCATCCAGTCTTGATGGCAATGAAACCGAAAAGGCCAAGGCTATTGAGGGCTACCACGAGGCGATGAAAAAAGTGAAAGGCCTTACCGCAGAAGAGCGGGAAGACCTTTCAAATTGGTATTTGGAGCTTACAGCACCTTAGTTGCAGGGCACTGCAAACAATCCGAGGAAGACAATCACGTCGGTTCCGTTTGACACCTCATCGCCGTTCATGTCGGTCACACAGTTAAGCGTGCAGCCAAATTCGGCAATCATGATCAACAAGTCGGTTACGTTGCGCACCTGGTCTCCATTGAAGTCGCCCATGCACACTGCACAGCTCGCGTACTCGCATGAGCCATCGTCGCACGCAGCAATCGGATTGTAGTTGCACGCTGTTACGTCTGTACAACCCGTTTCCGATGTACCTCCACAGTTTCCACAGGCATCGTTGTACAGGCACGAGCCATTGTCGCATTGCGCAGCGGCATCGTAGTTGCAGGCATTGGTATCGGTGCAGCCCTCAACGCATCCACCGCAGGTGCCCACAACCCCGGGATTCACGCCAGCATCGGCATCGTTGCAATCGGTGTTGTCATTGACGTACGCACAATTCAAATTGGCCAGCGTAAAGGTGGTACCACCGGGGCGGCTCCCTGTTCCCAGAACGAAGCCGGTTCCGGTGGCTAGTGTGTACGCCGGGGTGTTATCGTTGAACTGGCCCTGTGTTTCAATAAAGAATGAAAACGGCCCGTTGGTGCTGTTCACGGTAGCGTTAAAGTTGCCTCCGCCGCCGGTGTTGGGGTAGCCGCCGCCCGAAAGAATAACAGTGTTTGACGCATCGCTCAGTGTCCAGCTCGTTTCATCGAGCCATCCGGTGCTTGAAATGGTCACCACGATGCTTCCATCGCATGGGTTTTGGCACAAGGCTGCTCCGTTCTCATCGCCGAAGCCATCGCCGTCGGCATCAACAAACCAGCCGATACCGGTTGCACAACTGCCATCGTCGCACACGGCGGCGGGGTCGAAGTTGCACGCCGCTGGGTCAGTGCAGCCTGTCGCGACCGGAGCATTGGTGACGTTGTTCAGCGATACGTTGCAATCGGCGTTGCCAATGAATTGAATGGTCAGGTCAACGTCGCTGCCCAGTGGGTAATTCCCAAAGCTGTAGTTGCCCGCCGGTTGGTTGCTCACCACGGCTGACGCAGCGCCTCCATTGACGCTCGCCAGCACGGTGTACTGACCTACAGTGTCGCCGTTCACAATACTGAGGTTCACGCTGAAGGTGTTGTTTGCACAGTTCACACTTGTGGTAGCGCTTGCACTGGGCTGACATGGGTTAGTCACGCATTGGTCAAGCAAGAGGTTCATGCTCGCAAAAGCGTTGATGCGGCCTCCGGTAGCCACTTCGGCGGCGAGGTTCGGAATCAGATCAACACCATCGTACAATGCGTTGCGCACCATGTCGGCCCCGGCCTGCGGATTGCTTTTCACCAAGTCGATAAACGACTGGCAGGGAATGCTGTACAAGAGCGCAATCACACCTGCGGTGAGCGGTGTGGCGAAGGAAGTCCCTGAAGTCGTCGTATACCCGCTGGTGCCACTTGTAGTGCGCACACTTTCGCCGGGTGCTGCCACGTCGATGCTCACTACGCCAAAGCCCGAGAAGGTGCGCACGTCGTTGTGGTTGCTTGCGGTTACAGCGACCATGTACGGACTGGTGCACGCCGTTGGCATGTCGCCCACTTGATCAATGTTGACGTTGTTGTTGGCCGTGGCTCCGCAGCTGAGAATGCCCGCTTCGCCCATGGTGTCGTAAAATTCGCACCACACAGGGAAATTGGCCGCGTTGGCATTGTCAATGCCCCAACTTGAATTGGTGGCCACCACGAATGCACCTTGCGCACCGTTGGTGGTGTTGTAGAGTACGCGCATGTCGTAGGCGTATCCGTACGATGCGAGCACGTTGGCCGTTGTGAGCGAACCCACCGTAACCACCATCATTTTAACATCCCAGTTTGCGCCGGTCGCACCGAGGGCATTGTTGCCCCGTGCACCGATCATACCGGCCACGTTCGTTCCGTGGTTTCCTGAGAAAATTTCGTCGTTGTTGGCGTCTGGGTTCCAGCCGAAATAATCGTCAACATAGCCATTGCCGTCGTCATCAATGCCGTTGTCGGGAATTTCTTGGGTGTTGATCCAATGGTTTGGAGCAAGATCAGGGTGGTTCATGTTGGCACCTTCGATGATGCACACTACGATGTCATCGTTGTCAGCCGTTTGGCCGCCCGTGGTAATGTCCCACGCTTCAGTGGTGCTCACATCGGCGCCTGCCGTACCGCCGGTTTGGCCGGTGTTGCGGTGGTGCCATTGGGCGTTGAATTCAGGGTCATTCGGAAGGGTCTCGCGCATGGTGACCGTGTAGTTGAGTTGCGCTGCGCGGACTTCCTTCAGGTTTTGCACCTGACGGAGGATGCTTTGTGTGGTCGCCGCGTCGGCGTTTACAGTAAGCAAGTAAATGCCTGCGCTTTTGGCGAGTTCTTGCTCGACTTCCAGTCGGATGGCTCCGCCGGTACTTCGGGCAATTTGGCCAGTAATGGTTTCGGGTCGCACCCCTTTGTGAGCCATCACAATGATTTCTCCCGGAATGAAGTTTTGGGCGTTCGTTGCAAGCACTAAAGCAAAGACGAACAGCACAGCGGCCATGCCGCGCAAGATGTTAAGTCGTTTCATGGTATCGGTTTCTCCCTAGATCGAACCCTAAATATACGCAAAATTCTTAAAATGGATGCGTCACGATTCACCGTTCGTCGCGCGGCGCATCCCATTCTATTGTTATGTCGACACGTCCGCCCAAACCTTTCTCAACAATTTCATACAACGTCTTGAGGGTGATGTTGCTACCATCATTCTCGACACGGCTTATGTAGGCGCGTTTCTTCTCTACGCGCTGCGCCAGCTCCTCTTGGGTCAACGCCATGTGTTCCCTTGCCTGCCGAAGCAATAAGCCAATGCTAAAGGCTTCAGCCTCCCGGTTAAGCTCCTGACGTCGTTCGGTGCAGGAAGCGCCGTAGACTTCGTCCTTCACAACACCCCATGATTTTACTGTGCGTCGGTTCTGACGAGTTTCACTTTTTCGATTCATAGTATTCGTTCATCATCTTGAGCGCGCGTACCATTTCACGACGCGGCGTTTTTTGCGACTTCTTTTGAAAGGCACTCAAAAAAACAACCAGCCGATCGTTGTCAAAACAGCAAAACACCCTCCAAATGTTGGTTCCAAGCTGAATACGTGCTTCATAGAGCCCGGGAAAACCAATAACTGAACGTATGTAGTGCTGAGGAATTCGCTCAAGCAATTCAATGCTTCAATAACCTTGTAAATTTTGTCTTGAACACGTTTCGGCTGCTGAACTAAGAACTTCTCAAACGAATCACCAAAGAAAACGACTTGCCGATAGCGCTTCATAGCAAATGTAACTTAAAAGTATCATATTAACAAGCGACAGCAAACTAGTTCACACCAAAACACCCCCAACAAGCGCGAACTCCAGAACTTTACCAACGCTTGTCATTTCTTTGCAACTGTAGGTGACGCCTTTGCACTGCATGGAGCACCAAGGAATTTGTACCTTCGCGTTCGCTTCGACTGAAGGTCTCATGCCCGATTACCGATTTTCACTCTCATCAAAATTGCCGCGCACAGGCATCACCATCTTCACCCGGATGTCAAACCTGGCGCGCGAAAAAAACGCCATCAACCTCTCCCAAGGCTTCCCTGGGTTTGACGTGCCCGATGCGTTGAAAAACCACGTGGCCGATGCCATGCGCAACGGCCTTAATCAATACGCGCCGATGCAAGGCGTGCTCGCCCTACGCGAAGCAGTGGTTGACCTGCGCCACAAGCTCAACGGCGTACACTACGACGCCAACGAAGAAGTGGTCATCACAGCAGGTGCCACACAGGCCATCTTCACCGCAATTCTGGCACTCATCCGCGAAGACGATGAAGTGGTCATCTTCACCCCTGCCTACGACTGCTACGCACCTGCCGTGGAACTCGCCGGCGGAAAACCCATTTACGTCAAGCTCAAAGCCCCCGACTACCACATTGACTGGGCTGAAGTGCGCAAGGTGGTCAACCGCAAAACGCGGATGATCCTCATCAACACTCCCCACAACCCCACAGGAGCCATCCTCTCCGAAAACGACCTCCACGAACTCGACCACCTCACCGAAGGCAGCGATACCATCGTGCTGAGCGACGAAGTGTACGAATACATGGTGTTCGACGGAAACAAGCACCACAGTCCGGCCAGCCACGTCAAACTCGCTGACCGCACCCTCTGCGTGGGTTCATTCGGCAAAACCTTTCATGCCACCGGCTGGAAAACCGGCTACATCGTCGGGCCCGCACAACTCATGGCCGAGTTCAGAAAGGTTCACCAGTACAACGTGTTTGCCACCAACGCGCCGATGCAACATGGCTTGGCGGCCTTCATCCGCGAAGCGCCTGAACACATCAAGGGCCTCAGCGACTTTTATCGGCAAAAGCGCGACCGCTTCCTCGCCGGCATCGAAGGGAGCCGGTTCAAGTTTACGCCAACGCCCGGCACCTACTTCCAACTCCTCAACTACAGCGCAATCGACAAAGGCGATGACCTTACACTTGCTGAACGGTTAACGGCCCATCCGGGGGTGGCTTCCATCCCGGTATCGGTTTTCTACCACCAGCCCGAAAACAACAAGGTGCTCCGCTTCTGCTTCGCCAAAACCGACGAAGAACTCGACGAAGCCACCCGGCGCTTGAAAACCTTGTGACATGAACGACTTGCGCACAACCCTCGTTCAGGCTCCCATCGTTTGGGAAAATCCTTCAGCCAATCGAACCGCCTACAGCGCACTGCTCGATGCTGTCGACGCAACCGATCTTGTTGTGCTTCCCGAGATGTTCACCACGGGCTTCTCCATGAACGCCTCGGCCGTGGTTGAAGCGCACGCTGACACCATGGAAACCCTGCTATGGATGCGGCGCGAAGCAGCGCGCTTAAACGCTGCCATCGCCGGCAGCGTGGCCGTGCGCGATGGCGAGCAGTGCTACAACCGCTTGTACTGGGTTGAGCCCAATGGTAAAACAGAGTTTTACGACAAACGTCACCTCTTTACCTTCGCCGGAGAACACCATGAATACACGCCCGGTGAGCAACGGGTAGTGGTTAACTGGCGCGGCTGGAACATCTTGCTGCAGATTTGCTACGATTTGCGCTTCCCTGAATCGGCGCGCAATGGCATTGCCGATGGCAAACCCCTATACGACGCCTTGCTCTATGTGGCCAATTGGCCCGAAGTGCGCCGCGACCCGTGGAGTACGCTGCTCAAGGCCCGCGCCATCGAAAACCAGTGCTACGTGCTCGGCGTTAACCGCGTGGGCACCGACGGCAATGGCCACCTGTACACTGGAGACAGCGCAATTCACGGTCCGAAGGGTGAGCTTATCGGCGCCGCAGCTGCCAGCGAAACCGCACTGATTTCAGCACGGCTTTCAGCGGCTGAGTTGGCCGATTTCCGCAGCAAATTTCCGGTCTTGTACGACCGTCGTCAGTGATACTGAACAGCCGTGTGAAACTCCGTATCTTGCGGCGCAAATACTGAGTCAATGCGCATCCAGCTATCCTCCCCAAAGAATCCGTTGAAAGGCAGTAACACCGTGTACCTCCTTTCGGGCACCAAGGCTCCTGTTGGGGCTCCGGCTGTCATCCGCGAAGCGCTGGCATCCATCCAAAAAAACCAGAAAACACTGCACTTTGCCGAAGGCAAGGCGCTGAGCACGGCCTGCATCGTTGAGGCGAAAGCCAAAACCGCCGAACAGCGTGAGGCCCTGCGCAACGCCGGATTTGGTCTACTCGGGTGGCTGAACGCCCAGCAAATCAGCGCAGTCAGCATTGTTAACCTCACCGGCGATGCGCAGGCGGCACTGTTATTCACCGAAGGCATTGCGCTGGGCAGTTACCAGTTCCTCGAACTGAAATCGAATGCCGATGCGCTCTACCAAAGCCTTGCGAAAATTGCGGTGGTTGACAGCGCATTGACAACCGACGAATTCAACCGCTTTAAAGCACTCGTTGCCGCCACCTACCTGGCACGCGACCTCGTGAACCGTCCGTTCTCACACCTCACCGCTAGCCTCCTCGCGCAGGCCATTGAAGGCGCCGGTCACGTACACGGTTTCAAGGTAGAAATCTTCAACAAGCGCAAAATCACCACTTTGAAAATGGGCGGCTTGCTCGCCGTCAACAAAGGCAGTAGTGAAGAGCCCACGTTTACTGTGGCCGAATACAAGCCCAAAAACGCCGTCAATAAGCAACCGGTCGTACTCGTGGGAAAAGGCATCGTGTACGATACCGGCGGACTCAGTTTGAAGCCGACGCCGAACTCCATGGACTTTATGAAGAGCGACATGGCGGGCGCAGCAGCCATGATTGGCACCATCACCGCCGTAGCTGAAATGAAATTGCCCGTGCATGTTGTGGCGCTGATTCCATCAACCGATAACCATGTGAGCAATGTGGCCATCACACCCGGAGACGTCATTACCCTATCTGACGGCACCACCGTCGAGGTAAAGAACACCGACGCTGAAGGCCGTTTGATCTTGGCCGACGCCCTTGTGTATGCGAAGAAATACAAGCCTGAACTTGTGATTGATGCCGCTACACTCACGGGTGCCTCTGTTCGCGCCGTTGGCGTGTATGCTACGAGCGCCATGGGCACTGCATCAGACACCGTGATGCGCAAACTCGACAGCGCGGGCGATGCTACCTATGAACGCATCATTCGTTTCCCGCTGTGGACCGAATACGGCGACGAACTCAAATCAACCGTTGCCGACATCTCCAACCTTGGCAAAGGTGAGGCCGGACAAATCAGCGCCGGGAAATTCCTCCAACACTTTACCGATTACCCGTGGATTCACCTCGACATTGCAGGGCCCTCCTTCTTGCATGCACCCATCACTTACCGCACAGCAGGTGGCAGCGGCGTGGGTGTGCGTCTCTTGACTGAATTCATCCAAAAGCACTACAACGTATGAGCGAAAGCCGTCACAGCGAAGAGCTGCTGCGCGTGGGCATCACCATCGGTGACCCCAATGGCGTAGGCATTGAAACCATTTTGAAAGTGTTCGCTGACCCGCGGATGAACGAGCTCGTGGTGCCCGTGATTTACGGCAACACCGACCTGCTTCGCTTCTACCGCAAAATGCTTGAAATGCCCGATGTGCGACTCAACTCCATCACATCGGCAGAAGAGGCCAACACCAAAAAAATCAATGTGGTCAATGTTTGGGATGACAAATGGGAGCCCGAACCCGGCAAAGCCGACCGAATCGCCGGAAGCTACGCGCTCAAGAGCCTCGAAGCCGCTGTTGCTGACCTCGCTTCAAACAAGGTCGACGTTCTCGTCACCTGTCCGATCGACAAAGACACCATCCAAAGCAAAGATTTCGACTTTCCCGGGCATACCGAGTACCTCGCGCAGCTTTCACGGGTTGATGAGTCGCTCATGTTTCTCGTCAGCGACCGCATGCGCATTGGTGTAGCCACCGGTCATGTTCCGCTGAAAGAAGTGGCCAATAAGCTCAGCAAAGACGGCATTGTGCGCAAACTGCGCCTGATGCACGAGAGCCTCTTGCGCGACTTCGGAATAGCCTCACCGCGCATTGCCGTTCTGGGTTTGAACCCCCATGCGGGCGACAAAGGGTTGATTGGCACCGAAGAACAAGACATTATTTTACCGGCCATTCGTGAGGTTGAAGGGCAAATGTTTGTCATGGGGCCTTACGGGGCCGATGGCTTCTTCGGCACGGCCCAGTACAAACACTTTGACGGTGTTTTGGCCATGTACCATGACCAAGGCCTAGCGCCGTTCAAGGCTCTCGCCTTCGACAGTGGCGTAAACTACACCGCCGGTTTGCCCATTGTGCGTACCAGTCCTGACCACGGCACAGCCTATGACATTGCCGGCAAAGGCTTGGCCGATGCTTCTTCGCTTCGTGCGGCCATTTTCACGGCCCTTGACGTGTACCGCAACCGCAAGGTTTACCGTGAAATCGCCGGAAATCCGCTTAAAATTTCAAAAGACCGGGGCCGACCTGACCGTTAACCGGTTCAACGCACCCCGCTTTCTTCGATGTAACGTTTGGCGAGGAGCTCATCGGGCCGGGCATCGCGCACAAACAACACCTGGCCTTCAAACCACAGGTTGCGACCGGCCATGGCATGGTTGCAATCGACCACGATGTAGCCATCGGTGACCTGTTGAAGGGTGCCTGCTACATTGCCTTTCTCGGTGTGGAGCTGCACAAAATCGCCCGGTTCGTAATTCGCATAGGGGTAGCGGTGGTCAAGGTGAATGTCGTCACGAAACACCTGCACCACTTGGCCAGGGTCGTGGTCGCCATAGGCATCAGCCGCTGCAATGGGAAAAGCAAAGCGCTGGCCTGACAGTAACACGCCGAGGTTTTCTTCAAACACCGGCAGCATCGCACCCACACCAAAAAGAAAGCGCAACGGCCATTGTTCGTCCATCACTTCAAGCACTTCACCATCTTTCCCGCCGTCGCGAAGGGTGTATTTGATTTCGACCACCTTGCCGGGGCCCACACGTTCAGAGTATTCCATGCCGGTATAACACAAAAACCGTTTCCGGCGTTCACTACGTCATTTGCCGTATTGCCACTTCAAACGAAAAAAGTCAGATTTGTACACATCAAGGCAGCTAACACTTCGTTTGACCGAGCCAAGATCTTACTCATTTCTCTCAACTGAAGGCCTACCGTGGCCGCTGAAAGCCGCCGTTACAGGCGGTTTTTGGTTTTTCTGTTTTTGGGATGGATGGATGACGGCAATGTGCGCCGCTCACACCTCACGCCCCATACCGAAATTCATTACCTTTGTTCTTATGTCAGGAATCAACAAAGCCATCGTCTTGGGGCGCCTTGGGAAAGATCCCGAAATGCGCTACACCCCCGCAGGAGTGCCCGTGTGCACCCTCGTCATTGCCACCTCTGAAGTGTACACCGACAAAAACACCAACGAGCGCAAAGAAATCACCGAATGGCACAACGTTGTGCTGTGGCGTAAACTCGCTGAGACGGCTGAGAAGTACCTGACGAAAGGACGAGAAGTTTACATCGAAGGCAAAATTCGTACCCGTTCGTGGGACGATGAGTCGGGCCAGAAGCGCTACACCACCGAAGTGGTAGCCGATGTGATGCAGCTCATCGGCCGTGGCAACGAAGCGCCTGCATCAGGTGGTCAAGCCTACGGTGCTGAAACCCGTCAGCCCGCTGCGGCTGCGCAAGAGGCCACCGCATCTCCTTCAGCTCCCGCCGACCTGGGAAACGAGGGCGACGATGACCTTCCGTTCTGATTTGTTGAACCAATACCGTCGCTTTGAACCCTGACTCCCCGGTTCCCTTATCGGAAATCATCTTCCAGGCATCCTTCCTCATCCCGGTAGGAGCCATGTTGCTGCTCCTTGTGGTGAGCGCGTTGGTGAGCGGCTCTGAGGTGGCGTTCTTCTCCCTTGGTCCGGCTGACCTCGAGCGTTTGCGCGAAGAAGAGCATCCGCGCAGCAAAATCATTCTGAAACTGCTTGAAAGCCCTGATTTTGAGCAAGGTCCGCGAAACCTACTGGCGACCATCCTTGTCTTAAACAACGCGGTCAACATCGTCATCATCTTGATTTCGACCTTGGTTGTTGAACAAATTCTACCGTCTGAAACAACAAGTGCCGCTTTAAGCTTTGGTGTAAACATCGTTGGAGTAACTTCACTTCTCGTGCTGTTTGGCGAGGTGATTCCAAAGGTTTATGCCACCAACTACGGCCTCAAAATTGCGGGCGCAATGGCTCAGCCGCTGCTAACGGCTCAAAAGGCGATTTACATTTTATGGAAGCCCCTTGTTTTGATGGGTGTTGGTATTGAAAAGCGCCTCCGTCCTATGCGCAGCGAAAACATCAGCGTCGAAGACCTCGAGCATGCTCTTGAACTTACTGACAGCGCTGAACGCTCAGCCGACGAGAAAAAAATCTACGAGGGCATTCTTAGCTTCGGCAGCAAAGACGTGCGCCAAATCATGACCCCCCGCACCGATGTTTCGGCCGTACCCGCCTCCCTGCCGTGGTCAAAACTCATTGAGGAAGTCCTCGACAACAGTTTCTCACGCATTCCGGTGTACCAAGATTCGCTCGATAACATCGCCGGAGTGCTGTACATCAAAGACCTCCTGCCGCACATTGACCAAACCGAATTCAACTGGAACGCCGTTATTCGGAAACCGTTTTTTGTGCCCGAAAACAAAAAAATCGACGACCTGCTGCGCGAATTTCAAGGACGAAAAATGCACATGGCCGTGGTCGTTGACGAGTACGGAGGCACCAGCGGAATCGTCACGCTTGAAGACGTCCTCGAAGAAATCGTTGGCGAAATCACCGATGAATTCGACGACGATGACCTCAATTACTCACGCATTGATGAGTACACCTGCCTCTTCGAAGGAAAGACTGCCATCATTGACGTGTACCGCGTAATGGACCTCCAAGGAGAGCCTTTTGAAGAAGCCAAAGGCGACAGCGAAACCCTTGGAGGATTCGTAGTTGAACTCGCCGGTAAAATACCGCTCAAAGGTGAGCGTTATACCTATGACCGTTACACCTTTACTGTTGAAGCAAGTGACCGCAGAAGGGTCAAACGCGTCAAACTGAGCATTGAACCCAATGACAAACCAGCCGATTAAGCACCGCCCTTATGGCGTCACAGCCCTTGTTTTGGCCGCATTGACGCTTGTGCTTTCGGGCTGTGAAGAGCATTTTATACCCAAGCCACGCGGGTATTTCCGCATCGAACTGCCGGCGAAAGAGTACAAAACCTACGAGGCGCGCTGCGGCATCCAGGTTGAAGTACCGGCTTACAGCCGCATCGAATTGCTCAGTGAAAATCCTGACAGTTGTTGGTTCAACGTATACATGCCCAAGCAAAAAGCGCGCTTGCACCTGACCTACGTGCCGGTGCAGAACAACTTGCAAACGCTGCTTGAAGATGCTTATGGCTTCGCGTTCAAGCACGAAATGAAGGCCAATGCCATCATCCGCACAGCGTATGAAAACGATTCGAGCGCAGTGTACGGCATGGTATACGACCTCAAAGGCAACGTGGCTTCACCGATGCAATTCTATGTCACTGACAGCAGCCGTCACTTTTTGCGCGGCGCCCTCTACTTTCAGCACATCCCCAACTCCGACTCGATTGCCCCTGTGCTTGATTTTGTTAGGGCCGATGCCTTTCATTTGATTGAATCACTTCGCTGGGAGCGCACCGCACTATGAAATTGGTTGAAGTCGGAAATACGCAAACCAAAGTCGCCGTGTTCAATGGCGATGAAGTGATCGATGTTCAGCGCTTTGAGAATGCGAATCTTGAAGCGGTGGCTCAGGTGCTCGCCATCCATCCCGAGAAAAAAACCATTGTAGCCGCATCAGGCGATGTTAGCGAATCACTCATTGCCGTACTCGAGCAAACAGGAGGCTACCAACTGCTCACAAAAGGGCTCGACTACGGCATTTCGATGACCTACACCACCCCGCACACCTTGGGCATTGACCGGCTGGCCAATGCTGCGCAGGCCCTGCGACACTTCAGGCTACAGCCGGTGTTGGTGATTGACATGGGCACTTGCGTGACCTACGATTTGGTGTTGAACGGGTGCTACCAAGGAGGGGTCATTGCCCCCGGTTTGCGCATGCGCTCCAAGGCGATGGCCACATTTACTTCGGCTCTGCCGGATGTGAACCTCGCTGACACCATAGAGCTGGTTGGCCGTTCAACGATTGCATCGCTTCAAAGCGGAACGATGAACGGCTGGCGCGCTGAAATACAGGCGCTTTCAGCCGATTTCACTGCGGCTTATGAAAATTTACAGATTGTTTACACCGGAGGCGACTTGCCTCATTTTGAAGCGGGTGTAAAAAGTCGCATTTTTGCAGACCCATTTTGGACCTTACGCGGTTACATGGAATTATACCGTCGCCATGCGAATTAAACCAATTGTTCTTGCGCTTGCACTTGCGTTCACTTCAGTGGCTACGGCCCAGTTGATGAACCTATCGCCGTATTCGCGCTTTGGCTTGGGCGACATCTACAACAGTGGCAACACCGGCTCTTTGGCCCTTGGTGGAGTGAAAACCACCTTCAACGATGCGGCCATGATCAATGCAGAGAACCCGGCGACACTGGGTTACGTGTTCAACACCACACTGCAAACCAGCCTGCGTTTCAACACTCTGCGCCTTAGCCAAAACGGCAGTGAAGCCACATTGAACAATGGTTTTCTCGAGCAGTTTCAAATGCTCTTCAAGCGGCCCGGAGCCAAAACCGGTGTGCTGATGGGCATTAGTCCGTTCACCACCACCGGCTACGCCATCACTACAACTGACCCGAACACACCCGTTGGGCCCGTCGTATACAACTACGAAGGCAAGGGGGGTATTACACGTGCCTATGCCGCGGTTGGACGAAAGTTCCCGATCAAGCAGTACTACCGCTTTTTAGATAAAGATGGCGCGGCTACCGACAGCCTTCGTGTAATTCGCCACACCGTTAGCGGCGGTTTGACCGGCAATTACCTCTTTGGAGCAGTGAACCAAACACGGCTTGTTGAAATTCAGAATACCACGTTCTTGGGCACTCGTGCAACCGATCGACTTTCACTTTCAGACTTCACACTCGATCTGGGAGTACACTACGAATGGCTAGCACGCATCAAGTTTGGTAAAGACAAGAAAATCATTGAGCGCACCGCACTTCAGGTTGCCGCCGTTTATTCGCCCGAACGCCGCGTGGGGGGCACCCTTGAGGCTTACTCCGAATCGGTGATTTTTCAGGGCGGGCGTGCCTTTGCCATTGATACCACCTTTGCAGTGAACGGCGAATCAATCAGCACCTTACCGCAGCGATTGCGAAGCGGCGTTGCCATACACCACTACAACCGAAAAGGGCGCCACATCATGGTTGCCGTTGACTATGAAGCCCGCAACTGGTCACGATTCCAAACCCTCACTGACGAAGGCAACATTAACCCTGGATTGGTGAGTAGTCAAGAATTTTCGTTCGGCGTGCAGTACATGCCGAAACCCATTGAAGAATCCGGGAACTTTTTACAGCGCGGACAATACCGCGCGGGCTTGCGGAATACCCAAACTTACCTTGTGGTACAAGGTGAACAGATTGTTGACCGAGCGGTTTCACTTGGGCTAAGTTGGCCCATGATTAGCTCGCGAAGCGCAAGCAAATTTCACCTTGGCATGGAATTTGGTCAACGAGGAGAAGACAACGGCCAATTGCTCCGGGAAGACTACACCAACTTCTACGTTGGATTCTCTCTGGCGCCATTTGTAAAGAATGCCTGGTTTGTCACACGAAAATACGATTAACCCGATCTAACACATAGACCATGAAACAATTCGCACTACTTGCAGCATTTGCAATAGGGATGATGAGCTCAATGGATGTTTACGCCCAACCCGATAACTCGAAATACGGCGCCACCGAAGAGCAACAAGTTGCTTGCATGGAAGCGCTCAGCGTTTACAAAAGCTTTAAAGACCAAGACAACCTGAAAGATGCTTACCGCATTTGGCAGAAAGCCTGCACGGTTTGTCCGCCCGATGCACAAGAATCTGTCTACATCGACGGTGTGCGCTTCATCAAAAACGAGATGAAAGAAAGCAAAGGCGATAAAGAACGTGTGAAGGTACTTGTTGACTCTTTGATGAGCACCTACGACAAGCGCATGGAGTACTTCGCGGCCACTGACAAGAACCCCAACAACCGTTGCACCATTCTTGGCTTTAAGGCAAACGACTACTCGAGCATCTTTAAAAACCGTACCCGTGATGCCTACGAGCTATTCAAGGAGTCATATGAATGCTTGAAAGCAGAAAGCAATGCAAGCGTTTTGAGCGGCTACTACATCGCTATGTTTGAACTCTTCAAATCCGCCGAAGGCGCTGAGAAGAATGCCCTGCTAAGTGACCTCCTTACAGAGTACCTCAACATGCAAGATTACGTTGACGTCAATGTAAAAAACAGCAGCGATGACCGCGTGAAAGAAGGCTACGAGAAAGCCCGCAACAACATTGACGAGATCTTTTTGCAAATCGCAGAGTGCGAACAAATGTTGCCTGTGCTTGAGCAGAAGGTTGCCGGCAGTCCTGACGACTTCGAATTGAAGAAGAAAGTGCTTCGATTGATGAACCGCAAAGATTGCTCTGATGGTGAGTTTTTCATCGCCGTGGCAAAAGCGGTCTACGCTAAAGAACCTGAACACAGCTCAGCCTATGCCATCGGCAAAGTACTTCTCAAAAATGAAGAGTTCGGTGAATCGCTCCGTTACATGGAAGGCGCCGTTGATCTCTGCGGAGACTGCGGCGAACGTGAAACCTACCTCCTCCGCGCCGGTCAGCTGGCTTCTGTTGTGAAGCAAAACAGCAAAGCGCGCACCTACGCACGAAAAGTGCTGGAGATTAACTCTAAGAACGGACAAGCCATCATTCTTGAAGGTGACGCCATCTTCGGAATGTCAAGTCAGTGCGACGACGGTGCGCTCGGAGCACGTTCAGTATACTGGCTCGCGGCCGATTACTACGCCCGTGCCCGCAGCCTTGACCCGAGCGTGAGCGACTTGGCCTCGAAGAAAATTTCGATTGCAACAAACCAGTTCCCTTCGAAAGAAGACATCTTCAAGTTTGCCAAGAAAGAAGGCGACAGCTTCACCGTACCGTGCTTGGGCGAAACCACAACCATTCGCGTACGATGAGCAACCCAACGGCATTGAAAGCATTGATTCCGCTCGCGCTTGCGAGCGGAATCTTTTTTTCGTGCCGAAACGAGATTGAAGAAATCAGAGCGCTGACCGAAGACCGCGAGTTTTCGGTGCAAACCATTCGCAACGGCATTTTCTATTATACAGAAGACGGCAGGCTTTCTAACACCTTGGAGGCTACTGTTTTTGACCGGTACGAAGGTGAGAATCCGCGCATTGAAGTCAGCGATGGTTTCACGCTAACCATTTTCGACTCGGTAGGCGGTGTTGATGCCACCTTAACCGCTAGGTACGGCACTTGGTGGGACCTTGAAGGCCGCTTGGTTGCCCGAGAAAATGTAGAACTCATCAACAACGAAGGAAGCACACTGCGCACCGAAGAACTTTACTTCGTCCAAGACAGCGACCGCGTGTACACCGACAAAAACGTTGCCATCACCACCGGTGACGGCACCATCTACGGCAAAGGCTTGGTCAGCGACAGCCGTTTCAGGCAACGCCGAATCAAGCAAGTCACCGGAACCATGTACATTGACGAACCAACCCCCACTGAGACCCCTTGATCTATGGATTTCGAACAACAGCTTAAGATGCACCGTATCGCCGAACGCTTTTGGCTCCTCGTTGTGATTGTCACTACCGGTATCACCATTTACTGGTGGGCCACCGAAGGCATTTATGCACACCGCTTTGCGCCCGTGGTTCCGGCGTTGGCGCTGTTTTGGTTCACAGTGCGGCGCCGGTTGCGCAAGCGACTGGAGCGCAATCGTGAACAGTAACCATCGCTTTGCTTTTTCGTTTACTTTTGTTGTAAACCCTTGCGCCCCTTTCCATGGACGATGACAGTTGGCTTATAATTCTCTTATCCATTGCCTTTTCTGCGTTTTTCTCAGGCATGGAGATCGCCTTCGTTTCGGCCAACAAGCTGAAAATTGAGCTCGATGCAAAACAGGGGTCGCTCGCCGCAAAGATTGTAAGTCGCTGTTTAGCTTACCCAAGGCTGTTTATTGCAGCCATGTTGGTGGGCAACAACTTGGCGCTGGTTGCATACGGAATTGAAGCCGGAGCGATGATTTCGCGGTTTTTCTTTTTTACGGATGACTGGAACGACGCCGCACAGCCCTACCTCGCACTGGCCGTTCAAACGCTAATTTCGACCCTGGTCATTTTGGTTACCGCCGAATTTTTGCCGAAATCGATTTTCCGCATCAATCCCAATGGCTGGTTGAAAATCATGGCGTTGCCACTCAGTCTGGTTTTTGCCGTTTTGTTCATCCCGGCGTGGTTGGTCACCCGCGTCAGCACCTTGTTCTTGCGCGTTGTTTTTCGCGTCGACATGAGCGATGAAAGCAAAGGGTTCGGTACCGTAGACCTTGATCACTTTCTGCGCGACATCACGGCACGGATGGAACCCGAACAAGAACTGGAGCACGAAATTCAGATTCTCCAAAACGCCCTTGACTTTTCGTCGTTGAAAGCACGCGACTGCCTCATCCCCCGAAATGAAATCATAGCATTGAATGTTGAAGACTCGGTAGAGGCCCTCCGCAACCGTTTTGTAGAAACCGGGTTGTCGAAACTCGTGATTTACCGCGACAGCATTGACAACATCATCGGCTACGTGCACATCCGCGACGCGTTCAAAAAACCTGAAAACATCAAGAAAGTGTTGATGCCCGCACTGTTCATTCCTGAACCCATGCCGGCCCAAGACGTGCTTGAGACCTTTATCAAAAAGAAGCGCAACCTCGCTGTAGTGGTTGATGAATACGGAGGAACCTCAGGAATCATCACCATTGAAGACGTAGTTGAAGAAATTTTCGGCGAAATCGAAGACGAGCACGACCGCGAAGAATTGATCGAAGAAGAGCTGAATGAGAACCATTTTAGGTTCAGTGCCCGCCTCGAAATTGATTATTTGAATGAAACCTACAAGCTAAACCTGCCTGAAGGCGACGACTACGACACCCTCGGCGGTTTGATTTTGCACCACACCGAAGACATTCCTGAAGTGCATGAAACCTTGCGCATCGATGATTATACGGTGCGTATAGAGCGTGTGAGCAATACCCGCATCGAATTGGTGGAGCTCGTAAAAGAAGATTAATTTCAGGTAACGTTCCAACAATTTTCGCGTAAGCACGAGGCACTTTCATAAGTCACAGAACCTCCGTATATTCGCCGCTCCAAAAAAATTAAAGCTACACCGATGGCATTGATTGAAAACATTCGGAAACGTCAGGGCCTCCTTCTTGCGATGGTTGGTCTGGGTATGTTGAGCTTCCTTATTCCTTACGACGCTGTTATGTCGTTGTTTGGGCAAGGGGCCAACCGTGAAGTAGGCAGCATTGACGGCAATTCGATTACCGCTCTTGACTACCAAAACGCCCTCCAGAAGCGCCGTGGGCTCTTCAACTACACCAGCAACCAAGCCCTCGAAAATGAGGTATGGAACGACCTCGTGGAAGCTACTCTACTCTCACCTGAGTACGATGCCCTCGGTTTGGACGTCTCTCAAGAAGAGTTTGACGAGATTCGCTTTGGCGATCACATCTCGACCTACGTGAAAAACACCTTCTACGGTGGCAATGTGAGCCAAGAGTCGCGTGACAACTGGCGCACAACATTTGCTAACATGTTCAACGATGAGACCGGTCCGGGTCGCGCCAACTATAACGGCTACGTTGATGTTATCGTACAAAAACGCCTCCGCGAGAAGTACGACGTGCTCGTGAACAAAGGTTTGTACGCCAACTCGCTCGAGGCGAAGTACGAATTTGTTCGCGGCGAAGAGAAAGTCAACATTGACTATGTACTTGCAACGTACAAAACCCTTGCCGATAGCCTTGTTACAGTGAAAGACAGTGACGTACGCGCCCTCTACAACAAGCGCAAGTCTGATCCTAAGCTGAAGCAGCAAGAAGCCCGTGACCTTGAATACATCAAGTTCACCCTTGAGCCATCGGCAGAAGACATCACCAAACTTCGTACAGAACTGGAAGCATTGTCAACCGAATGGCGTACGCTTGACAACGACACCAACTTTGTTACCCGCAACAACAGCGGAGCTCCTTACATCAGCCGCCGTTTGAAAGAAAACCAAGCAGTAACCGAGGGCGACAAGTCTATCTTTACCACTCAAGAAGGTGAAGTTGTTGGACCGTACGAAGACGCCGGCCGCATGGTTGTTGTTAAACCGGTGCGTTTCATCGATGTTCCTGATAGCGCAGCAAAATGCCGTCACATCCTATTGTCGTTTAAAGACAAAGGCAATGCCGATGAAGTAGCCGAGCTAAAAGCACGTGCTGACAGCTTGCGTCGCCGCCTCCGCGCTGGTGATAGCTTCGACGATTTGGTAACACGCTTCTCTGAAGACCCAGGTTCAAAAACAACCGGTGGGGTTTACGATTTCTTCCCACGCGGACAGATGGTGAAGCCCTTCGAAGACTTCTGCTTTGACAACGCAATCGGAACGGTTGGTAGTGTTGAAACCACCTACGGCATTCACCTTGTAGAGGTATTGGATCAACGCTGGACTGTGAAGGAGGCTGAATTGGCTGAACTCATCCGCACCATTGCCCCTTCTGCAGAAACTCGCCGCAACATTTACAACACAGCGCGCGACTTTGCAACCAACTTCCGTGACGAAGAGAGCTTCCGCACCGCCGCAGACACCATGGGCTACGCCCTTACTGAAGCCAAAAATGTACTTCCCGGTGCAAGCAACGTAGGTGCATTGCGCGACGCATACGAAGTGATCAATTGGTCAATGAAGGCCGAGAAAGGCACTGTTTCTACACCGCTTACCGTAGGCAATGACTACATAGTGGCCCTATTGACCAAGGTCATGAAAGCCGGCGAGCCGAGCTTCGAAAACATCGAAGATCAGATGCGCGAAGAGGCAACCAAAGCTGCCAAAGCGAAGTACCTCATTGAAAAACTGAAGAAAGCAGAAAACCTTGAGCAGGCGGCGGCAATTGCCGGTACAACCGTAAAGAGCGCAAGCGGCATCAACCTGAAGAGCGGAACCATCACCGGAAGCGGTGTTGGCCAAGAACCTAAGGTTGCCGGTTTGGCGTTCGCTGTTCCAAACGGTAGCATGTCACTGCCCATCGAGGGTGAGTTTGGCGTATGGGTTATCGCTCCTACCAGCGAGGTAACTCCTGCCGCTGAGCGCGACGACTACTTTGCTGAACAAGAGCAAGCGACAACCCGCATGCGCGGAGGTTTGTCGATTCAGTTGCTGAACGCCATTAAAAGTGGCGGCGATGTTAAAGACCAACGCACTGAATTCAACCAATGATTGATCGAGGGTTATCCATCCTCATCCCATAAGATTAAATGAAAAAGGCCCCAACTCGGGGCCTTTTCGTTTGTAGGCAAGTCAACTTCGCTCAAGCAATGAGCTGTCGCCATAACTCAGAAACCGATACCCCGAGCTGAGTGCATGGCTGTAAACGCGCCTCCAGTCATCGCCAATGATGGCGTGCACCAGAAGCAGCAAGGTGCTTTTTGGCATGTGGAAATTGGTGAAAATGCCATCAATGCTGCGAAGGGTGTATCCGGGGGCGATCATGATGCTGGTTTCAAAACCGTAGCGGTCGAGCTTCTCTTCGCCTAAGGCGGTATGCAGCCACGCCATTGCCTCGTTAAAGTCGGCAAACTGCGGCTCAACCTTGTACGGTTCATACTGGTCAATGAACCGTGGCATCTTGCCTTCTCGGCGCCACTTTTCAGCCAGCCAGTACACACTTTCAAGAGTGCGCAGTGATGTGGTGCCCACCGCGTATTTCTTACCGGCCCTACTGAGCATTTCGATGGCTGAACGCTCAACCTCGCATTGCTCTTCGTGCATTTCATGGTCAAAAATCGCATCTACAGACATGGGTTTAAAGGTACCCGCGCTCACATGAAGGGTTAGCTTTACCTGATCAACGCTCAGGCTACGCAAGATTTCATCGGTAAAGTGCAAGCCAGCTGTAGGAGCGGCAACGCTGCCCAATTTCTCGGCGAAGGCGGTTTGGTAACGCAAGCGGTCGCTTTCGTTGGCCTCGCGGTGAATGTAGGGCGGCAACGGAATTCGTCCGGCGTGTTCAAGCACCTCCGCGAAGGGCATGCCACCGGGTTTCCATTCGAGGGCCACGAGAAACTCATCTCCGCGCTTTTCTACGAGCGATGCGTGTACGGTTACGTCTTCGGATTGGATGGTCACGTGGCCGTCTTTCCAGCGCTTGGCGCCGCCCACAAGGCACATCCAGTGGGTAAGTCCTGTGGCTTGCATGGCATGGTCGACGGCATCGTCAGCCGGCCGAAGGAGGAAGATTTCAACCTTTCCGCCGGTAGACTTGTGTCCGATTAAACGCGCATGAATTACCCGCGTATTGTTGAGAATAAGCTGACTTCCGGGAGGCAGCAGCCTGACCACATCGCTGAAAGCATGGTCAGTAATGAGGCCACCTTTGTAATGGAGCAGCCGTGAAGCGTCGCGACGTTCGGCAGGGTGCAACGCAATGGCCTCCTCCGGAAGCTCGTAATCGAAATCTTCAGGACGGTAATCGGTTTTCATGCAATCAGTACTTCCCTTGGTATTTGAGGTAGAGTTGCAGTTGGCGGTTTGAGAGGTCGATCTCGCGTCCGTCGATGAATGCCAAGGTCACTTTGTTGCCGAGCATGTCAAGGGCATCTCCATCGGAGATGAACAACGTGGCTGACTTCCCTTTCTCGATTGAACCGTAGCGGTCATCGATGCCCAAAATCTTTGCTGTGTTCAGCGAGAGTGCAGCGACGGCCTTCTCGTAGTCGAGGCCATACGCTACTGCCGTACCCGCGTAAAACGGCATGTTTCGCGTGCCCATGCGCTCCATATCACCGGCATTCTGGAGACAGAAAAGCACCCCTGCATCGTTGAGCAGCTTGGGCAGTCTATAAGTAAGGTCAACGTCGTCTTCGGTGAAGCGTGGCAATTCGTGCAAGCGTTGCACCATCACCGGCACACTGTTATCGACCAGCAGTTCGGTGCACAAGTGGCTGTCAGAACCACCCACGATCACCATTCGCGGAATCGAGAATGCCCGCTTCAGGTGAATAGCTTCTTGAATTTGGCGCACGTCATCGGCATGGATGTAGAGCGCAAGTTCACCGCTGAAGAGTGCGCACATGGCCGCGAACTTCACTTCGGTGACATCGGAAGGACGGTCGCACCATGCCTTGGCTTCAGTGAAGAAACGTTCGATTTCGTGTTTCTGCTGGTCGTAAGTCTTCATTTTCACTACTTCCATGCCGTTTCCACGGTGGCGGTGGTGCGTGTACGGCCAATTGAGGTGTATGCCATCGACCATTTCGATGGCGGCATCTTCCCAGTTCCACGCATCGAAATGAACAATGCCGCTGCTGCCGGCAATGGTGCCGCCTCGTGGCGTGATTTGGCCCAACAAAACGCCGTTTGAGCGCACCGTTGGAGTGATTTCACTTTCGGTGTCGTAGGCGATTATGGAGCGGACATTCGGACGAAAAGTTCCGATCTCATAGACATCGGTTGCCGCACGAACGGCGTCAATTTCGGCGAGTCCGATGGTTGAGTTTGGCGCGATAAACCCCGGGTAGAGGTGTTTGCCTCTCGCATCGATGATTTTATCCCACCCAAGTGTACCTGCTTCATCGGCTATGCCAACGAACAGTATGGTTCCACCGTCGAAACCGACGGCCCCGTTTTCGATGACGGTTCCCGCTCCGGTGTGCACGGTTGCACCGGTAATCAAAATGCTTCGCATCTGTTTTCGACCCGGAGTGATTTGATCAACGGCACTAAATGCCAGTGATACCAGTGCAGCGACGGTTAGAATGGTGTATGTTCTCATCGGTTCTCTTCGGTTAAGGTGTCACAGTGGTAATGGCGAGGCAATTTCTCGGTGGGCTTTTTACCGCCACCACCGCCGTTGTCGAGCATTTTCTGGATGAGCCGTGCACGTTCTGCGGTGATGAATGCCCGCAGGCGCTTATCTTCTTCGGCATCGAATAAACGACGGCCGTCAACAAAGGTCGCTTCAGCCTTGGCGTAGATGCTCAACGGATGGTCAGACCACACAACCAAGTCAGCGTCTTTCCCTGCCTTGAGTGACCCCGTTTGGTCGTCTAAGTGCAAAAGCTTCGCCGGATTGAGGGTGACAAACTTAAGGGCTTCGGCTTCGGGTACATTGCCGTACTTCACGGCTTTCGCAGCTTCTTGGTTGAGGCGGCGCGCCATTTCGGCATCGTCGCTGTTGAACGCCGTGGTCACACCTTGGCTCCACAGTACCGCCCCGTTGTAAGGAATGGCATCTTTCACTTCGTACTTGTAGGCCCACCAATCAGAGAAGCTTGACCCTCCGGCACCGTGTTGCGCCATTTTATCGGCCACCTTGTACCCTTCGAGGATGTGCGTGAACGTATTCACGGTGAACCCGAGCGAGTCGCCCACGTGCATGAGCATGTTGATTTCGTCTTGGCGGTAGCTGTGGCAACTGATGAAGCGCTCTTTGTTTAGGATTTGGAGGATGGTCTCCATCTCAAGGTCGCGGCGCGGAGCCGGCGGTACGTCGCCTTTGCGCTTCTTCAGCAAGGCTGATTTATATACGGCCCACTCCTCGCCGTACTCACGTGCACGGATGAAGTGGTCATAGTACACTTGTTCTACGCCCATGCGCGTTTGTGGGAAACGCGACGAGTAGTAATCGCCCCAATTCGACTGTTTCACGTTCTCTCCCAAGGCAAACTTGATAAAGGGCGATGCACCTTCAATTTGCATTTCATCGGGCGTGAATCCCCACCGGAGTTTCACAACAGCACTTTGCCCACCAATTGGGTTGGCCGAGCCATGAAGGAGCTGCGCAGCGGTAACGCCTCCGCTGAGTTGGCGGTAAATGTTAATGTCTTCAGAGTTTACAACACTTCCTATGCTGACCTCTGCTGAGCTGGCTTGGGTTCCTTCGTTAACACCTCCGCTCACCCCGATGTGCGAGTGCTCATCGATGATGCCGGGGGTGACGTGTTTTCCGCTGGCGTTGAACTCGGTGACCTGAACCCCTTTGCCGACAAGGGCTGAGGCGTTGAGATCGCGTCCTACGGCGATGATTTTGCCCTTGTGAATGAGCACTTGTCCGTTCTCAATCACGCCTTCTTCTTCGCAGGTCCAAACAGTGGCGTTGGTGATTAGAAGGGTTTCCTGAGCGGGCATCTGCGCGCGTCCGTAGGCCGTGAAAGGGTACAAAACAGATCCCACTTCATCCACCTGCGATGGCTCTTTTTTGTTTTCTTCTTGGATGGATGCTTTGGTTCGTCGAGCGCTCCACTCGACCCATGTTCCATTGGATGCTTGGCCTTTACCGCGAAGCCATCCATCCTCATCCCCAAAAAAACTACCACTGAGCATGGTAACCCCCTCGAAGTGCTTTTCGAGCGCAGCGAAGCGCAGGCTGACCAAGGCATCGTCTTGCGCGATTTTCACATCAACAGATGCGGTGTCGCTGCCTGCAATTGCCGTGATTTTGCCCTCGGGTTTGCCGGGCGACCCTGAAATGGTCATTTGCAGGGTCTTGCCCTCGATTAGCAGCTCGTAGTCGCCGGAGAGGTCAAGTGCATTGCGGTTTGTGTATACGTGCTGGGTGCCATTGACCCAGTTTTCAAGTATGCGCGTTCCAGGATCGAACAGGTCGCCATCGGCTACGATGAAGTTGGCGATGTAGCCTTTTTGCAGACGGCCGAGGCGGTCATCGGCCTTGATGAGTTTGGCGGGTGTTTCGGTCAATGCGCGAAGGGCGGCCTCTTTTGGCAAACCGTGTGCGATGGCCGTGCGGATGCGATCGAGCATTGAGCCGGCTTCTTTGAGGTCGTTGGCCGTGAATGCGAACGGGATACCTGCTTTGTGCACCCGTGCGGCGTTGGTTGGGGCGAGCTCCCAATGCTTGAGTTCGGCGAGCGATACGAGGCGGGCGAGGTAGGGGTCGCTAACATCGATCGCTTCGGGGTAATCCAATGAAAGAATGAGGGCTCCACCGGTTTTGGCTACGGCATCGAGGCGTTGGTAGCTGTCGCCGTTCTCCTTGTAAATGAAGGGCAACGAAAATTCATCACCGATTTTATCGGCACGCAAAATATCGAGCACATCGCTGCAATGGAAGAGCCACGGCAGGGTACGAATGCGGTTCAGTGCCTCTAGGCTGAGGTTTGATTCAATGCGGTTGCCACCGTTGGCGTACCAATCAGCATCGTACAAGGTTTGGCGCAAGAGTGCCACCGACCCCATAAGCGAACTCGGGTAATCTTGGGTGCTCGTGCCTTTTCGGAACGACGCCACAGCGGCTGCTTCACTTGTGAGCACGGCCTTGTGGTCGTTGTCGTCGAGTACCACAAGGCTGGCTGTGCCGCGGATGATGCCGTCGTGGACATGGGTCAGTACGGCTCCGAAGCCGGCTTTACGCAGTGCTTCGTGGCGGTCGCTGTTGTTGGCTGAAGCGTAGTTTTCTGCTGCACGGATTTCCGGACGGATGGCTTCATTCCAGCCAAAGGCGCCTTTCTTTGACGATTCATCTTGAGGCCCATGTTGGCGCTCTGCACGGCGTGCCTCCGGCATACCGGCATCGCTCCAGAGGTCAATGAAGGATGGGTAAATGTGTGTGCCAGACGCGTCAATGCGCACAGCGGCATCGTAGTCACCTACTTGACCCACCGCAACGATGACCCCACGTGAAACGGCGATATCGCCTGTGATTTCGGTACCCGCATCGGTATGCAGCGTGGCGTTCTCGAGGATGTACACCGAACTGCCCTTATCGAGGGTACCATTCACAGGAAAGCTGGGTTGCGCCAAGGTGCACAACGCGAAGAAGGCAAAAGCGCCAAAAAGAAAAAGGTATTTCATCCTTACAGGTTTCTACTGCGAAGGTAAACACGGCCGCGCCTCGCAGTGTTTCATTCAAGGTACTTTGTCACGTACCTTTGCCGTGTTGAAATGAACTTCGAAGATACTTGATTATGGAAAAGCGCAGAATACCCACCGCAGTTTATGCAGAGATGACCCCAAATCCGGCAGTGATGAAGTTCGTTGCTGACCGCATGTTGATTGACGGGGGAGCGCAAGCCGCCTACACCACAAAAAGTGCTGCTGCCGGCTCTTCGCCGCTTGCCGAAGAACTGTTTAACTTTCCGTTTGTGACCGCGGTGTTCATTTCAGGCAACTACGTCGCCGTTACCAAAGACGACTCGTTGGGGTGGGAAATGATTGTACAGCAGTTGCGCGAGTACTTGCGTGAATGGTTGATGGAGCATGAGGTATGTGTTACGCAGGTTCCTGACGTTTTGCCTGAGCCTCCGGCGGATGAGCGGCCTTCGGTGACTGCATCGGCTGATTTCATCAACGAGAGCGAGGTCGTTCCTTCAGCTTTTGACGATCAAATCCGCGATCTTCTTGACAATTTCGTGCGGCCTGCCGTTGAGCAAGATGGTGGGGCAATCGACTTCAAGGCGTACAAAGAAGGCAAAGTTTACGTGCACATGCGCGGTGCTTGCGCCGGATGCCCGAGCTCAATGCAAACCTTGAAGAACGGCATTGAAAACCTTTTGAAAGCCCACATCCCAGAGGTTACCGAAGTGGTTGCAGGCTAAGATTCTACCGCAATTTTCTGGTAATCAACAGAAAGATGTAGGAAACATCTTACTTTAAGATGGGCAATGCTGTGTCGGATGCGCTAAACTCGTAGCGCTAATTTGCGCTTCCAACTAAGTACTTGCTTTTATGAGAAAAAACATTGGTTTACTTATCCTGACCTTACTTTCCTCGTATTCACTTTTTGCGCAGCAGATGCCGCTTGAACCTGCGCCGGGCTCGTTTATCAACGGAGTTCGGCCTGAACAAGGTGCGCACCGAGCCGAAGCAGTCATATGGTCGGAAGACTTCGCCAATGGTATTCCAGAAAGCTGGACGCAGGTCGCCGATCCCAATGGCGCATTTTTTGAATACCGCGGCCCAATGACCAATCCGAGCAACTTAATTGGCACGCGGGGCAGTTGTGTAAACGTGAACAACCCAATCGGCGAGCCCATTGAATCACCTACCGCCGACAATGGGTTCATCATTTTCGACTCAAACTTTTGGGACGATAACATCGGCCCGTGTGGCAACTTCGGCGTGGGAGAATTCCCCGGCCCGCACTTCACCATGCTCACTACTGACTACATTGACCTGACCGGCTACACAAGTTTGGGCATGCGCCTGAACCAATACATGAAAAACTATTTGGCACAAACGCGCATCGAATACAGCATTAACGATGGCGAATGGGCAGTACTCTGGAGCAATACTGTGCCGCAATTTTCAGGTGAAACTGAGAAAAACGCCTTCGTGCGCTTCAATGTGAGCGATGCCATTGCCGATCAGGCAAATGTGCGATTGCGCTTTGTGTTCGACGGCAACTACTACTTCTGGATGATCGACGACATCGCAATTTTCGAGATTTTTGAAAACAACCTCGTCATTGATCAAACCAACTACGGCAATTACATCCCATTCAACCCGCTCGGAAGCGGCTACCAAGACCTCGAATACGCTGTGTACCCATCGGCAATGGCGCCGAACTTGCATTTTCAAGCCCAAACCTACAATTGGGGTTCAGCGCAGCAAACGGACGCTAGGCTCTACACCGATGTGGTAAACGACCTCACCGGCGACACCATCTACACCGCCAACTCGACGGCACTCACCTTAGCGCCCGACGATGGGACGAATTTCACGGCTCCGACTTTCCAAATGGACGGCAGCCTCGCCCCCTACTCAATACACTACTACGTCGAAGGCAACCAAGAAGATGAATTCCCACAAGCCAATCGTGTGATTCGAAACTTTGAGGTGACCGACTACATCTATGCCCGCGACCGCCAAGAAACCGAAGGCATCTTCGTACCCAGTCCTGGCCTGTTCGGCACGCAATACGAAGTGGGCAACTTCTACCAAATCACCGCAGAAGACCAAGTGGCGCAATCAATCAGCATCGGTGTAGGCGTGGGCACCAACCCCAATGCCTCCGTGTATGGTCGTATCTACAAAATCGGGCTTCAAGGTGGAGGAGTGACTGCTGAAATTGTTGCCGAAACCAGTGAGTACCCCATCAATCAATGGGCGTTCAACAACGTTGGCGACAACCGTGTAATGACCATTGACCTCGAAGAACCCGTGCTCCTCGATAAAGACTCGGCCTACCTTGTTATGGCCGGTGCACCGGGCGGTGCAGGCAGTGTACTGTTCCCGGTGAGCGGAAATTCACCCGACTTTTCATCCATGGCCCGCTTCTACCCCAGCAGTTGGTTTTTCTTTGTTCGCACGCCACTGGTGCGCGTGAACTTCGGTATCGTTGAAAACGTACAAGAAAAAGCCACCGCTGACTTGGCGTTCAAGTGCTTCCCGAATCCGGCGAGTGAACTCCTCAACTTGCGCTTCGAATTGCCTGAAAGCGCCGCCACAACACTGTTGATTTACGACCAGACCGGACGCATCGTTCACACCGAACAATTCGGCCGCTTGAACACCGGTGAGCAACGCCGCACCGTTGACGTAAGCCGTCTTGCCAATGGCTGGTACGTGGCTTCGCTGCAAACCCCAACGCAAACCAAAAACGAAATGGTGGTCATCAGAAGGTAAGCTGAGCCACTTGAATACGTGTGTTTCTGCCGCCGGTGCGCTTCACCGGCGGCTTTTTTATTGACCTTTGCAAGCGATGGGATTAAAATCGGCACTCAGTAAACCCTTTGCCAGGTTAATCGTTGGCCGCTCGGCTGAAGAAGCTCGCCGCGCTGTTGAACTGCAGCAAAGCACCTTCGCGGCCCTCGTTTCAGATGCCGCACACACCGCCTTTGGTCGCGATCACCGCTTCAACCAAGTGCGCACACCTGATGAATTCAGACAGGCCGTACCCCTCAACGATTACGAAGCCCTCAAACCCTACATCGAACGCACCATGCAAGGTGAACGCGATGTTCTGTGGAAGGGTCTCCCCCTCTATTTCTGCAAAACCAGCGGCACAACGAGCGGCACAAAGTTCATTCCGCTCACCAAAGAATCGATGCCCAACCACATCAACTCGGCTCGAAATGCCCTGCTCAGCTACATCGCAGAAACAGGCAAGGCGCGCTTCGTTGATGGCAAAATGATCTTTTTGCAGGGCAGCCCTGTACTCCATCACCTTGAGTCAGGGATTCCGTACGGACGTCTATCGGGCATTGTGGCGCACCACGTACCCGGCTATTTGCAACGAAACCGCCTGCCTTCGATGGCCACCAACAGCATCGACGATTGGGAAACCAAGCTCGACGCTGTGGTAAGCGAAACCATCGACCAAAACATGACCCTGATTTCGGGCATACCATCGTGGGTTCAGATGTATTTCGAGCGCTTGCTCGAACGCTCGGGAAAGAGCGACATCCGTACACTTTTTCCCAATTTTTCGCTGTTTGTTTATGGCGGTGTGAACTTTGCCCCGTACAAGGCCCGTTTTAATGAGCTCATTGGCTCATCCATCCCTACAGTAGAAACCTATCCGGCCAGTGAAGGCTTTATCGCCTACCAAGATTCGCAAAGCCAGCCGGGCCTGCGACTTACCATTAACGACGGCATTTGGTACGAGTTCATTCCTGCCGATCGCTACTTCGAAGAAAATCCGCCGCGTTTGTCGCTCGATCAGGTCGAGCTCGGCGTGAACTACGCCCTCGTTTTGAACACGAACGCTGGGATGTGGGGCTACAGCATTGGCGACACCGTGAAGTTCGTGTCGCTTGACCCTCCGCGCATTGTGGTGACCGGCCGCATCAAGCACTTCACCTCGGCATTTGGCGAGCACGTTATTGCCGAGGAGGTTGAGCGTGCGCTGACCGAAGCGATGGCCGCGTACCCGTGCGCTGTGCGTGAATTCCACGTCGCGCCGCAGGTGAATCCGACCGAGGGCTTGCCGTACCATGAATGGCTCATCGAATTCGAGCATGAACCACATGATTTGCAGGCTTTTGCTGACGTCATCGACAACTCCATGCGTCGGCAAAACATCTACTACAATGACCTCATCGCGGGCAACATCTTGCGCCGTGTGGTGATCACCGCCTTGCCAAAAGGCCGCTTCGAACAGATGATGAAACAGCGCGGAAAACTGGGTGGCCAGAACAAAGTGCCCAGGTTGTCCAATGACCGCGAAGTGGCCGATGCGCTTCACAGGGCATGATTCTTGCACACGAAACGGCATGAAGCACCGTTTTGAAGCTATGCGTTGGCTTGTTCTCTTTGTATGTTCTTTTTTTTCGCCTCTCGGCGGGATGCAGGCACAAATCGTGGTTGAACCCGGTTCAGTCGATTATGGCAGAATTGACGGCCCCAAAGACCGCGTCGTTGATGTGGTGTTCACCAATCAGGGCACGAAGGATGCCTTGGTGCTCACCACCACCGTACTGCCCGAATACAGCTACCGGTGGAGCGCAAAAACAGTCTCCCCTGACAGTAGCATCGTGCTCCGCATCAAGTTCAATCCACAACAAAAAGGCAAATACAACGACGAGGTAAGTGTTTTCTTCTCAACGATGATGAAGCCTGTTGTGGTCAAGTTCAAGGCCGAAGTGAACTACATCGACCGGCGCGACAGCCCTGCTTGTCCGAGCTTCAATGATCGTCCGACCGATTGCTGCAACGACGCATTTACCGTTGAGGTGGTTGATGCAGTAAGCGGCCAACCCCTTCGCGACGCCCGTGTGCGCATTTACGAACAAGGCGTAAAGCAGCGCGACATCCGAACCGATCGCAGTGGCCGCTACAGCGAAGCCATCCCGATTGGCTATTACCTTGTGGCGGCATCAGCAGACGGGTATTCATCGGCCGACAGCACCGGTTACATCAACCGTCGGAACAACTTCTTGCAGCTGCGTTTGCATCCGATTCCCGAACCGGAAGTCATCGCCGATGTCAACTCCCCTAAGGAAGCACCGGCTGAAGTGGCGGTTGAAACGCCCACGCCTCCCGTCCATCCACAAGAAAAAAATGAAATCACACCGACTGATAACGAAGTTATTACCATTGTAACCGGAGGCGTGCCCGAACCTGTTTATGTGCCGAGCAACCTCGTTTTTTTGGTCGACGTATCGCAGTCGATGTTTTACAAAAGCCGACTGGAGCTCTTGAAAACGGGCTTGGTTGAGCTGATTGACGCGCTGGAAGAGGTTGACCGCATGGCGCTCATTTCGTATGCCGAAACCACTGACGAAGTCATTGGCCTAACCGCCGGCGACGGCAAAGCCGAATTGATCGGGGCAGTGGCCGGCCTCACCGCCGGCGGCCGCACCAAAGGAGCGAAAGGGTTTCGCCACGCCTACGGCATGCTCGAGCTCTACGGCAAGGCTGGCGCGAACAACCGCTTGGTGGTGGTGACTGACGGCGCCTTCACCACCATGGATGCCCAAAACATTGTTGAACTCGCTGCCGAGTACAGCGCCAAAGGCATTGCAACCACGATTGTGGGCGTGCGGTGCTTGGAGGGAGGCTGCGAAAAACTTGCCCTCATTGCTGAGGCCTGTGGCTCTCAACTCGTGATTCTCGACGCCTTGGATGCCGGCGGCGAAACCCTCTTGCGCGAAGTCGCCGGCCGACGTTAAAATCGCTTCACGAATGGTATATTTGACGCCGTGAAAGCGCGTCGACCTTACTTTGTGGGCATAGCAGGAGGCAGTGCCAGCGGGAAAACCTCGTTTCTAAACGCCTTGCTTGATTCGTTTGCTGCAGAAGACATCAGCCTTGTTTCGCAAGACAACTATTACCGGCCGGCTGAACAGCAATTGGCCGATGAGAACGGACGTCTGAATTTCGACCTTCCTGACAGTTTGTACCGCGAAGAGTTTCACCGCGACCTTGAGCTTTTGGCCGCGGGTATTCGGGTGCGAAGGCAAGAGTACACCTTCAACAACCCTGCGGTAACGCCGGGCATTGTTGCGGTTGAGCCCGCACCCATTGTGGTGACTGAAGGATTGTTCGTGTTTCATTACGACGAAGTGTGGCGCATGCTCGATTACAAAGTGTACCTGCATGCCGATGAACAGATTCGATTGGAGCGCCGCATTGAACGCGACAGCAAGGAGCGCGGTTATCCCGAGAATGACGTCCGCTACCAATGGGAGCACCACGTGATGCCCGCTGACCGGCGGTATTTGCAGCCCTTCAAAGAGCGCTGTGATTTGGTGGTTGACAACGATCACCATTATGCACCGGGACTCAACGCCTTGGTTGCCCACCTAAAAAACAACGTGCTATGAAGAAAATGTACCACCTCAGTTCGTGCTCAACCTGCGCAAAAATCATCAAAGCCACCGATACCGAAGCCCATGGCGTTCAATTGCAAGACATCAAAACCGAAAAGATTACACCGGCACAACTCGACGAGATGAAAGCCCTTGCAGGATCGTATGAAGCGCTCTTCTCACGTCGATCTATGAAGTACAAGTCGATGGGCTTGGCCAACCAAACCTTGGCTGAAGCTGACTACCGTAGGTTGATTCTCGAAGAATACACCTTCTTAAAGCGACCCGTATCAATCGTTGGGAAGGCCATTTTCGTGGGCAACGCTGCTTCTGCAACATCCGCTTTGGCCGAAGCGCTGAAATGAGACAGGGCGCCCTGATTGCACATTCAGCGCTTCTAACCGTAGCATTGATTTATGGGGCCAATTACCTCATTGCAAAGGGATTGATGCCCGGATTGATTGGCCCATCGGGCTTCATTGTTTTGCGGGCAATCGGCGCGGTTATTTTATTTTGGGCGGTTTACGCTGCACGTTTCGAGCTTATACGCCGAGAAGACCTCCTGCGCTTGGCCCTGTGCGGATTGTTTGGCGTTACCTCAAACCAGTTGATGTTTTTCAACGGATTGAGCATGACTTCTCCGGTCAATGCCTCCATTATCATGACCAGCAACCCGATTCTGGTGTTGGTGGTTTCGTCGGTGTTGCTGAAAACGGCCATCACCGCACGCAAGGTGTTGGGCATCGCTTTGGGCGCAGCCGGCGCGTTGATTTTGCTCTACCTCAGTGCGGGCAGCTTCAACACCCACATTTCATGGCAAGGCGACTTGCTGATCTTGGGCAACGCAATTTCGTACGGCATTTACCTGGTGTTGGTTAAGCCCTTGATGATGAAGTACCGGCCTACCACGGTGATCGCGTGGGTGTTTTTGTTTGGTGCACTCTTCGTACTGCCCGTAGGATGGTCGCAGGTTCAGGCCATTGATTTTTCTTCATTCACCCCGAGCAACTACTGGGCGGTTGCTTATGTGATTATCGGCACCACATTTTTGGCATATCTGCTCAACAGCTTTGCACTCACCCGGGTGATGCCGACCGTGGTGAGCATGTACATTTACTTGCAGCCCCTTTTTGCAGGTTTGTTCGCCTACGTGTATGCGCGCTACGGCGGCGAAGATTTCACGGGCGACCTCACTTTGGGACGCCTGCTCTGTGCGGCCCTGATCTTCACCGGAGTGTACTTGGTGAGCAGCGCACGGAGTTGATTTGCTACATTTGAAAAAAAGAACGCCATGCCCATCCGTCGACCGTTTAATTTGAAGCAATGGATTGATGAAAACCGTGACTTGCTCAAGCCACCGGTGTCGAACAAGAACCTCTACGTTGAAAGCGGCGATTACATTGTGATGATTGTCGGCGGTCCAAATGCCCGAAAAGACTACCACTACAACGAAACCGAAGAGCTGTTCTACCAACTCGAGGGCGAGATCAATGTGCGTATTCAGGAAGACGGCAAGGCGGTTGACATTCCGTTGAAGGCAGGCGACATGTACCTGCACCCGGCTGGGGTTCCCCACTCGCCTGCGCGCAGTGAAGGCTCTATCGGGTTGGTGATTGAATGCAAGCGCGGAGGTGGCGAAAAAGACGGCCTGCTTTGGTTCTGCGACGTGTGCAACACCAAACTGCACGAGACCTATTTTCCACTTTCAAACATTGAAAAAGATTTTTTACCACGGTTTCGCGAGTTCTACGGTTCGCTTGATTTGCGTACGTGCAAGAACTGCAGCCACGTGATGGAGGTTGACCCGCGCTTTGTTGATTAAGAGCGGCTTCTGCAACCAAAGCGGGTGATTCGCAGTCTTTCACGCAGAACCAAAACACTGCGCCATGCGATCACTTTACCTTCTTGTACTCTCTCTTTTTTCTTTGGGGATGTATGCCCAAGAGTGTCTACCTACCTCATTTGTGCTTTCAACCAGCATTGAAAACAATGGCACACTCTTTATGGAGTGGACGTTGAGCGAAGCAGGCGGCCAGTCTATTTCTGCCGGCGGAAACCTCTTCAATGCAGAAGTGAGTTCAGTACCCTTTAGTGGTTGTCTCTTTCCCGGATGTTATCAATTGGTCGCTGTAGCGGATGGGATGATTCCTCCCATCTCGACCTTTTTGTCGGTAGAAGTGTCGAACGGATTTGTGAACGAATACGACTATACGGTTGTTGGCAACACGTACACTGTTGATTTCTGCGTGGTCGAGAACAGCGATTGTGTTTTGGATGTAACGGTTGCTGAGAGTCCTGATTGCAATGTGATCAATCTTGTCGCCAACAACTTCAACCCCAATGCTCAGCTTACCTGGATTGTAAACGGCCAACCGGTAGTAGCTTCTGTGGGCTTGAGCTACGAAGCTACAGAGCCCGGTGACTACGAAATTTGTGTGGGGTATGAGACTCCTGATTGCCCCGAAGGTGTGTTTTGGTGCGAAACATTCACCGTTACTTCCGGCTGCATTGAAGGCATCGACTGTGGGTTGTCACTGGCAACACAACAGGCCGATTGTGGCAACTTCAGTGTGGTGGCCACCGTGCCCAGCGGCTGGCAAAACGTTTCGTGGACACTCAACGGTGAGCCGCTTGACGGCTTGGTTTGGAATCAAGAGTTTGACTTGCCCGATGGCGAATACGTGATTTGTGCCAGTTTCGAATCACCTGCTTGCGGCTTCGTGAGCGAGTGCATCACGGTAGTGGTTGACTGCAACCCGAACCCATGTTTACTCGAATACACCTTAACTCAAACAGGTTGTGGCGAGTACACTGCTGAGGTAACCCAAGCACCCGAAGGCCTTGATGTGTATTTGTTTTGGTTGGGAGATGTGATTTTGGTCGAAGATGGCACAGCCACTTTCACCGTGGATGTAACCGAAGTCTACGAGGTGTGCTTGTTCATTGAATCTAATGAATGTCCTGATGGGGTTTTTGAATGCGTTGAGCAAGAGTTTTTCGGGTGCGAATGTCCTGACGCACTCAGCACAACGGTTGATGGCTGCGTAGGGCAGTTCGTATTGGATGGCATACTTGCCGGCCCGGGTGCTGAATTCTTTGTAAACGGCGTTTTCGTGGGCGACGACACCAACTGGGAGTTTGCGTACGACTTCCCGACCAATGGCGTGTACGAAGTGTGCGCCGTTTCGAACAACCCTGCATGTGCGAATTTCCCCTTGTGCACCGAGGTTGAAATCACCGATTGCGTGAGCTGCACAGAAGTGTTCATTGAAGTAACAGCGAATCCGTCGGCCATTGAAGAGGCTTTGATTCTGCAGGCGCTCTTGGAAGGCATCGCCCTTGACACCGAAATCGAAGTGCTGTTTTTCGAACTTGAGGCCTCGCTGGGCATTGGTGTTTGCCTACCTGACGGTTGCTACGAACTCAATGCAGAGCTGCCCGGCATACCGTCGCTTGACATTGCGGTCACTGTGGGCGATGAAGTGGTACTTGAGCACAGCTTCTCACCTGCCAACCCGAACGTTTCACTTGAATTTGGCATCAATGACCCCGATTGTGGTTCGGGCATTGGCGAATACACCGCGACGAGCATTCGTGCGTACCCTGTACCGGCTGCTCAAAACGTTACGCTCGAGTGGCCTTTCAACGGCCAAACAGCCATTGCTGTATACGACATGACCGGTCGTGTTGTTGTTGCACAACAAACCGTTGTAAGCGGCCGTTTTGTGCTCGACGTGTCGGGCTTTGCGGATGGAGTGTACCTTGTGCAAGCGGCCGGTGAGTTTGGCCTATACAGCGGCAGGATTCAGGTTAGCCGTTGAGCGATTAATTCATAACTTCGCCGTTCAGCCCGAAAAGGACTGCGCACATGAATTTCCAACGCACCAACATCCTGACAGGATGGGCCGTATGGCTCATCGCCACCATCGTATATTTGTTGACCATTGAGCCTACCGCAAGTTTTTGGGACTGTGGTGAGTTCATTGCGTCGGCCCACAAACTTCAGGTAGGCCACCCGCCGGGTGCGCCTTTCTGGATGATGCTCGGACGCTTCTTTACCTTGATCTTCCCTGTAGGTTACGAGGCCCTAGCCGTTAACGTCATGAGCGCATTGGCCTCGTCGTTTACGATTTTGTTCTTGTATTGGAGCATTACCCACATGGCCCGAAAGTTTGTAGCCGAGGCTGAGACAACGCGCGGACAGCTCATCGCCATCTTGGGTTCAGGCATCGTTGGGGCCTTGGCATACGCGTTCAGCGATTCATTCTGGTTTAGTGCAGTAGAAGCTGAGGTGTACGCCATGTCATCGCTCTTCACAGCGATTGTGTTCTGGGGAATTCTCAAATGGGAGAGTGAAGAAACCGCAGGAAGCGGCCACGCTGTGCGCTGGATTCTGTTTATCGCTTACATGATGGGCCTGTCAATCGGTGTACACCTTTTGAACCTCCTCGCGATACCGGCCATTGCCTTTGTTTACTATTTCAAGCGCCATAAGGTTTCTGTGAAAGGATTGCTCATCACGGGGGCGCTCTCAGTGGCCATTCTGGGCTTTATTCAATACGGCATCATTCAGGAGTTCATTCGCGTAGCCGCTCGTTTTGAGCTGTTTTTCGTGAACGACCTGGGCATGCGCTTCAACACCGGCGTCATCGTGTATGCGGTCATCGTGATTGCATTGATTGTTGCTTCGCTTTGGCTCTCGCACAAACGCAATTGGCCGGTTGTGAACCTCGTCACACTTGCTTTCACGTTTGTGTTGATTGGCTACTCAACCTTCGCCATGATTGTTATCCGTTCATCGGCCAACCCTCCAATGGATGAGAACAACCCTGAAAACCTGTTTACCCTCTTGTCGTACCTCAACCGTGAACAGTACGGTGATCGTCCGCTACTCACTGGGCAATACTGGAACACGCCAACAAACCTTGAAAAACCATACTTAGACGGTCGTCCGACCTACGTTAAGAGCTACAGCGTGTACGAAATTCGGGGTGTAAAGGAGACGCGACTCCGCAGTTTCCGTAACCGGTATACGGCTGAGGCCTACCTCTCATCCGCCGAAGGCAAAGTAGAACTGAGAGAAGAGTACGTTGACAGCGGTGAGCGCAGAAAAAGCGTACCCAACTACGACGACCGTTTTACCATGTTCTTCCCACGAATGTATTCTTCACAGGCCAACCATGTTGAAGAATACAAGCGCTGGAGCAACTACCACAACTACAACACAAGCCGTGTGTTTGACAGTCCGTTCGTTCCCGGCGTTCTCATGGATCGCGAAGAGTTTGCCTTCCACATTGAAACGGCGGTTCTCACAGGTAACACTGACAAAGCCACGCTTGAACGCTCGTTGAACAAGTTGTTCGGGGCCTACAAAATCAAGGCATCAAGCATTTTCCAGGTGAAATCTGGCACAGAACTTGTGGTTTACAATGAGCGCAGTGGTCAATTTGACCAACTCGCACCGCTTGACAATGCGGAGATGCGCCGCGGCCTATCGCAATACGTGGTTGACATTCTCGCTGAGCGCATCACCACCGGTAAAGATTTTGTTGATCGGATGGATCAAACGCAGCGCTCGCTTGAGCAGCAACTGCGCATGGCTACTATGCGCGCCAACAGCACACGGTCAGAAGCCGATTACGATGCCGCCTTGCGCATTCAAGGTGAACTTGACCGCTTACACGGAGAGATGGTGCCTAGCGCCGGCAACAACTGGCGCTACTTCACCGACTTTCAAGTTGGTTTTATGTACTGGCGCTACTTCATGTGGAACTTCGCAGGCAAGCAGAACGACGTTCAAGGCCACGGTGGTTTCCGCGACGGTAATTGGATCACCGGCATCGATGCGATTGACGCCGAGATGGTGGGCAGCCGCGCTGAACTCCCCGAAAGCGAGACCTCGAACAAAGCCCGTAACCACTTCTACCTCTTGCCCCTCTTGCTGGGTATGATTGGAATTGTTTTCCAGCTGCTTCGCGCTCCCCGCGACTTTATGGTAACTGCGCTGCTCTTTATTATGACCGGCTTGGCCATTGTGGTGTACCTCAACCAAACGCCATACCAACCACGCGAACGCGACTACGCCTACGCCGGCTCGTTCTACGCCTTTGCGATTTGGATTGGCTTGGCCGTGTTTGCCCTCTACCACGCCGCACAAAAACTTACCTGGAAAGATGCAGGCGTCATTGCAGGTGCAACACTCGGGGCAGGTGCTCTCTTTTACGTGGTTGAAAACCTCGCCGGTGGTCCACACGGATTCTCGTACAGCGTGCTGTTCATGGCCGCCGTTGCTTCGCTGGCTTTCGCCCTGATGTGCGGATTGAAGACGGCAGGTGTACCTGACGTCGTCAAGGCTGGGTTACCGCTTTTGCTTACCCTTGCCGTTCCTGTTTTAATGGCTTCGGAAGGATGGGATGACCACTCGCGTGCCAAGCGACGCACTGGTGTTGATTTCGCCATCAACTACCTCAACTCGCTTGAACAAAACGCCATTCTCTTCACAAACGGCGATAACGACACCTTCCCGCTGTGGTACGCACAAGAGGTTGAAGGCATTCGCACCGACGTGCGCATTGTCAACCTCAGCCTACTCAACACCGATTGGTACATTGACCAAATGACCCGCAAGGCCTATGAATCTGACCCGGTTCAGATCTATATGAACGAAGAGCAGTACACCCAAGGCACCCGCGATGTGGTGCTACTGGAGCAGCCAAAAGACGAAGCCAACCCCTACGTTGACCTCGATACGGCCATGCGCGTCTCGCTTGATGAAACAAAATTCATCGACTACGGAGATGGCAAAACATACCCCTACTTGCCTTCGCACAGCTTCCGCATTCCGATCGACTCAAACGCCGTGATGGCCAACAACGTCCTCAATCCGGAAGAAGCCGAAATGATGGTCAACACCATTGAATGGACGGTGAGCGACCAGCGAGGTCGTCCGCGCCAATATGTAACCAAGAACCACTACATGGTATTGGAAATCTTGCGGAACAACAACTGGACGCGCCCCATTTACTTCGCAGTGACCACCGGACCGGAGTCGTACATCGGCTTGTCGGATTACTTCCGACTTGAAGGTCTGGCTTACCGCTTGGTGCCCATCAAGTACCCAAAAAACCCCAACCCGAACGTATACGGAGGCTTCGCCACCGAAACCATGTACACGAACATCATGGATAAATTTGTGTGGGGCAACATGGATTACACCGAAGGCAACGGCGTTTACCTCGACGAGAACAACCGCCGCATGATCACCAACATTCGCCTGCAATTCTCTAACCTTGCCGACGAACTTGTTGCCCAGGGCAAAGACGAAAAGGCGTTGAAGGTGCTGCAGAAATTGCTTGATGTCACCCCTGAAAAGAACGTTCCTTACGATCGTGTGCTGATGCCGGTGGCCGAGACCCTGATGTTGCTTGCGGCTACCGATACTTCACGAACGGCAAGCGAACCGCTTTCGGCTGAGCAAAAAGCTCAAGCGCTGGCCTCGGGCGAAGCGTTAACGCTGCGTTTGTTTGAGCTGTTTGAACAAGACATGTATTACTACTTGAGCCTTGAAGAGCGCTTTTTCAACCAAACGCTTGATGACCTATCAATCTTGTACCAAGTCAACGGCAGATTGTTGCAGATTGTAGAACGTTACAATCCGAACAGCACCATCAGAGATGAAATGCGCGAGCGCTTGGAGGCCATTGATAGCGCGATTGAAGCCAAAGAGCAAGCGCTGCGCGACTTGGGTTCAGTACGCTTCTGAGGGCGATTCTGATTCGTCGATTGAAAACACCTCGCGATAGCTCCGAGGGAAACGTGCATTGTTGCGTGTTTTCTTGAAGTACTTCGACCAAAGCGGACCGCTGAAATCGTAGAGGTTTTCAGCAGCACCCGCATTGTCTTGTTGCCTGTTCTTTTTCATGGTGTGCCTTTAGTGAATGACGCCAACCGGCTTACGAGGGTTGCATGTCCTTGTCGGGGCTATCTTACAGCAATTCAACACGGTGACTGACACAGCAATGCCCTGCTTTTCGGAACTTCACGGGTTCAGAAGCGTACCACCAATAAACCTTATCCCGCAGCATTGTGGAAGCTAAACAGTACATCCTCCCTCCGTTTACAACCTCATCAACCGGTGAAATCGCCCCCCACGGCGTATCGTTTGCCTTGGTATTCGGGTCGGTTGAACGGCTCAGCGACCAATTTCTAATCACCTCGTTGCTCGACTGCTTTGAAGACATTCCGTTGGTGTTCGTGTCAACTGCCGGCGAAATCGCCGGGGCAGAGGTGCTTAGTGGCAGTGTGGTGGTAAACACCATTGGCTTTGAACACACGCAGGTTTTGCCATTCAGTGAATCGCTTGCGAACCCCGGAGACAGTTCCCATGCCGGTCAACGCTTAGCCGCGCAAATCCCGGCCGACGGGCTTCGGCACATTCTTGTGTTTTCAGACGGTGTTGGCGTGAATGGCGATTACTTTCTCGAAGGCCTCCGCAACGGCTTGCCCCATGATGTCATCGTTTCAGGCGGCCTTGCCGGAGACAACGGCCGCTTCACCGAAACCCTCGTCGGACTGAACGAGCCGCCCCAACCGGGCCGCATTGCCGCCCTGGCCTTCTACGGCGATCGACTTCACGTGCACCAAGGCATTGGAGGAGGGTGGCACCCCTTCGGCCCATTGCGGCAGGTCACCCGATCGGCTGAAAACATACTCTACGAACTCGATGGCACACCCGCCCTCGACCTTTACAAATCGTACCTCGGACGGATGGCCGACGAACTGCCATCTTCTGCCCTTCGTTTTCCCTTGCTCGTGAAGCTTCCTGGCGGACAAGAAGTGGTTCGAACCATCCTCAGCATTGACAACGCAGCCCGATCAATGACCTTCGCCGGAAACCTCCCCGAAGGCAGTGCAGTGCAGTTCATGATGGGTGCAACAAGTCGCCTTGTTGAGGGCGCTGCGCTCGCTGCCGAAGGCGCAAGCACCGGAAATTACCCCTTCGTACTGCTCGTAAGCTGTGTCGGACGGCGCATCGTGCTGGGAAATCAAGTCCACCTGGAAGTCGACGCGGTACGCAGCCAATTCAGAGAGCGATCTGTTTTTGGCGGGTATTATTCAAATGGCGAAATTGCTGCCGAAACCGGACAAGCCTGTGCCTTGCACAACCAAACCATGACCATCGTAGCTTACAGCGAAACGTGAATGGCTGATATTCACAAATATCACCCCTTGCTTGAGCGCCAACTGCGCAATGTGCCTGAAGAGCTCCGCGACCGCATTCGCGGTTTTTTGGTTGATGTGAATGCCAGCTACCAGAGCTACGACGACAATTATTACCTGCTCGAACGCGCTTCTCAACTGAGCTTCGATGAGCTGAACCAAACCAATGCGGCGCTTCGCGACAAAGCGCGCGAGATGGAGACCATAATCTCAAGCCTTAAAGAGTCCATCGCCGATGTTGCCGGCATTCGGGTCACCGGCAGCGACGATGCCGAAGTACTGCTCAACGTGCTACGGCAGCAAATCGAACTGCGCAAAGAAGCCGAACAGCGTACGGTGCTTTCCGAACAAAAATACCGCAGCATCATCGAAGGCCTCCAAATCGGCATCATCGAAACCGATTTGGATGGTATCATTACCAAGGTGTATCCACAGTTCACCAAAATCATCGGTTTCACTGAAGACGAGCTCCTCGGAAAGCACCCGACCGACGTTTTGGTTGACCCTGCACACATTGAACTTGTACGCGACATTGAATCGCTGCGCAAAGCCGGTGAGTCAAGCGTTTGGGAAGCCAAAGTGGTTGATAAAACCGGAGGTGTGCGTACCCTCTTGGTTTCAGGTTCGCCCATCCGCGATGTCAACGGCGATGTTACAGGTTCAATTGGCCTGCATTTCGACATCACCGAACACGTCGAACGCGCTCATGCACTAGAGCAGGCACAGCTCAAAGCCGAGGCTGCCCTGCGTTCGCAAGAAACCTTCCTGGCCAACATTAGCCATGAAATGCGAACACCGATGAACGGCATCATTGGCCTAAGCCGCATCCTGCAGCGCAGCAATTACGATCCGCAAACGCAGCATTATGCAGAAGCCATCGGCGCAAGTGCCCGCGAACTGCTCACCATCATTAACGATGTGCTCGACCTGGCCCGCATGAATGCCGGCGAGTTCAAACTCGACATAGAGCCGTTCGACCTTGTTGAACTGCTCAAACGTTCTGAAACACTTTTCGCCGAAACGGCCACCGACAAAGGCGTTCAACTCACCTACAGCATCGATGCTGTGCTCGAGGGGGGCTTTAAAGGCGACCCGGTACGCATCAATCAAATCATCACCAACCTGATTGGCAATGCCATCAAATTCACCGAAGCCGGCGGTCAGGTTGTTCTCACGGCTTCGCCGGATGGTGACCGCGCCGTGCGTTTCGCCGTTACCGATACGGGCGTTGGCATCGAAGCCGACCGCATTGACTCCATCTTCGAATCGTTCAAACAGGAAGACGAATCAGTGACAAGGAAATACGGCGGTACCGGACTTGGGCTTTCCATTACCCGTCAATTGACCCGATTGTTCGGTGGCAGCATCGCCGTTGAAAGCGAAAAAGGAAAAGGCTCGGTATTCACCGTGGTTCTCCCCTTGGAACGAACCGCCTTATTCACTGCCGATAAAGAAGAAATCCTTCATGAACTCACGGGCTTGAACCTCTTGCTCGTTGAAGACAACCCCATCAACCGAATGGTTGCTGAAGCAACCATGGCACCTTGGGGCTGTGCGATTGAAAGTGCAGAAAATGGCGAAATAGCGCTAAAATTGCTCGAAAGCGGACGGTTTGATGTGGTTTTGATGGACCTTCAAATGCCAGTCATGGGCGGACTCGAAGCCGCCAAGCGAATCAGAGAAGATTTGAAACTCGCCATTCCTGTTATCGCGCTTACCGCCAATGCGCTGCCCCGCGAACGTGAAGCTTGCTTTACCGCCGGCATGGATGCCTACGTGAGCAAGCCACTCGACCCCGTGCTGCTCAACCAAACGATTTACCATGCAACATGCTGCGGCGAACCATCGGATGAACAACCTGAATACAGCAAATTGCGCGATGTGCTTCGGCAATCTTCACCTGCCCAGCAAACTGCATTCATTGGAGAACTTGAGGTAGGAATTGCACAACAAGCTGCCGCCATGACCAACGCCCTTGAACAAAACGACCTCAAACGCGCTGCTGCACTGGCCCATTCGCTGAGGCCGCTCACTGAGTTGGCAGGTCTTGAGGTGCTTACCCGTCAGTTAAAGCAACTCGAACAAGCGGTTGACCAAGAACGGTTCACCTATGCACGGCACTGCGTGTCGACGCTCAGCATGTCGGTAACCAAGCTCATCGAAAAACTTCAAACGGCAAAGGCTTAGGGCAGCGGCGCGTAACTGCGAACAGCATTGGCCCGCACACGCTCGAGGTCGAGGGTCATTACCTTGGTTTCTTGTCGGCTGTAAGGCTCCATTTGATCGGTGTAATGCGGTGACCCTTCGCGGCTGCTTGCCCCAAACGGGTGCAAGGTTTCCATGTGTGGGAGCTCTTCTCCGGGAATCCACTTCACAAAATGCGTGTACGAATCGCCAACCATGGGTTTGAAGCGGCCATTCTCGATGGGGGTATTGTAGTTGGCGGCCAGCGCATCAGGGAAGCCTGAAAGCGGCAAGTCAACGCTCGCTCTAACATGCCGCTGCAGCTCGCCAAGCGGAACCAATCGTCCGCCAAAGTGCGCGTTCAGGTGCCGGCGGGTGGCCTCCAAGGCACCCACAAAATCGGCTTCTTCGACCTTGATTGCACGTTTAAATGCCGTATCGTTCAGTTTGATGGCTTTGAACAAAAACTGAAAGGTCAACAGGTACACGCCTGCTCCAACGCTCGACGGTTCGGCGCATCCATCCCAAAACAGCATCGATTGCAGCAGCTCATGCAAGTCAGGACGATCGCTCAAATCGAGGTGCAGCAAATGCTCGATGCTCTCGTACATATCCGTGCAGGCCTTTGTTTGAGTATCGAACTTCATCTCTTTCATGCGGTCGAAATTCACCTTTCCGGGCTGTTCCATGAGTTGCATGAAGCGCAGCGCACGGTTGTTGTTGCCAAGGTCGTTGTCGAAACCGAAGTAATCGGGCCATTCTGTGATTTGGCGTTGCTCTTCTGCGCAAGTGGCGCAGGTAGGCAGGTTGTTGGTGTTGAAGACGTACCCACAGTTCGGATTGATGTACTGCACGAGGTCTTCGGTAGCGTGAAAATCGTTCCACAGCACGCTGTCGCTTGTCAAGTCAACGGCTTTGCGGTAGTTAACATGCGGATTTCGCTTTGGCATCACCGCGTTGTTGATGTACATAATGGTGTCGTATCGGTCAGCGTACACGATGTTGAACATGGTTGTTTGCCCCATCGAAATCGCGTCGTAGAACTCGGTGAAGTTGGTGGCCTTGTTCATTCGGTACCATTGTTCACCTGCGCCAATGCGTTCAGTGGCCGGCATTTTGATCGCGTAGAATTGTCCATTCTCTGACTCAACGGTGGCGCCTGCCTTGCTCCACCACGTGGTTTTGCGCACGCCGATGGCCGGCAGCCAAGGCTTGAGCTTCACCTTCAGTTTCACCTTTCGTTTTTCAAGGGTAAGCCATTCATCGTTGAATCGGTAGGTGTGTTTTTTAGACGGATGCATTTCAAGCCGGAACACATCGACCAGATCAAGGTGGTTGAAGGTGTGAGCCCAGCCCAGGTCTTCGTTGTTGCCAAGGAAGATGCTCGTCCCACCCGGAAACATTGCCCCATGAATGTTCAGGCCCTCTTCACTGATCAGATGCGCTTCGTACCACGAGAACGGCCCTTCAACCGGCTGGTGCGGATTGATGGTGAGCATGGTACCACCGTCGTCGGTTTTTGCACTGTTGAACGCAAACGCATTGGAGCCGTAGGTGGGCGATTCGTTGTCAAAACTGCCGTCGACCACCCCACTGAGCGCGCCCGGACCTTTTGTGAGCGCTGACATCGCGAATACAAAGCTGGCAAGCACGTCGCGCGGTTCAACGGGGAACGACCCCTTCACCCGCACCTCATCGCGGTGCGCTGCAGCGTAAGCGTTGATGCCCTGGCAGTAGCCATCAACATAGCGCAGGTACTCGGTTGAGAATTGCGTGCGGTATTTTTCTACCGCTTCGCGGATGCCGAGCGCATGCACATAAAAATCGCGTTTGGCTCCCTCCTTCCCCATTTCGCGTCCGGCTGAACCTTGCACACTGAACAGCAACTCCTGCATGGTGTGGAAATCGTCTTCTGCGTTGGCCCACGCTAAACCGTAGGCCACTTCGGCGTCGGTGGGTGCGAAAATATGGGGGACGCCCCACTGGTCGCGAACGATGGAAATGTTGGTGGGTTGGATGGCCGGAAAGCTCGGAAACAACGGAGCGTTCTCATCCTGCGCAGCAGAAAAAAGAAACGAAACAACCACCAAAGTGGTTAACACAGCACGAAGCATCGACGGAGTAAGTTTGGTTGACTTGAGACGCCACACGGCGTTTGTAGCGGGTTGAAAGTTACGCCAAATGGAGCAAAAAACCTTGGCATTTAGCCATGAAACGCGCCTTGACGGTGTGGCAATGAAAAACGTGGATGAGCGAAAACACATTGCTTTGATTTTATGCAATGTTCGCAAACCGAAGGCGGTTGAAGCTCACCCGAATGGATGAACCTAGCGCAGTTTCAAACGCACCACTTCGCGACGTTCGGCCGATTGAATTTCAATGATGTAGATGCCGGTTGCCACGTGCATCAAGTCGAGCTGGAGTTGATTCACATCGAAGAAGCCCCGCTCGTCGATGGTGCGGCCGTCAGGCGCAATGACCCGGCAGAATCCGTTGAGTGTTCCGTTGAAGCGGATGCTCACGTTACGGCCATCGGTACTGGGGAAATAGCTTCGAATCATGGGGCCATCGTAGCCCATTTCTACCGCGCGGATGTCGGAATGCAGGTGGCTATCATCAACGGCTGCGCGGTAGTACCACACGCCTCCTCCGGGCTCATCGGTGCTGTGGTTGGGGAAGGCCGGGAAGGCATAAGCTTCGGCCACGGTTTTCCATTCGTTGAGATCGCTTGAACGTTCGACCCGCGTTGGGTAGGCCCGTTGCTCAGTGGCTTCGGTAATCCTCCAGTCAAGGGTAACGGCTTGTTCACGGCGGCCAACCGTGAGATCAACGCCCAATGCATTGAGCACGCTGGGCATGCCGGTTAGGATGCCGATGTTGTTGGCGCTTTGTCCGGGCTGGCCACCTTGCGAGCACGTGTTGTTGTCGCAGCCGGCCAAGCCGTTCAGGGTGGTTGTGTTTAAGTTCAATAGCGGCTGAGGACCGGGGTATACCACAGTGCCTTGACCCCCGCCTCCGCCACCTGCGTGGGTTGATGAGTTTACGTTGCCACCGTTTCCGCCATTGGCTTGAACGGTAAGCAGACAGCTTGATGTGATGTCGAAGTCATCGACTTGGAACACAATGCTGCCTCCGGCTCCGCCACCGCCTTGGCCGTCGTTGCCACCTGTTCCGGCTGCTTGTCCGTCGGCACTGATGCGCAAATTGCAGGTTTCATCGGGCGTGTAGATGGTGAGGGCCTTGATGAAGACCATACCACCGCCGTTGCCTCCGCTGGTGCCGGCCGCGTTGTTTTGTTGTCCGCCACCTCCGCCACCGCCAAAGAACACGCGGTTGGCATCAATGACCCCTGAGAGGGCGTTGCCCCCTAAGCCGCTCGTTACGGTTGCACAGCCGGTTGATGATCCGTTCCACCCGGCGCCACCAATGCCACCGGCGGTGAAGTTTGAGCCGCCGCCGCCACCTCCGTTGTGGCTTGAGCCACCACCGCCGCCGCTCACCATAGGGCCGCGTGCCGAGTTATAGTCAGAGTTGGTGTTACGGTGAATTCCTTCGCCTTTCGCGCCATGGGTAGTTGAGTTGCTGCGGAAAGTGCTGTTGTTGCAGTCGTTGTTGTTGTGGTGGTCAACCGAACGGCTGCCGCCGCGAAAGCCCCGTCCATCGGCATGAATGCTGTGGCGCAATTCAAGGTCGCCTTCAACCTGAAAGGCGATGATGCCGCCAACATTGCCGTTCCACGCCGGGCAGGTCATGATTTCGGAGCTTGTAAAATGGGGTGTACCCAATTGCGGGAAGGTCACCAACTGCAACCGCGCATTGTTGCTCAAATCGTAGGCAACATCGGGCGCGTTTTTAAGCACCACGGAGGTTAAGTTCGGGCCCGTTCGGGTGACATAGTCGATCTCAATCACCTCGTACAACCCGGCGCTGCCGATGCTTCCAAGCGAACCAAACGCCGCGCTGTTTGTAGTGTTACCGAGGGTTGCTGCTTGAACTTGAATCAAGATAACCTGTTCATTTGCCTCGAAGGTGTCATAGGTCTCCAACGCATTGGCCACCGTAAGCTCAAGGCCCGAAATGGCGGTGACACGTGCATAGCCGTTCACAAATTGGGCCGAGCTGCCAAAGGGCAACACTGCACAAATAAACAGAACCAATACCGGCATGGGCCGGAAAAAGCGTTTCATCGACAACTGATTGAGTGCCCATGTATACGTAAAAACCCTTTATTGGTTACAGTTTTCGGCAAGTTGTACAGTGGGTTTTCGGCAATAGTTTTACCTTTGCAGCGATGGAAAACCGCCGTAAACGCCTCGCCATTTTTGCATCCGGTCGGGGGTCGAACGCTGCAAAAATCATGGAACACTTCAGCGACAACCCTCACGGGGATGTTGCTTTGGTGTGCTCCAACCGCAGCGATGCAGGCGTGCTCGGCATCGCCCATCAACACGGCATTGCAAGCTATGCGTTTGACCGTGCTGCCTTCGAAAGTGTACAGCCAATCATTGACCGCCTGAAGGCCGAAAAGATTGATTTGATTGTGCTCGCCGGCTTCCTTTGGAAGATCCCCGATGCGCTGATTGCAGAATTTCCCGCGGGCATCGTAAACATCCATCCATCCCTATTGCCAAAATTTGGCGGACACGGGATGTACGGCAAACACGTGCACGAAGCCGTGATCGCCGCAGGCGAGAGCTATTCAGGGATTACCGTTCACTTGGTTGACGACGCCTACGACCACGGAGCGCGCCTCTTCCAGGCCCGCGTGAAGGTAGAACCGAACGACACTGCCGACCGGCTCGCTGCACGCGTACTTGAACTCGAACACCGCTACTACCCCAAGGTGATCGAAGGCTTGTGCCGCCTCTAACCGATTCAAATCTCAAACAGTATGGAATTTATCTTTTCCGAGTTTCTCGGGGCCACCATCGTTTTGTTTGCGGTCATCGACATCGTAGGTTCAATCCCTGTCATTCTTGACGTGAAAAAGCGCAGCGGCGACATCCACGAAGAAAAAGCTTCGATGGTATCGCTGGGCATCATGTTGGCCTTTTTGTTTGCAGGCGAACGCATCATTACCTTTTTTGGCACCGATGTGAACTCGTTTGCCGTGGCCGGTTCATTGGTGCTGTTTTTCTTGGCGCTTGAAATGGTGCTCGGTCTGGAGTTCTTCAAACCCGATGCCTCAAGCCACAAAACGGCGAGCATTGTGCCCATTGCCTTTCCATTGATTGCCGGGGCGGGCAGCATGACCACCATCATTTCGCTGCGTGCCGAGTACAACCAACTGAACATCGCGTTGGCGATTGTGGCCAACATCGTGCTCGTATACATCGTGCTGCGCTTGACCAACCGCATTGAGCGCTTTTTGGGCGATGCCGGTATAGCGGTATTGCGCAAGGCCTTCGGCATCATTCTTTTGGCGATTGCCGTGAAACTCTTCAGCACAAACGTGCGCGAACTGTTCTAACTTCGCTGCGTGTCACAGGTTATTGCATACACTGATGGAGGCGCCAGCGGAAATCCCGGTCCGGGTGGTTACGGCGTTGTACTCATGTGGAAAGAGCACAAGCGCGAGCTGAGTGAAGCCTTCCGCCTCACCACCAACAACCGCATGGAGCTCTTGGCCGTGATCAAGGTGCTCGAATCGCTCACCCGCGCACCCATGGAAGTGGTCATTTACAGCGACAGCAAGTACGTGGTTGATGCTGTTTCGAAAGGCTGGGTGTTCAATTGGGAGAAGAAAGGTTACAAAGACAAGAAGAATCCCGACCTCTGGCAGCGCTTTTTGCGCGCCTACCGGCAGCACCGCGTGCGCTTCGTGTGGGTGCGCGGCCACAACGGCGATCCGCTAAATGAGCGCGCCGACGAACTGGCCGTCGGCGCGTACAAGAAGGGTCCGCTTCTGATTGACGAAGGCTACGAGCGTCAAGAAGCCAGTTTGTTGTAGTTTTTTTTCGCCTATCGGCGGATGAGGAAGGGTGCTCTCCGCACGGTGTTGCTTTGCACACCGACGAGGTGGAGCACGTACCATCCATCCGAGAGCTGAGAAAGATTCACAGCATTGCTACCGGAGGGAAGCACCGATTCAAACACGACTGCACCGCGTAGATCGACCATCCGCACGAGAGTGCGCTCCTCCAACACCTCAAAGGCCAATCGATCGCTTGCCGGATTGGGGAATACCCGCATGTTTTCAACCGGATGCACCTCGGCCACCGAAGTTTCGATGCCCAGGGCTGCGCGCGGAGCTGAGAAAAACAGTCCGTTTTCGTACTGCAAATACAGCCGCTCGTTGCTGTCTTCAAGATTGATCAGGTTAAAGGGCATGTGCTCAGGCAAGCCATCGGCTTCCAAGGGCTCGAAGGTTTCGCCCATGTTGTGCGATACCATGAGGGGACTCTCAGCACTGTAGGTGTTTACCACCAAGGTGCCGGTAGTGTTCTTTACGTGGTGCATCGTGAAGAACGAGCCCTCATTGTTAAGCAGTTGCCAGGTCACCCCGCCATCGTCGCTGATGGCACGTTCTTGAGTTGATTGCGCCACAATGCGGTTGCCGTTGGTGGCCACGTTTTGAATGTTAAGCCACCCGAGATCGGCTATTTCTTCCCAGGTTTCGCCGAGGTCATTGCTTCGGTAAACTGCGTACGGGCCTAAACCGCTAAACGCGATGATGCTGCCATTGTGGTAGAGAATCTCTTCGCGCAAAGAATACGGCACCACGCCGCGGTCAACCCATGTAGTGCCACCATCGCTGCTGGTGACGAAGTTGCCGGAGCCCATGTGCATGCAGATCACATCGCCCGCCATAAGCGCCGAGTACACGAACCAATTGGGCCCCAAGACTTCGGCAAGGTTGCCGGTGATGTTGGCGAAGGCGTTGTCGGTATGGCGACGCAGGTAGATTGCAGCGTCGCCCCATTGGAAGGCTACGAACGCTCCGTTGCGGAAGTTTTTGATGATACTGAACACACTGTTGCCGGGTAGATCAACACCGGCCCACTCTTCGAAACCCGGTGAGGTGGTGAGATCGCTGTTGATGGTGTAGAAGCTGCGGGCGAAACGGTGGGTAAATAGTTTATCGCCGCTCACAACCACGTTGGGTGCACCGGAGGTGCGGAGGCCGGTGCTTTGATCGGTAAAGCTTGGGGTGTTTCCATCGAAATCGATGCGCGACACCGTGCCGTAGGGCGAGTTACCGTAGAGCACGCCGTTGTGGACGACAAAATCTTCAATGGGCATGGAGAAATCGGTCATTTCGAAGAAATCCCACGAAGCGCCTTCATCGTCAGAGACGAGCATACCGAGGTAGGGTGAAAAGCTGCCTACAACCCACTTACCGTTGTAAGCTATCGCACCTGCGAGGGCCGAGCCGGTGGCTTCATAAGCCGGGTGATTGGTGAACCCCGTCCATGTATCGCCTGCATCGGTGCTCACGGCAAGGCTAGCGGCTGTACGAGCGAAGAGGGTATTGCCTGTTACGGTCAACAAGCTTATGGAGCCTTCGAGCGCCAAACTGAACCCTTGCAGATCATCGCTCACGTAAAGTGGTCCATACAATTGGCGGGCAAAAAGTCGGTTGTTTACGCTGAAAACTTGGGCTCCGTAGGGCCAGTTTTCAAATGAAACCGACTCCCATGTTTCGCCGTCAGTACTTGACCACAACCCGCTGCTCGCGTACCCCGTTGCGAAGAAGGTGTCGCCTACTTTGGTGATGTGTCGAAAATAGGCATCCGGGTTGTTGCTCACGAGTGACCATGTATCGCTTCCGGCCTCCAATCGGTGCGCTTGGGCGCGCCCTTCTGCACCGGCGTAAATGTCTCCGTCGATGACGAACACATTTTGGTAGTAGCGGCTTTCGTCGCCGTTCGCGACAAGCTCCCATCCGCCCGCAGGGCTGATCGAACGATAGATGCCATCATAGGTTGCTGCATAGAGGTAGGTGCCATCGGAGACCATGGCGTTCACAGAACCGTTGTCGAGCGGTGATGCGGGAGTCCATTGAGCATTGAGCACGCTTGCACACAGGCAAACGAAGAGCAGAGAAAGAGCAGAGCATTTCATAACCAGCGCATTTGAGATGCAAAGCTAGACCAGTAGACCTTGGGCCGAAATACGGCAAATGCCCCATTCAAAATCATCCTTTTGGGTGACCCGAGGCCGGTTCGACTGCTCCATCTTTGCCCTGCAACGTAAGGCTTAGTTACAACTTGACTACTTCACAATCTCTCGCTTCACCCGCATTTTGATTGATGCAGGAGCCTCACAGCTCCGATTGAAATCCTGACCAAATGAGGTTGGGATTTCCTTTTTCTTGGGGATGGATGCGCTTATGCCTTCGATGAACACACCTGCACCGGTGAAGCGCGTTTAATGCGTAAAGCAAACCACAGATTAAAGGTCGAAGTGTTACCTTTGCGACCTCAAATTGAAACCATGAGAACAGACCTGTACCAAGGCCACGATTATCTTTTGATGGATGAATGGCTGACCGAAGAGCATAAACTCATCAGAGATGCTGCGCGCGCATGGGTGAAGAAAGAGGTGAGCCCCATCATTGAGCAGGCCTTTGAAGACGGGAAGTTCCCTCGCCACTTGATCAAAGGCATTGCCGAGATTGGTGGTTTTGGTCCGTACATTCCCACTGAATACGGTGGCGCCGGTCTTGACCAAATCGCCTACGGATTGATCATGCAAGAGCTCGAGCGCTGCGACAGCGGCTTGCGCTCAACTTCATCGGTGCAGAGCTCATTGGTGATGTACCCGATTTACAAGTACGGCACCGAAGAACAGCGCAAGAAATACCTGCCCAAGTTGGCTTCGGGCGACATGGTGGGCTGTTTTGGTCTCACCGAGCCCGATCACGGGTCAAACCCAGGCGGAATGGTCACCAACTTCAAAGACGCGGGCGACCACTACATTTTGAACGGTGCGAAGCTGTGGATTTCCAACGCACCTTTTGCAGACATTGCGGTGGTGTGGGCCAAAAGCGAGGAGGGCCGCATTCATGGTTTGATTGTAGAGCGCGGAATGGAGGGTTTCACAACGCCTACCATGCACGGTAAGTGGAGCTTGCGCGCGAGCGACACTGGCGAGCTTATCTTCGACAACGTTAAAGTGCCAAAAGAAAACCTGCTCCCCGGCCGCAGCGGCTTGGGCGCTCCGTTGAGCTGCCTCGACTCGGCGCGCTACGGAATCGCTTGGGGCGCAATTGGCGCAGCGCTTGACTGCTACGATGTGGCCCTTCGCTATGCCAAAGAACGCCAGCAGTTCGGTAGGCCGATTGCCGGCTTCCAGCTCCAACAGAAGAAGCTCGCTGAAATGATCACCGAAATCACCAAAGCCCAACTGCTTGCCTACCGAGTGGGTCAGTTGCGCGAAGAAGGCCGCGCCACTTCGGCAATGATTTCAATGGCAAAACGCAACAACGTTAACATGGCCATTGAAATCGCACGCGAAGCACGTCAAATCCTAGGTGGTATGGGCATCACCAACGAATACCCCATCATGCGCCACATGATGAACCTCGAATCGGTGATTACCTACGAAGGCACGCACGACATTCACTTGTTGATTACCGGATTGGACATCACCGGCGAAAACGCATTCGTGTAAGGCCGTACTGAAATTCTTAACCTTGTTTAAGAACATGTCAGCAGAAATCGCTGTAACTTTGCATGCAAATCCCGCGTGGGAATTGTAAGAATGAAAACCAAAATGAAAAAGAGTCTCCTTTTCCTCAGTGCTGCAGCTTTCCTCGCAGCGTGTGGCAGCAGTGCCCCCGAACAAACCGTTGAAACCACTGACGCACAAGTAGTGCAAGAAGTTGCTGAGGCAGCTAACGTTCCTGCGATGACTGAAGCATCAACCATTAGCTGGGTTGGCTTTAAGACCTACGACGACGGCCGCCACAACGGTACCGTCGCCATCAAAAATGGTGAATTTCAAATCAATGGCGAAGAACTTGTTGGCGGTAGCTTTACCATCGACATGAACACCATCGCTTGCCTAGACCTTCCCGATGCCGAATACAACGGCAAACTCGTAGGCCACCTGAAAAGCGACGATTTCTTCGCGGTTGAAACCAACCCTGAAGCGAAGTTTGAAATCGTTTCTGTAACTGCCAACAATCCTGCTGATACTACCGCTTCGCACACTGTAACAGGCAACCTCACCCTCCGTGGTGTGACCAAGGCCATCACTGTACCTGCGAACATCAAGGTGAGCAACGGTCATGTACAAGTTACCACACCTGAGTTTGCCATCGACCGCAAGCAGTGGAACGTAATGTACGGTTCAACCGGCATTGAAGGTTTGGCAAAAGACAAACTTATCGACGACAACATCCTCCTTTCACTCAATATCAACGGGTAAACGAGGCCTTTCTGTGTTTGAAATCAAGGGGTGGCTTCGGTCGCCCCTTTTTTTGTTGTTCCTCCGGCGGTTGTTGGGTAACTTGCAGCTCCGAAAGTCATCCGTCAAATGTCTGTAAACACTTACATCTCTGCGAACCGCGAACGCTTCTTGAACGAACTGCTCGACATTCTTCGCATTCCGTCAATCAGTGCCGACCCGGCTTATGCGAGCGACGTTGTGCGCATGGCCGATGCCACCCGCGACAGTCTGCTCCGCGCCGGTGCTGACCGCGCCGAAGTGATGCAAACCCCCGGTTACCCGATCGTGTATGGCGAGAAAATCATTGATCCCGCATTGCCAACGGTACTTGTTTACGGACATTACGACGTGCAGCCCGCTGACCCCATCGAACTGTGGGACTCACCGGCCTTTGAACCGGTCATCAAGCCCACGTCCATCCATCCCGAAGGAGCCATCTTCGCACGCGGAGCTTGCGACGACAAAGGGCAATTTTACATGCACGTCAAAGCATTCGAGGCCATGGTTGCAACGAATGAACTGCCGTGCAACGTAAAGTTCATCATTGAAGGTGAAGAAGAGGTGGGCTCGTCGAACCTCGACGGTTTTCTGCTAAGGCACAAAGACCTCTTGAAGGCCGATGTGGTGCTTGTTTCAGATACCGGTATCATTGCCAACGATGTGCCTTCGATCACCACCGGTTTGCGCGGCTTGAGCTACATTGAAGTGGAGGTTACCGGTCCTAACCGCGACCTGCACTCGGGCCTTTACGGCGGCTCGGTGCCCAACCCCATCAACATTTTGTGCGAAATGATTGCCTCGCTGAAAGACGACCAACAACGCATCAACATTCCCGGTTTTTACGACGATGTGGTTGAACTGTCAGTTGAAGAACGCACCGAAATGGCGAAGGCGCCTTACAGCGAGAACCATTTCAAAGAGCACATTGGCATCAACGACGTTGAAGGCGAACATGGCTACAGCGTGCCCGAGCGCAAGAGCATCCGTCCGACCCTCGATGTCAACGGCATTTGGGGCGGTTACATCGGCGAAGGCGCCAAAACGGTGATCGCGTCAAAGGCCCATGCGAAGATCAGCATGCGCTTGGTGCCGAACCAAGATTCAGCAACCATCACCCGCTTGTTCAAAGAGCACTTTGAGCGCATCGCACCGGCCAGTGTCAAGGTGAAGGTAACTCCGCACCACGGTGGCGAAGCGGCGGTAACGCCTATCGATTCGGTTGCCTACCGCGCGGCCTCACGCGCTATGGAAGAAACCTACGGTAAGAGGCCCGTGCCGGTGCGCAGCGGCGGCTCCATTCCGATTGTCGCATCGTTCGAGAAAATCCTCGGCTTAAAAACCGTGCTGTTTGGTTTTGGTTTGGATACCGACGCCATTCACTCGCCCAACGAGCACTACGGCGTGTTCAACTACTTCAAAGGCATCGAGACCATTCCGCTGTTTTATAAGTACTTTGCTGAGGGGAAGTGAGCATCAGGAGTGAACTCGCTGAATCCTACTCCTTAACGAAGCGCACGGTCCAGGAGCGATCTTCCGGTACAATTGAATACACTCCTCGGGGAAGGTGATGAACCGGCACAGTGAATGGCACCGCCGTTGAAACGAAGGTGTCAATCAACCTTCCGTTGGCGTCAACAATATGGCAAGGTAGACCGGGGAGGAGGCCAACGGAATCGAATGTAATCAGTTCAGATGCAGGATTTGGGTAAACCTCCATTAGCGGGCGAATTGACTCGGGAATGCCGATAATTAGGTTGATGGTAATCGCCGCATTGAACGGTCCGAATACACAGCCATCGGCATTGGTTAAGGTATAACTTACACTACCTGTACCCGGCGATCCCCACAAAACCACCATGCCTTGGTTGTCTTCGGAGACAATGGTGCCGCCTTCAACTTCCCAGTCGATCTCAAAATCGTCGCCTTCGATGCTGTAAGTGACCTCGCTACCTTCATCGACTTCGCTGTCACCGACAAACACAGCGCTACCAAGCTCTGATACCGATACTTCGATCGTTTCAGAGCTTGTTGTACAGTTGTTTGCATCGGTCACCGTTACGCTGTACAACCCGGCTTGATCTACAGTAATGGCAGACGACTCTACGCCAGTGTTCCAAAGGTAGGTACTAAACCCCTCCTCCGCTTGTAAGGTAAGCGACGCCCCTTCACACAGCAGCAGCTCACCGTTCCATGTGACTTCAGGCGTGTCAACAGAGTAGAGGGTAACTTCGACCGTGTCGGAAACAGATTCACAGCCGTTGGCATCGGTCGCAGTTGCGCTGTAGCTGCCGGGAGAATCTACAACCAGTTCCGGGCCGATCGAACCGTCACTCCATAGGTAGCTTTGGAATCCATCCGTCGCTGTCAACACAACGGAATTGCCCGGGCAAATCGCTACAGATTCGCTCTCCCCGATGCTGACCGGGCTGACATCGAACACCTCAATGGTAATCGATGCCTCGTTGGGTGCACAGCCCGGATCAGATGGTGCGATGACACTTAGTACAGTACTCTCATTCACCGTAAACTCAAGCGTATCACCCACTGTTCCATCGCTCCAGGTGTACGATTCAGCCCCGCTTGCTGTGAGCGTGACGGTCTCGCCAGGGCATACTGCCACGTCACTCGCCAGAATCTCCACGTCAGCTTGAGCACATTCAATAAACGAGAAACTCAACGGATAGCCCAACCAACCACAATGCTCATTGAGTGCTCCAGAAATCAATCGCAAATCCGTAGTGTCAATTGAGTCTGCAATGCCATTTGACAACGCGGCACCGCCTACTTCGAGAGTCGCCGTCGTGCTGTTGACAACGACCAAAGTTGCCTCCAAGCCCTCCGGAAGATTTGTGATCTCGGCCTTGCCAGTCGCTATCAAGTCTTCACCTATTTCAGCGTTGAAGGTCGCATTGTGCAATACGAGTTGGAAAGAATCAGAAGTCGCGACGCTTCCATCGTCGTCAGGAGATTCAACGAAGTCTGCACTTCCTTCCGGAATGGCCACCGCAAAATCACTCTCGACCCATGCATACCCTCCATTGAGTGCAAGGTTAACACCCGGGCTTCCAAGAATGGATGTCCCTTCGCTTTGGTCCATCTTGTAATACACAACGAGATCTTCCTCCCCTTCGTCGATGTCGTGTGCGATGAAGTCAAGCAGTTCATCCTGAGTAAGGGCGCGATTGATCATGGCCACATTATCGACACGTCCGCTGAACCAATAATTCTGCGCTGCAAACTGCTGATGCGCAATGCGGAAAGGATCATTGACCTGCGGCAGATCTGAATTTCCGGTTGAAACGGTGTTCACCTCCAAGCCATTGAAATAGGCGGTAACCGTACCTTCAGCTTGGTTGTATACCATGGCAGCGTGAGCCCAACCGCCAACACAAGCCGCCTCCAGAGAAACGATGCTCGCTGAAACGTTGCCAAAGCCCGCTCTGTATTCTACCCTTCCGTTCGGCAGCATTAATAAGTAAAAATTGAAGCTCGTTCGGTATCCAAAAAGCCCTTGGTTCCCAAAGCTACTCGAAGGATTATTGAGCACATTCGGACTGAACCAGCCCATCACGGTAATTGAGCCGGTTGGCGGAAGGACGTTTGCCGAGGCAAACCCACTGCTACCATTGAACTGAATGGCGTTGCCCGGCTCTGCAGGCAAACTCATCTGCGCATGGCCAGAGGCAGCCAGAGCCATTAGAAATACACTGATCAACGTTCGCATTGCTGAAATTTTTACAAAGATAAAACATCACACTTTACGTTTAAGTTAAATGAGCCAGTGGCCCAACAGGTTGTATCTTTCGTGCAATTCAGTTGGCGTGTTTAATTCAGATTACAAAGAGCAACTTAGAACCCTGACCCTCCGCAAGGCCTTTAACCTTGCGCGGCTGTATGCGTCATTCCACCTGTCGAACCTGCTCAAGCGACCCATCGTTTGGGGAATGCCCTTCAGCATTTCGGTTGAACCCACCACGGCCTGCAATTTGGGCTGCCCTGAATGTCCGTCAGGATTGAAAGCCTTCAGTCGGCCTACCGGAAAGCTCCAAACGAACACGCTCGAAACCATCCTCGATGAGTTGGCACCCAACTTGGGCAACCTCATTTTTTACTTTCAAGGAGAGCCCTACCTGCACCCGCAGTTTACTGATTTGGTAAAGATGGCGCACCAACGGCGCATTTATACGGTCACCTCCACCAACGCGCACTTCCTTTCACCTGAAAACGCGCGCAAAACGGTCGAGAGTGGCTTGAGCCGACTCATCATCTCCATCGATGGCACAAGCCAAGATACCTATTCAAACTACCGCATCAACGGCCAATTGGAGAAGGTCATCGACGGTGCAAAAAACATCGTCGCAGCGCGAAAAGCACTCAACTCCCGCACCCCGCATTTGATTTTCCAGTTCCTTGTGGTGCGGCAAAACGAGCATCAAATCGATGAGGTGTACCGCCTCGCCGATGAACTCGGTGTTGACGAAGTGCGCCTCAAAACCGCACAGGTGTACGATTACGAAAACGGCCATCCCCTCCTCCCCAAAAATCCAAAATACAGCCGCTACGCGCAGCAAGCCAACGGCAAGTGGGCCTTGAAAAACAAACTGCTCAACCGCTGTTGGCGCATGTGGCAAGGCTGCGTGTTCACTTGGGATGGGAAAGTGGTGCCGTGTTGTTTCGACAAAGACGCCCGACACCAGCTCGGCAGCATCGCATCAAGCAGCTTCAAGGGCATCTGGCGCAGCAAAGCATACACGCAGTTTCGCGCATCCATCCTCACTTCGCGCAGCAGCATCGACATCTGTACCAACTGCACCGAAGGCACCAAAGTGGTGGTCAGCGCAGCGGTTGATTGATTTCACCGAAACCGCGTGGGGTTCACAGCAAGTGTGTACCTTTGCGCCATGTTTCTGCAGGTCATGAAATCGAAGCTGCACCGCGTCACGGTTACGCAGGCAGACTTGAACTACATTGGGAGCATCACCATTGATGAAGCCCTCATGGAAGCCGCTGACTTCATTGAAGGCGAGCGGGTACAGGTCGTGAACCTGAACAATGGCGAGCGGCTCGAGACCTATGTCATCCGCGGTGAGCGCAATTCGGGCAACATCTGCTTGAACGGCCCTGCGGCACGCCGTGTGGCCGTTGGCGACGTGGTCATTGTGATTTCATACGCTTGGATGGATCGCGCAGAGGCCGAGGCCTACTCGCCCCGCGTTGTTTTCCCAGATACCGCCACAAACAAACTCATCGCATAAACGTGCTACGGAAACTTCGCCAAGTCATCACTTACACGGCGTTCCTGGCCATTGGCGTGTTTCTTTTTTATTTGGCTTCGCTGGATATCCTTCGGGGATCGCTCGCCGTTGAAAGCGAATCGGTTTTCTTCTCAGTAGGACGCGGTTTGGAAGACTGCGCCAACGATCAGCGCCAAATCAACATAGCGTCGGCATCTGCGCCCACACAAGGGCTCCGTTACACCATCACCCCCGCAAACGCGGGCGACATCATCAGCGAAGGTATACTGGGCGACAAACCCCTGTCGCTCTGTCTGAACGAGGGCGACTATGCCTTCACCATTGCGGGCTACACCGAAGGTGTAGTGGTGCTTGAAGGCATTGACAAAACCGATATCCTCGCTGAAGACATGTCGAAGGCCAGCTGGCCGGGCATTTTACTGTCGGCCCTGATGGGCTACCTTGCCATTGTGAGCCGCGGCCTGCGCTGGGAGCTCATGCTCGAACCCATGGGCTACAAGGTCAACCGCTGGCGATCAATTCACGCAGTGGCCTTCTCCTATTTCACGAACTTCTTCATTCCGCGCGGCGGTGAACTCGCCCGTTGTGTGGCCTTTAACCAAACCGAAAAAGTGCCGGTTGACCGTCTCTTCGGCACCGTCATCAGCGAACGCGTGGTTGATTTGGTGCTGTTGATTGCAATCACCGGCCTGTCGTTCATCACCAACCTCGATGCCTTTGAAGCCATGTTTTCAGGTTCAGGCGTAGGCACCACCCAAACAGCCGAAGAGGCAGAATCAGGAATCGACTTCGTACATATCCTTGGTATTTTGGTGTTGGCAGGTGTTGCCGCATTGTTCATCTTGCGCCGAAGCACCATCTTACGCGGAGCGTACAACCGCTTGGTAAACTTTTTGAAAGGCGTTGGCGAAGGTTTACGCAGCGTGCTCAAAATGCGCCGCAAGGGTGCGTTCATCGCGCACACCCTGTTCATTTGGACGATGTACTACTTCTCGACGTGGATCATCTTCAAAAGCATTGAAGGCACCAGCGCCATTCCGATGCACCAATCGCTCTTTATCATGGTGGCCGGTGGGTTTGGGATGGTGATTCCTGCTCCGGGTGGCATTGGCTCTTACCACTGGATGGTAAAGCTGGCCTTCTTGGCGCTGGGATTATCGGGCACGCTGGCCTTCGCTGCTGCAAACGTCATGTGGCTGACCCAAAACATTATGATTATCGCTACCGGCGGCATCGGTTACCTCGTATTGATGGCGTACCGTATTCGCGCAAATCGCAGTACCTTAGACGGTAATGGCTGATCTGTATTCGCTTTCATCTGTCACCGATTTTGTTCTCGATTGCCGCTCGCGCGGATTGCGTGTGGTGTTCACCAACGGCGTGTTTGACATTTTGCACGTGGGCCATGTGACCTACTTGGAAGCAACGCGTCAACTTGGCGATGTCTTGGTGGTTGGCATGAACGACGATGCCAGCGTGCGCCGCTTGGGAAAAGGGCCTGAACGGCCCATCAACCCACAACAAGCGCGCGCCAAAGTACTGTCGGCCCTGCGCTGCGTTGATGCCGTGGTGCTGTTTGGTGATGATACCCCCTATACTCTCATCGCGGCCCTGCAACCTGATGTGCTGGTTAAAGGAGGTGACTACGACCCCGAGGTAACTGATTCGGCTGATAAGCGCTACATGGTAGGCAGCGACATTGTGCGCAGCCATGGCGGAACTGTGGCCGTTATTCCGCTTGTCGATGGCTTTTCAACTACCGCCATTTTAGCCAAGGGAGGACGCTAGCATGTGCGGCCGTTACGTCACCGTCTCCACCGTTCAAACCATCGAAAAGCGCTTTGGGGTGCGTGCGACTGACCCGTCAAAGCACCTCCCCAACACCAATGTCTCGCCCGGAGAACAAGCACCTGTAATCGCCTCCAATAAGCCCGGAGAACTACAGCACTTCACCTTCGGCCTAACGCCTTCGTGGGCGAAAAAGGCCATGTACCTCATCAATGCCCGCTCCGAAGGCGACCACAACAAAGAAAACGACCCCGCTTATACGGGCGCGCGGGGCATCATCACGAAGCCATCGTTTCGCAAGCCCATCCGCAGTCAGCGCTGCCTCGTAATCGCCGATGCCTTCATCGAAGGCCCGGAGAAGGAGAAACTGAACAAACCCTACTGTGTGTACCTGCGCAACAAAGAGCGGCCCTTTGCCATGGCCGGCATCTGGGATGAATGGCTCCACCCCGAAACCGGCGAAATAATTCATTCGTTTTCCATCGTGACCACGGTAGCGAACGCGGTGCTTCAAGCCATCGGTCACCACCGTTCTCCGGTAATCTTGACACGTGAAAACGAGCGCGATTGGTTAAACCCCGAACTGCCCTTGGCCGAAGTTACGGCCATGCTCAACCCGTTCGATGCTGAAAAAATGAATGCGTATCCGATTGGGGCTGAGATCAAAAGCGCCCGCAACAAAGGCCTTTCGCTGCTTGACCCCATTGGCGAGCGCATCTTCCCTGAAGCAGACATCCATCTGAAGCAAGAAACGCGCTTGCAGGGCATGGGCCGCCGGAAGTGGTAACACTTTTTTCCGTTTGATTTTTTTGTTGGGTATTTTTTGGGTAGATGTGTACCTGCGCCCTCCGCTCCACGTCCATCCGAAAAAAACAAAAAAGGCCACCCCTTAAGATGGCCTTTGATGGTATTGGACGGATGGATTACTCCACGATCATTTTGCGGGTAGCACGCTCACCGTTCACGTTGATGGTGTAGGTGTACATGCCGGGAGCAAATGCGCTCACGTTGAGGTCAAACTGCTGCGGACCGGCTGGGAGCATGCCCATATCGTTCGCGAACACGCGCTTGCCGGTAATGTCCATCACTTCGAAGCTCACTTTCGCAGCTTGCTCGAGGGTGTAGGCGATGCGTGTGCTTTCGGCAGAAGGGTTCGGGATGTTCTGGAACAAGGTAAACGCCTGGTTGGCATTGAGTTCAGAAACGCTCACGCTGGTTTGCGCGTTTGGATCGAGGTTAAAGCGCACCATACCTGCAGAGTTGGTGAAGTACCAATCGAAGCCGGCATCACCGAAGTCACCGAACACGAAGCAGGTTTGGTCAGGCACATCTTGGCTTACGCCGACGCGTACGCTTTCGCCGCCGAAAGAGCCAATTGATGCTCCATAGAAGAAATCTGCTTCTGCATCGAATGGGTCTTCAAGACGGAGGGTTGCCCAAACGAGGTTTGGAGAAGCCGGGTTGTTGATAATGGCAGGGTGCAGTGCGAGCTCTTCAGAGTTGGCGATAATGTCGAGGTTTCCGTCGAGGACGTAGCCTTGCACTTCTGCACCGTTAATACCTGCGGTGAAAACAACATCGATGGCATAAACGGTGGCCGTGTTGAAGAACTGGAAGCCGTTTGCAAACTGGAACTCGCCGGTGTAGTCAGCAGCTGGGAATTGGCCTGTGAGCACGTTGTTGTCGCGGGCGAAGTCGAATTCAGAAACCGAGAAGCTACGCGTAGCGCTGTTGTCGTCAGGATAGTCATCATCAACTCCGTCAAGTGTAACGGTCATGTCAACCGTGTAATCACCGATGGTCGCCGGAATGCTGTATGCAAGTGTGCGAACGGTATCGCTAGCGCCTGCAATGATGTTGGTTGGGACGAGGGTAGCCGTAACGTCTTCGCCGTTCACTTGCACACCGAGGGTGAGGCCCACTTGGTCAGCGGCACCGCTATTGCGCGCAAGAACTGCCATATCGACGTCGGTAACGAGTGACTGCGGCCAGATGCCGAACTCGAAGATGCCGGTGGTTTCGTAGTCGGTGTATGACGCGTAGGCTTGAATAGCCATATCGTTGTCGAAGCCTTCAACGATGCGAATGTTGTCAACGTACCATCCGTACATGATGTAGTTCAATGCAGGGCCGTTTTGCGCACCGTCCCAAAACAGGCGCACCTGTACGTTTGAGGGGTCAGCTGCGATGGCGCTCACGATGTTGTAGCGACGGGTCATTGGTTTTGGGTACTGTGCACCACCGCCCACAGTAAGCGGAGTAATGTCGAAGTTGTCACCCACGGTGACCCAGGTTTGACCACCATCGGTAGAGATTTGAACGGCTTGTGTTTCAATAAAACGCGCACCGAACTGTTCGAATTCGAGGTGTGGTGCAAGAACACCGGTTAGGTCGATGCTTCCGTTGTAGGTTAGCCAGTATGCAGATTCAAGTGGGTTTGGAGCTGTTGGTGGGGGTGTTCCATTGCGCATGCGTGCGAAGTTACCGGAGGTACCCATGTCTTGGTTGGTAAAGAACCAGCTGTTGGTTTGTGTACCAATTGACCAGCCGCTTTCGGTTGGAGCAGTTGACGTAGAAGCCGTCCATAGAGTCGGGTCTTCGAATTGGTCAATCCATACGGTATCGCCACCGGCGCGGTAGGCGGGTTGTTCCACTACGCGGGTTACTGAAGAAGGGTCAGTAGCCAACGCAGCAGGCACGATGCGGGTCGCACGAGGAGCCGTTTGCTGAGCCATAGCAGTAGACGCCAACAGCACAGTTCCGGCGAGGAGGTAAATAGTTCTCATAAATTGCATTTATTCAGTCTGTGAAAATACAGCAAAGAAATCAGATATCAACCACCAAAATCATCGTTAAATTGAATAGTTAAGGTGCTTTGGCTGACCCATCGCGTGAGTCATATTTCATTGGCCTCACCGGGCATAAACAAAAAAAGGGCTGCCCGCTTGGGCAGCCCTTCGTTTCGACTAAGCCGAGGCTTAGTGTACGATCATTTTACGGGTAGCACGCTCAGCACCAACGTTGAGGGTGTAAGTGTACATACCTGGAGCGAGGTCAGCAATGTTCAAGTTGAACTGGTGCTCACCTGCAGGTTGCATGCCGAGGTCTTGCGCCTGAACACGCTTACCGGTGATGTCCATTACTTCAAAGCTAACGCGCTCGTTCTGGCCGAGTTCGTAGCGGATGAGTGTAGTGCCGGTAGCAGGGTTAGGCATGTTTTGGAACAAAGTGAAGTTCTGACCTACAGCTACTTCTTCAACCGAAGTCACCGCATTTGGATCAAGGTTGAAACGCAGCATGAAGGTGGTTGTGGTGAAGTACCAGTCGAAAACGGCATCAGCGCCGAAGTTACCTTGAACGAAGCAGGTTTGAGCAGGCGCAATCTGAGCACGTGCAACACGAACGTTCTGACCACCGAAAGACTGAACCGATGCAAGGGCGAATGTCCCTGCTGCAATGGTGAAAGGATCGTCCAATGTGATGGTTGTCCAGTTCAAATCACCGGCACCTGGATTGGTGTTGATGCTTGCTGCGTTGAGTTGGAATTCAGAAGAGCTCGCGATGATGTCAAGGTTGCCATCAAGGACGTGCACCTGAACTTCAGCGCCGATGTCTCCTGAAGTGAACGCCACGTCAACCGCGTACACAGTTGACTCTTCGAAGAACTGGTAACCGTTGGCCGAAGAGAACTCAGTGGTGTAGGTCATCGCTGGGAATGAGCTGGTGAATGTGCCATTGTCACGAGCAAACAAGAACTCGTCAACTTGGAAGCTGGTAGAGGCCACGTTGTCGCCGGGATTTTCGTCTTCAGCGTCGAAATCGATGGTCATATCAACGGTGTAAGTACCTTCAACAGCAGGAATTACGTAACCATTCGCACGTACAGTGTCAGCTTCTTGGTAACCCAAGGTGATTGGAGTCGATGTAGTACCGGCTCCTGACCCGTTCACTTCAACGTTAAGAACGATGTTCTCTGCGTCAAACTGGCCCAAGTTGCGCACACGAGCACCCATCTGGATCTCACCTACTTGGTCGTATGGCCAAATGCCGTACTCGTAAGTATCGGTGGTGCTGTAGTCGGTGTACGATACATAGTTGTCAACGGCAACGTCGTTCTCAGGGGTTTCGAAGAGCTCAACGTCGTCAACCATCCAAGCGTAACCCCACGTACCTTTCCAACGGAAACGCACATAAACGGTCTCTTGACCACCTGCAACAGGTGTGATGTCAAATGATAGAGTGGTTGGGTTGCCTACAGGGTCTTGTGTGCCCATGTTTGGCCAGCACTCGAAGCGGGCTTGAACGGGACCGTTACCGTAATCTACGAAACCTTCTGAAACTTCGAAAGAGTTAGGTGATGGCCAAGTGGTGCCGTCGCGAGAAACCTCAACGAGGCAGTACTCGTTACCGTCGTCGTTGCCACCGTCCCACATGCGGTATTGGTTCTGGAAACGAATCGATACGAATGAGAAATCGGCGCAGTTGATGGGGTTTGCGTTTTGGAACCAGCAGTTCTCAATACCTGTGCCACCTTCTTCACCTCCGTAAAGGTCAGAGTCAACCATCATAAAGCCGTTTGAAGCGGTGGTTGAGTTGATTGGGTCAATCAGCGCACCACCTGAAGGAGCCAAACCGGTGCCGCACTCAAAGTTCAAATCTTGCTCGTACTGAGTGAAACCGGCAGCGAAAGCGTTGCTGATTTCCCATTCCGAGCAATCTGAAAAGTCGCTGGTCCAAATGGTTACGCGCTCACCTACGTTCTGAGCAGCAGGTTCAGCGTTCTGTGTGCGGCGAAGAACCGCGTCGCGTGATGCAGCAGCTGGCTGAGCTACAAACTGAGCTGTAGCGCTACCGGCAACCAACACGCCAAAGAAAAACATGTAGATCTTCTTCATAGTCGATGTGTTAAATATTCGTGAATTGAATGAATCAAGCGGTGCAAATATAGCAATCTTGTTTAAGTACCTCCCAAACAAGATTTACCCCAATCTTGGTCGCACATTATACCGTTGGCTCCATGTAGGATTCAAGCGGCGGACAGGTGCAAATCAGATTGCGGTCGCCCACAGCATTGTCAACGCGCGATACGCTCACCCAGAACTTCGACTGGCGAACGTAGGGCAATGGAAACGCCGCCTTCTCACGTGAGTAGGGGTGTGTCCATACCGAGCTGATCAATTCACCTGCGGTGTGTGGAGCCATCTTCAGCACGTTGTCATCAGCATCGGCTTTGCCTTCCTGGATCTCGCTAATCTCTTCGCGGATGGCCAACATGGCGTCGCAGAAACGGTCCAATTCTTGCAAACTCTCGCTCTCGGTGGGTTCAATCATCAAGGTACCGGCCACAGGGAACGACACCGTTGGTGCGTGGAAGCCATAGTCCATCAATCGCTTCGCGATGTCAGCCACTTCAATGCCTGCCTTCTTGAAGTCGCGGCAATCGAGAATCATCTCGTGCGCTACCGTTCCGGTAACACCTTTGTACAACACGCTGTACGCACCTTCAAGGCGGGCACGAATGTAGTTCGCATTCAAAATGGCGTACTCGGTGCTCTTGGTCAAGCCTTCAGCACCCAACATTTTAATGTAGCCGTACGAAATCAAGAGAATCAACGCACTGCCAAACGGTGCCGATGAAACGGCATCAATCGCCTGCTCTCCCCCTGTTTTGATGAATGGGTTGCTCGGCAAGAAGGGCGCGAGATGCTTCGCCACGCCGATGGGCCCCATGCCGGGACCACCACCTCCGTGCGGAATGGCAAAGGTTTTGTGCAGGTTCAGGTGGCAAACGTCAGCCCCGATGTTTCCTGGACTAGTAAGCCCAACCTGCGCATTCATGTTGGCGCCGTCCATGTAAACCTGGCCGCCGTGTTGGTGAATGATACCGGTAATCTCGGTGATCGCCTCTTCAAACACACCGTGGGTTGAAGGGTAAGTCACCATCAAAGCGCCCAAGCGGTCGCTGTATTGCTCGGCTTTCGCGCGAAGGTCGGCCACATCCACGTTGCCTTGATCGTCGCAATTTACCACCACAACTTGCATACCGGACATAACTGCACTTGCCGGATTCGTGCCGTGCGCCGAGCTCGGAATGAGGCAAATGTCGCGGTGCGCTTCACCACGCGCTTCGTGGTAAGCACGAATCACCAACAATCCTGCATATTCACCCGATGCTCCTGAGTTCGGTTGCAAACTCATAGTGTAGAAACCGGTGCACTCTGAAAGGTCACGGTTAAGCTCTTCGAGGATTTCTTGGTAACCTGCAGCTTGCTCAACCGGCACGAAGGGGTGCATCTCGGCAAACGCTGGCCAAGTCAATGGCAAAAGCTCCGATGCCGCGTTCAGCTTCATGGTACATGAACCGAGCGGAATCATCGCGTGCGTTAACGACAAGTCTTTGTTCTCCAGGCGCTTGAGGTAGCGCATCATTTCGGTCTCCGAATGGTAGGTGTTGAACACAGGGTGCGTCAAAAACGCGCTCGTGCGGTCAAGCAGTCCAATCTTGCCTGAAAGTGCTTCAATGTTGGCGTCAACGCGGGCGGCATGAAACACCGCCAAAAGGGCATCAACGGAGGCATCGGTATCAACTTCACTTAGCGAAATGCCTACACGGCCTTCCTCCTCAAAGTAGCGAAGGTTGATTTCGTGCGCGGTTGCAATCGCTTGAACGGCGCCCAAACGGTCACCCACTTCCACCAAAAGGGTATCAAAGTAGTGGGCATTCAGTTGCTTGAAGCCGGCTTTGTTCAATGCGTTGCTTACGGCAGTTGCTTTTTTATGGATGGATGCACTAATGCTGCGAATGCCGTCTTGACCATGAAAAACCGCATACATCGACGCCATCACGGCCAAAAGGGCCTGCGCGGTACAAATGTTGCTGGTGGCTTTGTCACGTCGGATGTGTTGCTCGCGGGTTTGCAGCGCCATGCGCAAACCTCGTCCGCCCAAACGGTCTTCCGATACGCCAATGATGCGTCCGGGAATTTGGCGCTTGTACGCGTCGGTTGTTGCGAAGAATGCCGCGTGCGGACCACCGTAGCCCATCGGCACACCAAAACGCTGCGAGTTACCGAACACCACGTCGGCTCCCCACTCCCCCGGAGGGGTCAACAAAGCAAGCGCAGCCAAATCGCTGGCAACACCCACGGCGATGCCGAGCTCTTTGGCCGAGGCGGTCACCGAACGGTAATCTTCAACCGCACCCACACCGTTGGGGTACTGCAGCATAACGGCGAATACATCGTCGGCCAAATCAAAGCTACGCCAAGGTTTCACATCGATGTGAATGCCCAAGTGGTAAGCGCGCATTTTGAGCACTGACAAGGTTTGCGGATATACATTCGCATCAACCAACATGCGGCTCGCACCGGCTTTCACCTTCTCGCGCGAACGGTTGTGGAAGAACATCAGCATGGCTTCAGCTCCTGCGGTGCCTTCATCGAGCAGCGAAGCATTGGCAATGGGCAACCCGGTCAGGTCGCTCACCATGGTTTGGTAGTTCAAAAGGGCTTCCAAACGGCCTTGTGCAATCTCGGCTTGGTAAGGCGTGTAGGCCGTGTACCAACCCGGGTTCTCCAACACATTGCGCTGAATCACCGAAGGCACAACGGTGGGGTAGTAGCCCAAACCAATGTAGTTCTTGAACACCTTGTTCTTCGCCGCAACACCGCGGAGGTGGGTGAGGTAAGCCCGCTCGGTCATCGGCGGGGCGAGCTTCAAAGGTGCTTTCAGCCGTATGTTGGCCGGCACGGTTTTGGCTATAAGCTCTTCGAGTGAAGAAACACCGACGGTGGCGAGCATCGCGGCTTCTTCTGATTTGCGCGGACCAATGTGGCGCGCTGCGAACGTTCCTGTTTCCATTGACAAGGTTGTTTCTAAGGCGACAAATATACGGCGGTGCCAACGATTGACCATAGGGTTGTGCATGATAAGCATCAACCGTTTGCCCGTAGGTTTTCAACCGTCGCCGTTTGCGTAAAACACGCTTGCCCCAACGGTGTTTTCATCGGCCTCACTACCTTTGGCTCAAACCCAAATCAATGCAGCTTAAGCTCACCGTTGTTCTTCTCGTACTGAGCACCCTTACTTCGTTCGCACAACACCCGTGGGAAAGTCCGCTGCGCAGCACCGCATCCGATGCAGCGGCAGAGCTGCGGCTCACACGCAGTGACAGCGTGTGCGTAAATTTGGCCCGCGAACCATTTACCGACCAAGCACCCGACAGTATTTCACAAGCCGTGTTAGATCTCTTCGCACGACTACTGACCGACAAAGCCCAAGGTGCAGCGGTCAGCACAGGCTGCACAAACGGATCGGCAGCCATCGAACTGAGAATTGCACAGCCCGAAGGCATGCGCTACAGGTTTGCAAGCTCCGGTCAGCACCTCGCAAATGAACGCTCATGGGCAGCGGTATTTTTTCTTCCCGAAGTTGGTGAATTGCCCGAAGAAAGCCGCCTCAGCAATGATTTCAACCTTGACGGTTTCTCCTTGCCGGCGCTGCCCGCCGCAGTGACCGTCACGCGGATGTCGGGCGCACAGATCACCGGCACCCTGGTCAGTGCCGAGGGCATCGACTTGGTCATCGACATCCCCAGAGGGAAAACTGAAAAAAACAAGAAACCCAAACGCTTGAATCTCCACAAATCAGAGGTGTTCAGTGTGCAGTTTCCCGAGGGCGAATGGGTGCTCTACGCGCCTGACCGCTTGCTCGGCGACGACATTACCGCCGACGAGATGCGCATCTTCATTGCCGCGCAGCGCGACGCCCGCGAAAACTTCAAGGTGTGGCCAACAGTGGTCACCGGCGTGGTGGTGTGCGGCGCCGTTGCTGTGCTGGCATCCGGAGGTCTGTTCTTAACGATCTTGCCGCCTCTGGCCTACGCGGGCGTGCAGTTCATCCCGGTCATCCGCATCCGTGAAAACACCATCAGCAATCCCAGTTACCGCTACAATGAAGTGTACGCGGAAGGGTACGGCCGCGTAGCCCGCTCGCGCAAGGTGTTGGGCGGACTAAAAGGCGGGGCCATCGGCATGGTGCTCGGCACCGCTGCTTACTTCATCTTTTTGCAGTGAAGTGGTGCATCCGACTGAAAAACTTCATCCTCTACGGCAACGTCTGGATCGCCCTTGGCGCAGGCGCCACTACAGCCCAAACCCTTCACATCCTTGGCATCCGGCGGCTTGAAATCGCTTGGTTCGCTGCACTCGCCACCTTTTTCACGTACAACTTCCAGCGCTTGGTCAAACTCGACCGGCTCGATGGCTACGCCGACCACAACCGCAATGCATGGTCAGTGCGCAACCGTCGCTTGATGACCCTGCTCACAGGCGTGGCCTTCATCCTACTTTTGGGCTTCATTCCGCAGCTTCCACCATCGGTGTGGGCACTGCTTGCGGTGGCATTTGTGGTATCGGTGGGGTATGTGGTGCGCTTCATCCCGGCCGCTCATCCATCCCCAAAAAACAAAAAAACAACGCCAAAACGCGCCCTGCGTGAATTGCCGCATGCCAAACTCCTGCTCGTTGCCGCCGTTTGGAGCATCGCCACCGTGCTGCTGCCTGTTTTGTGGACGGATGCGCAGGTACAGGCTTCAACACTCGCGGCACTGGTGCTCGAACGCTTCTTTTTCATCGCGGCGCTATCTGTCCCGTTCGACATCCGTGACGCTGAACTCGATCAGCGCAGCCAGCAAACCCTTCCGCAGGTTTTCGGCCTCGCCGGAGCCCGCAACGCAGCCCTTCTTTTTATCGCCGTCTCGGGCGTTTTCACTCTTTTTCTTTGGATGGATGGCAGCTACAGCACGCCCATCGCACGGGCCATCGCCCTAAGTCAATTGCTCGCCTTAACCGCCGTGCATTTCTCGATCACGAAGGATGCAAACGGTTACCGTGCCCGACCGGAGCCGTATTATTCAGGGGTAATTGATGCGCTGATACTTCTACAGGCCCTGCTTGTGCTCGGTGTTTAATGCAAAGGCAACATTCTGTGGATCAAGGGCGTCGTAAGGATACCCTACCTTTGCTTATTCGTTACTTCGTGCCATGACCCTCTCTCTAAAAAACATTGTTTCGCTCATCACCTTCGCTGCATGTCTCATGTTGGGTACCCGGCTCAACGCTCAATTTGTGGTGAACGCTGCCAACGATGCCGTTGACCTCATCCCAGGAGATGGCATCTGCGCCGACGCAGCCGGCAATTGCACACTGCGTGCCGCCGTGATGGAAGCCAACGCAACACCGGGCCCCAACACGGTATTTGTCCCAATTGGTGAATACACCTTTACCCTTCCCGCCAACACCAGCATTATCGCTGACGGCGGCGACCTCGACATTACCTCTGACCTTACCATCACCGGAGAAGATGCCCGCTTGACCATTGTCAATGCGGGCCTCCTCGATCGCGTGTTTGATATCCATTCGGGCGCGGCGGCCACCCTTGAATTTTTGACCCTCACAGACGGTTCAGTAACGGCAACCGCGGGCGGCGCCATCCGCAACAGCGGCACACTGACCCTCTCTGAACTTACCATTCGCTCATCAACCACAGGCGATGCGCTTGGCCAAAACGGCAGCGGCGGCATGGGCGGCGGCATCTACAACAGTGGCACCCTAACCATTGACCGCATCACGGTACACGATTGCTTCGCACGCGGCTCGCGCGGAGCCAACGGTGTAGCACCCGGCGGTGGCAGCGGCGGTGGCGGCGCACCCGGCATGGGCGGCGCCCTCTACAACGACATTGACGCCGTGTGCACCATCACCAACTCAACCTTTAGCGGCAACACCGCTGAGGGCGGACGAGGTGGCAACGGCACCTTCCACCAGGGCAGCGGAACCAACTCCAGCGCTGGTGGCAGCGGCGGAGGCCTCAATGGCGGCAATGCCGGAAATCCGAACGGTGCCGGTGGCGCAGGAGGTTGGGGCAGTGGTGGAGGTGGCGGCGGATCAATCGGCGGGGCAGGCGGGGCAGGCGGATTCGGCGGCGGTGGCGGCGGCGGTGGCGCCAGCTCGTTCGGCGGCAACTCAGGACCACCCGGGGCAGCCGGACAGTACGGCGGTGCTGGCGGACAAGGCTGCTGCAGCGCGGGTTCTGGTGGCGGCGGTGGCGCAGGTCTCGGCGGAGCCATCTTCAACCGCTCGGCCACACTCGACATCACCAACTGCACCTTCGCCTTCAACGAAGCCATCGGAGGAAACGGTGGCAACGGCTGGTTCTCTGGCCCGGGTGCTGCCGGAAACGGCAAAGCGGGTGCCGTGTTCAACCTCGGCGGGACGGTGAACCTCAACAACGCACTACTCGCTTCAAACTCGGCCACAACCGATGCTCCTTCGCTCTTTGGCAGCTTCGGTTCGGCCGGAGGCCACAACCTTGTCAATGCCACCGACGGCGGCGTGACCTTTACCGGCACCACAACCAACAACCAACTCAACGTTGACCCGCTCATTTTGCCTCTGGCCAACAACGGCGGCAACACCGACACCCATTTGCTGCAAAACTGCAATCCGGTGAGTCCGGCCATTGACGCGGGCAACGACGCCTTTGCCGATGCGACCGACCAGATTGGCCAAACGCGAAGCAATGCATCCGACATCGGTGCAGTTGAAGTGCTCGGCGAAGCAGTTGTCCTCTTACCCGACGACACCACGCTGTGTGCGGGCGAATCGCTGGTGCTCGACGCCACAACGCCTGATGCCACCTACCTGTGGAACACCGGCTCAACCGATGCCACACTCGAAGTCACCCAGGCCGGCACCTACAGCGTCACCATTTCACTCAACGGATGCGACAGCTTCGATGAGATTGTAGTTGCCGTGAATCCGCTTGAAAGCATTGACCTCGGCGGCGACCAAGTGATTTGTCCGGGTGAAAGCGCTCTGCTCGATGCCACCTTCCCCGGTGCCACCTACCTCTGGCAAGACGGCAGTACCCAGCCCACCTTCAACGCGGTTGATGACGGCACCTACAGCGTGACCGTTAGCTTCGAAGGCTGTTCGGCCAGCGACAGCGCTACCTTGAGCTTTGTACCAAATCCCGGACTTGACCTAGGCGCCGATCAAGCGCTCTGCGAAAACGAAACCGTTGAGCTCGAAACCGGTATCACAGCCGACGGCTATGCCTGGAGCACCGGCGAAACCACAGAAAGCATTACCGTTGACGCGTCAGGCACCTACACGCTTGAGGTCGAAGTGAACGGCTGCACCTTCAGCGATGACGTCGCGGTTGACATCTTGCCCCTCCCGGTGGTGAACCTCGGCGCCGATCAAGCGCTCTGCGAAGGCGAGTCAACCGTGCTCGACGTCTCGTCGCAGCCGGGCACGTATTTTTGGACGGATGGCAGCACTTCAGCCACGCTTACTGTTTCTGAGGCAGGCAGCTACGGTGTCACAGTTGATTTGGATGGATGTGTGGCCTCTGACGAAATCACCATTTCGGTGAACCCCGTACCTATGTTTGAGCTGGGCGATGACGCAACGGTGTGTTACAACGCCGGCTTTGAGCTTACCGTTGAAACCGGACTGGACAACGTTTCAGTGAGTTGGAGCACCGGACAAAGCGGCGCCAGCATTGCGCCAAGCGAAACGGCCGAAATTACCGCCACTGCCGAACGCGAGAACTGCATTTTCTCTGATGCGATTTTCGTTACCGTCATTGAGCCCATCGAAATCGACCTGGGTCCTGACCGCCTCGTGTGCCAAGGCAGCACCGTGCTGTTGGAGAGCTTCCTCGACGCTTTTCCACACCCGATTGACTTCAGCTGGTCAAGCGGTGACAGCGATGCAAGCTTGGAAGTTACCCGCACCGGCGACTACGTGCTCACCGCAACCACCGAATGTGAAACCGTGACCGACGGCGTTGAAGTCAACTTCGAACCCTGCGAGTGCAGCGTGTATGTGCCCACTGCTTTCACACCCGACGGTGACGGCCTCAACGAATTCTTTGCCGTAGTGGCCGATTGCAGCTTCGAGCGCTACCTCTTCCAAGTGTTTAACCGCCAGGGCGAAGTGCTTTTCCGCACCGATGACCCCACCGCCATTTGGGACGGTTCAGTGAACGGCGGCGACTACTTCGTGATGGATGGCGCCTACGTTTGGCGCCTCGAGTACACCGCCAACACCCTTGAGAGCGTGATTTCCGAAACCCTCAGTGGACATGTCGTGGTGGTGAGGTAGTTAATACGACTGCTTTGAAGGTATAACACCTCGTACACCACCCCTTGGTGAGGCTACATCGCCCGTGTAACGCGGTATTACGTGAATGTGCACGTGAAAAATCGTTTGTCCGGCAGCTGCGCCGACATTGATTCCTACGTTATAACCATCAGGCAAGAAGCGCGTTTCAAGCTTCGCTTTGACTTCTGCGACGAGCTCAAAACACGCATTTCGTTCAGATGATGTGAGCTCGAAAAAGTCAGCCACATGGCGCTTGGGTATCACCAGCGCATGACCGTTATTCACGGGAAATGCGTCGAAGATTGCAAAGGCAAATTCGTTTTGAGCAATGGGCTCACGTTCGAGACTGCAAAAGACACAGTTTGTCATGTTCAAAGGGTAAAGGCGGTGCACCCCCGCGTTTCAATAAGGTAATTGCAATGGTTCTGCAAACCGCGAAGCGCATCGTTTTTCCAATTCTCACCCTCCCGGTTTCCAAGAAGTGCTGACCTGATTTCCCGCTCGAAACGTTCGTTGGCCCGTTCGTTCAGCAAGTCCCAGTAACGAAAAATGTCACCTGATCGGCGCTCCAACAATTCGGGTGTTGGAATGGCGTCGCGCTTTCGGTTGTTGACCGTCTTTTCTGCCGGAAGCAAATTCCACAAATCATTGTTCTTCCAGATACTGAAGGGAATCACGTGGTCAATGTCGTAACTCCGCAAGGCCTTTCCTGTGTACACGCAATTCACTTGGCCTGAGCCTGCGAGCAGCTCTGCGTAAAGCTTCTTCGATGCGGCGACATCTCTTTCGGTAACAGGGGTGCGCAGAACATGGTGCATAACTTGCTCGACACTGGCATTGGATGCCGATGCCGAAAACTCGGCCCACTTGAAGAGAATCGACGATTGTCCGCTCACAAAACTGCCCAAGATGCGGAACGACTCGTAAAAATCGAGCGGAATGGAAAATCGTCCACAGCTTTCAACCAAATACGCTGAATCGTACCGCTCAGTGGTCATGAACCGAAAACCCGGCTCAGGCCGGTAAATCGAATACTCAGTTGAAAACACTGATTTACCTATGTAGCGCATGGGCATATTGACAAGGGTGTCACGCACCTTCCTCACCAAGCGAAGAAATACTTCGGCAACGCCATCCGGAATCCCACTAAAACGCAAATCGTTGTAAAACGAGCTGTAACCATTGGCATACTTTGTGTAGTAATTAACCAAGTGTTGGAGCTCTTCGGCAAAAGCTAATTTGCCTCGTCCATGAATTTGCGCATTGGCCAAGCCCGCCTCAACGATCGGATAATAATACAGTAGCCATTTTTCAACCAACAAACCGGTCGGAAGAAAAACGCGGTCATCGCCAAAAACAGCATGTGTGCTGCTTTCCTGAACCACATCAATCGTTGCGCGAAGCAACGCAAACTTGTACGTCGTCGCCTTGCTATCGCGTTCAATAATGGCTGAAAGGGTCGAAAGCGGCATGGCTGAAAGTTACAAATCCAAACAAGAACGAGGGTGCAATCCCTACCTCAAGCGTATTTTACTTTGAACGGTTCAAACTAAAACAACGCAACACTTCTTGGAGCTGAATTCATCACATTAACCATCCAAACAGCCTTCTTATTTTACTTTGGAGGGGGTAAAGTAAAATAACGAAACCGCTATTTTACTTTGCGAACATAAGGTCGCATCCAAGCACGGCGATGGCAACGGCTGAACCGGCTTGGCCACCCAACGCCGCTCATCCGCCGAAGGCGAGAAAAAGAAAACCCCTGAAAATCAGGCGAAGGCGATGTCGAGCGCTTCGCAGAAAGCCGCCGCCGCTGTGCGCAACTGGGCATCGGTATGGGCTGCCGAAACGAAGCCGACCTCGTAACCGCTCGGCCCGAGGTACACGCCGCGGTTGAGCAACTCGGCATGCAGCACCGTGAAGTACTTCATGCTGTCAGGATCGATTTCAGACGATTTGCGAATCGCCACCTTGTCGCTGAACGCGAGCCAGAAAATTGAACCGCGGGTGAACATCGAAAAGGCATAGCCTTTGGCGCGGCTGTGTGCCATTACGGTGTCGACCAGCAAGCGGGTTTTGCGCTCAAGTTCTTCGTAAAAACCGGGCTTCAAGCACTCGCGCAGCTGCGCCACACCGGCGGCCATGGCCACGGGGTTGCCCGACAAGGTTCCCGCCTGGTAAACGGGTCCTTCAGGGGCGATGTGCGCCATGACCTCGGCACTGCTGCCGTAGGCGCCCACCGGCATGCCTCCGCCGATGATCTTGCCGAAGGCCATCACATCGGGCTGGATGCCGTAGTAACCGGCCGCTCCTTCAAAGCCCACGCGGAAACCGCTGATGACCTCGTCGAACAGCAAAATCGCGCCTTCGCGGCGGGTGATGTCGCGCAGAAATTGCAGGTACGACACGTCTTGAATCAAGAGGCCGTTGTTGGCCGGGATGGGCTCAATGGCCACACAGGCGATCTCGCCTTTGTATTCGGCAAAAGCCGCCTCAACCGCTTCGCGGTCGTTCAAGGGCAGCACAATGGTTTCGCGGGCATAGGCCTCGGGCACACCGGCGCTCGACGAAGTGCCGAGGGTGGCCAAGCCCGAGCCGGCCTTCACGAGCAGGGCATCGACGTGGCCGTGGTAGCAACCGTCGAACTTGATGATTTTGCTGCGGCCGGTGACGCCGCGCGCCAAGCGAATGGCACTCATGGCGGCCTCCGTTCCGGAGCTCACAAAACGTATTTTCTCAATGAAACGGTGGTTCGATGTGATCAACTCTCCCAGTTCGTTCTCGTAACGGGTGGGTGTGCCAAACGAAGTGCCTTTTTCAACCGCAGCGATGATGTTCTCACGCACCGCCGGATGGTTGTGTCCCAAAATCAGTGGTCCCCATGAAC
>DAITMF010000009.1:0-77727 GCA_036835325.1 Flavobacteriales bacterium
CGGGAACCATCGCTCCATCCCGGCAAATCCGGTGCAGATCGACTTGGCGCGCTTTGCGAGCAGTTTGTTGGTGACCCCGGGAAACGAGTTTTGCTCCTGAATCAGTGTTGGGATGCCCATCCGCGAAGCGATAAAAAGCAAAGGGCCACTGGCGAAGCCACCCACACCGGCAACGGCATCCGGACGGTGTTCTTTCAAAATGCGCCGGGCTTTGAGCAAGCTGCTCACGATGCGGAATGGGAAACTCAGGTTTTTTTTGCTCAGTAGTTTGCGCTCAATGCCCGTGATCCACAAACCGTCAATGGGGTAGCCGGCTTGCGGAATTTTTTCCATTTCCATTCGTCCTTCAGCGCCAACAAACCGAATGGCGCACTCAGGATAGCGCAGTTTGATTTCGTCGGCAATGGCCAAGGCCGGATAGATATGTCCGCCGGTACCCCCTCCGCTGATGATGACGCTACGCAGTGACATAGGCGTTTGAGTTGTCAGGTTGTTCAGGGATGGATGCTTCGGCATCTTCGTCAGGATTGAAAACGCTTCGGCTCACGCTGATGATCATGGCAATCGAAAGGCAGGTGAAGATGATGGATGTACCTCCCATGCTGAGCAAAGGAAGCGGCTGACCTGTGGTCGGGAACAGCCTAACGGCCACGGCCATATTGATGAAGGCCTGTGTGACCAGCAAAAAAGAAATGCCGAGTGCCAACAAGCCGCCAAAATGCCGCGGAGTACGAATGGCAATGCGGATACTTCGGTAAAGCAAGATGAGGAACAGCAGCATCACGCCGACTCCACCAAGAAGCGCACCGTACTCTTCAATGATGAAGGCGTAAATCATGTCGCTGTAAGGGTGGGGCAGGTAGTTGCGCGACAACCCCGTGCCCGGCCCTTTCGGAAGGAGGCCACCGTTGTAAATGGCTACCTGCGCGTAATTGGTTTGGTAATCACCATCGCCACCGGGTTCGAGAAAGCTTTCAATGCGCGACGTCCACGTTTCAAAGCGAGGAAACACTTTTGGTGCGGCTTTACCGAACACGAACAAGAGTGCCACACCGGCTACACCTAACCCCGCCAATCGGAAGAGATGGCGCATCGGTACACCGCCAATGAACATCATAAGAAAGCACACTGCTCCCAACATGAGTGCAGTGGAGAAGTTGGCGGGTAGAATCAATCCGCAAATAACCAGAATGGGCCACAGCACCGGCCACACCCCTGACCGGAAATCGTGAAGCTGCGTGCGGTAGTGATTGAGTTGACGTGCCGTGAAGGTCACCAGCACGATTTTCGCAAGGTCGGATGACTGGAAGGTCAAACCAATAAACGGAATACGCAGCCACCTGCGCGCATTGTTGATGTCAGGACCCACCAACAACGTGAGCAAAAGCAAGCCGGCAGCCACCCAAAACAATACTACCGACGCTTTCGAGAAATATTTAAATGGCAACTTGTGCACCACAAACATCACGCCAAAGCCAACAGCGAGCATGGCTGTGTGCTTGAAGAGGAATTTCAATGAATTCCCTTCGGCTTTGTAGGCAAGGGTTGAAATGGCACTGTACACCGCGAGCACCGATAAGATGCTCAGCAGGAGTGTTACCATCCAGATAACCTTGTCACCTTGAAGCTTGCGAAGAAGTTCGTTCATGGTTTACAGGCGACGCACGGCCGCTTTGAACTGTTGGCCACGGTCTTCGAAATTTTCAAAGAGGTCGAAGCTGGCACACGCCGGAGACAAGATCACGGTATCACCTGCATGGGCAATTTCATACGCGGCACGCACAGCGTCGTCAGCTGACTCAACGTCAACAATAACAGGCACCACTGCGCCAAAAGCTTCGTGCAGTTTGCTGTTGTCTTTGCCTAAGCAAATCAATGCCTTCACTTTGGCCTTCACAAGCGGCAAAAGATCAACATAGTCATTTCCTTTGTCAACGCCTCCGGCAATCCATACTGTTGGCCTGTCAAGGCTTTCAATGGCGTACCATGTGCTGTTTACATTGGTGGCTTTGGAGTCGTTGATGAAGGTGACGTCGTTCACTTTGGCAACGAACTCGAGGCGGTGTTCGAGGTTTTCGAAGTTCGACAGCGATTCGCGCACGAGTTCTTTGCGCAGTTCGAAGATGCGTGAAGTAACGCCTGCGGCCATTGAGTTGAAGAGGTTGTGTTTGCCCTGTAGAGCGAGTTCCTGAATTTTCATGGTGAATAGGGTGTTATGGGTGTTGATAAAGAGTTGGTCGTTTTCGATGCCGGCTCCGCGGTTGCCGAGCTCGGCCAATGTTTTTGAGAGGCTCACCGGCCAGCACTGCATAGGCAGTTGTGCGGTGCGCATGTAGGTGGCCATCACCTCGTCGTCGGCGTTGTAGATGAAGTGATCGTTGGCACCTTGGTTATGAATCATGTTGAACTTCGAGGCGATGTAGTTGCCGAAGGCGTAGCCGTAGCGATCGAGGTGATCGGGTGTGATGTTGAGCAGCACGGCAACGTCGATGTGAAAGCTGCGCAGGCCGTCAATTTGGAAGCTGCTGAGCTCAATCACGTACACGTCGCGTGGCGGTTCGGAGACCAGGGTTCTCGCGAGGCTTTTGCCCATGTTGCCTGCAATGCCAACGTTGATGCCACCTTCGCGCAGCACATGGAAGATGAGGTGTGTGGTGGTTGTTTTACCGTTGGTACCGCTGATACACACCCGCTTCGCGCCGGTGTAGCGTCCGGCGAATTCGATTTCATCAATGACTTGAATGCCGGCTGCCTTTGCTTTCTCAATGAGGGGAGCGTTATCAGGTATACCCGGACTTTTAATGATCTCATGTGCACTCAGCACGCGGGCCTCGTCGTGGCCACCTTGCTCGAAGGCGATTCCTGCCTGTTCGAGCTCAGCAGCATGCTTAGCCTTCAAGCTGCCGCGGTCGCTCACGAACACGGGAATTCCTTCGCGTTGCGCAAGGAGCGCAGCTCCAACGCCACTTTCACCGCCACCGAGTATGACCAACTCGCTGCTCATCGTACTTTAAGGGTTACAATGGTGACGACGGCGAGCATGATGCCCACAATCCAAAACCGGGCGACGATCTTCGACTCGGGAATGTTTTTCTTTTGGTAGTGGTGGTGCAGTGGCGCCATGCGAAAGACCCGGCGTCCTTCGCCAAAGCGTTTCTTGGTGTACTTGAACCAGCCGACCTGAATCATGACCGAGAGGTTCTCGATCAAGAAAATGCCGCAGAGAATCGGAATCAGCAGTTCTTTGCGAATCGCAATGGCGAAGGTGGCAATGATACCCCCAAGCGCAAGGCTGCCGGTATCGCCCATGAACACCTGAGCAGGGAAGGCATTGAACCACAAGAATCCGATGCAGGCTCCCACAAATGCTGCGATGTAAACCACCAGTTCACCGGTGTTCGGTAAGAACATGATGTTGAGGTAATCGGCGAAGATGTAGTTGCCGCTTACGTAGGCCAGCACGGCCAAGGTCGTTCCAATGATTGCAGAAGTGCCCGTGGCCAATCCGTCGAGGCCGTCGGTCATGTTGGCGCCGTTTGACACGGCCGTTACGACCAAGATGACCATCAAGATGAATACCACCCAAACGTAATCCTTCGCCCAAGGACCCATCCACGAAATCAGCCAGGCATAGTCGAATTCATTGTTTTTGACGAACGGAATGTTCGTTTTGGTTGACTTCACGTCTTGGTATTGCACCTTGCCATCCGCGCCAAGCGAACCCATTGAAATCTCCTGACCCTGCGCATCAATGAAGGGTTCACGCACAGTAACATCGTCGCTGAAGTACAGCATTGAACCTACGATGATGCCCACACCAACTTGGCCCACCACCTTGAACTTACCCGCCAAGCCGGCCTTGTTCTTTTTGAATACTTTGATGTAATCGTCAAGGAAGCCGATTAAGCCCAGCCATACGGTGGCAATCAGCATGGTTTGCACGTAGATGTTGGTGAGGTCGTTAAAGAGTAGGGAAGGGATGAGGATGGATGAGAGTATAATGATGCCACCCATGGTTGGGGTTCCCTGTTTCTTCAATTGCCCTTCCAAACCCAAGTCACGCACGATTTCGCCAACTTGCTTCAATTGCAACCATTGGATGATGCGTTTGCCCAGTACCATCGAGATGATCAGCGAAAGCAAAATGCTGGCGCCGGCTCTGAAAGAGATGTACCTAAAAAGACCGGCTCCGGGGAAGTCGTAAACGGTATCGAGGTAGTTGAACAGGTGGTACAGCATGGCTAGAGGGTGTTGAAGGTTTCGCTGATGATCTGCATGTCGTCAAATGGCAGGCGCTCTCCTTTGATTTCTTGGTATTTCTCGTGGCCCTTTCCGGCAACAAGGATGATGTCGCCCTTCTTCGCGATGGAAACAGCCATGCGGATGGCCTCCCGGCGATCGGTGATGCTGAAGGTTTTGGCCATCGCCACCGGGTCAAGTCCTTTGCGCATCTCGCTCAGTATCGCTTCAGGTTCTTCGCTGCGCGGATTGTCAGAAGTGAGAATTACGCGATCAGAATATTCAGCCGCGATTTGCGCCATGATCGGACGTTTTTCGCGGTCGCGATCGCCACCACAGCCCACAACTGTAATCACCTGCTCATTGCGGGTGCGGATTTCAGCCACTGTATTCAGTACATTCCGAAGGGCGTCGGGTGTATGGGCGTAGTCAACAATGCCGGTGATTTCATTCCGCGAGCGGAGGTACTGAAAGCGGCCTTCAACGCTGCCGAGCATGCTCATGTTGGTAAGCACGGCCATTTGATCCATGCCGAGCTCGCGTGCAACGGCGTACACTGCCAGAAGATTGGAGGCGTTGAATTGACCTATCAGCTTGGTGAATAGCTCCTTGCCGTCTAAAAGCAGGTGCATGCCGTTGAAGTGGTGTTCCAAGAGCTTGGCGCGGTAGTCGCCCATGGTTTTCATGCCGTAGGTAAGCACACGCGACTTGCAGTTTTGCACCATCACTTCAGAGTGGTTATCGTCGTTGTTCAGTAGGGCAAACGAACCGCTTGGCATGCGGTCGAATAGGCCTTTTTTGGCCTTGATGTAGTTGTTGAAGTTGCCGTGGTAATCAAGGTGGTCGTGGGTGATGTTCGTGAACACGGCACCCCTGAACCTCACCCCTGTTACGCGGTGTTGGTCAATGGCATGTGAACTGGCCTCCATGAAGCAGTATTCAATGCGCATGTCGGCCATTTCACGCAGCAGTGCGTTCAGACCGATGGCGTCAGGAGTGGTATGTGTCGACGGAACCTTTTTGTCGTTCAATCGGTTGACCACCGTGCTCAACAACCCGGTGGGTTTGTTGAGCAGTCGGAAGAGCTGATAGAGCAGGGTAACCGTGGTGGTTTTCCCATTTGTGCCGGTCACGGCGATGACTTTTACCTGCTCTGAGGGGTTGTCATAAAAATTGGCAGCGATGTACCCTAAGGCTTCAGCGCTGTTTTCAACCTTCACGTAGGTGACGCCTTTCGAAAGCGCTTCAGGCATTTCTTCGCACACCACGGCGACCGCTCCTTTGGCGACAGCATTGGCAATGAAGTTGTGGCCGTCGACTACGGTTCCACGTACTGCGACGAACAGCGTAAACGGCTTCACTTCGCGCGAATCGGCAGCCAAGTGTTCAATGGCTACGTTCATCGGCCCTGTGGCTGCAACTGTGCGGCAACGGTAAAGGATGTCTTTGAGCGCTTTCATGACAGTTCTATCCTGATTTCGCGGCCGCGGCTAACGGCGGTTCCTGGTTCTATGCTTTGGCGGCGTACAGTCCCATTGCCGGTCACGCGTACACGCAATCCACTGTTTTCGAGAAGTTGCAAGGCATCGCGAAGCCCCATGCCGCGCACATCAGGTACGCTTCCTTCAGCCACAGCCAAATCAGTAAGTGCTACACTGGTTTCACCGGTCGCGGTTTTCACCCAGTTGCCTTCGGCATTTTGGTCGAGCTTGATACCAAGGCCGGCATATACCCGCTCAAGGTGTTCGCGCACTCCGTTGCGCGAGGTCGGAAGCTTTGCTTCCTCAGCCAGCTGCGACTGCTGATAGTCGCTCATCTCAGGCACCGTGGCATAAATCTTGTTCGCGAGTTCTCGAAACACGGGTGCTGCCACGCTCGATCCGTAGTACACGCCTGATTTGGTGTCGTTCACCACGACCAAACACGAGTATTTCGGAGCTTCAGCGGGGAAATACCCCACGAACGACGCGCGGTAACGGTTAGGGTAGTACCCTCCGGGATAGGCAATGCGGGCAGTGCCTGTTTTCCCGGCCACTTTGTAGCTGGTTTTCTCGAAGATGTAATCAGCAGTGCCCCCCGGTAAGCAGGTGCGCTCCATCATGCTACGTGCGGCTTCGATGGTGCTCTTTTTGCACACGCGCTCTTTTAGCACAATGGGTTCTGCGCGGTCAACGGTTTGTCCGTTCCTCCGATAAGCCTCTACGAACTGGGGTTGCAAAAGGCGGCCTCCATTGGCGATGGCATTGTAGAATGCGAGGGTTTGAAGCGGTGTTTGCAGTACCTCGTACCCAATGCTCATTTGGGTGAGCGACAGTCCTGACCAATTCTTATCGCCTACCTTTTTGTAAATGCGCGGTGCATTTTCGCCTTTTAGGCGGATGCCAAGCGATTCATTCAAACCAAAGGCATTCAGCTTGTCAAGAAAGAGCTGTGGCTTACTGCCGAAGTGCTTTTGAACCAGAAGTGCGGTGCCAACGTTTGACGACTTGGCGAAGACATCGGCAACGCACAGCACCGACTCCGTGATTTCATCGGCGTCGGAATCGTGCATCTTTCGTCCGTAAAACTCCGTTACACCTTGACCACGGTCTATGCTGTCAGTCAGGCTTACAAGGCCTTCATCGAGCAATGCCAAAATGCTCGCAAGCTTAAAGGTTGAGCCTGGCTCAACTGTTTCGCCAATGGCATAGTTGTAGGTTTCGTAGTAGTGGCCGCTCGTTTCGTCGCGTTCGAGGTTTGAAACCGCGCGGATGTAACCGGTCTCTACTTCCATCAAGATGACCGTGCCCCATGCGGCATTGTGCTGCTTGAGTTGGCGCTCCAAGGCTGTATGCGCAACGTCTTGAAGGTGAATGTCGATGGTGCTTACAATGTCAATCCCTTCCCGCGGCACAACGATGAACTCATTCGAGGCGGGCTTCCAAACGTTGCCGGCGATGCGCTCCATCATTTGCTTGCCGACTTGCCCGGCGAGCTCGTCGTTGTAGGCCTCCTCAAGACCAACCCGTGCGGTTTCACGGTCAATGCCAATGGTGCGTGATGCAAGTTGGTTGAAGGGCTTCTTGCGGATTTCCTCTTGCCTGAAGATGAAGCCGCTTTTGTTGGCGCCACGGCGCATAAGCGGGAGCTTGACGAGCTCCTTCATCTGGGTGAAGCTGAGTTTTTTGTGGATGGGATGGTACCTCCGTCCGAGCCTGCGTGCTTCGAGCAAGTCGCGCTTGTAATAGGCGGCGCTTTGCGCACCCAGAATCCGCGACAAGCCCATGCAGAGCGAGTCAAGCTCCTGATTCAGGTAATCTTGCTTTAACCCTTCCGCCTTTGAATCCCAATAGAGGTTGTAGATTGGCACGGATGTCGCCAGCAGCGACCCATCGGTGCTGTAGATCTGCCCGCGGGCTGGGGTAATGTCTTGTATCCGCTGCTCGATTTTTACGGCATACTCCTTCCACCGATCGGCCTGGGCGATTTGCACGTAAAGGATGCGCACAAACACCGCCACCGCGAGCACAGCAAAGAGGGCAAACACCCACCAGGTACGAAGCGCTATGTCGCGGTTATTCTTCAATTTCTTCTTTGGTGGTTTCGATGATGACTGGTGCAGTGGTGGCTTCTTCCAATCCGAGTTCGTCGATGCGCTTTGACACTTGGCTGTGTTGCTTTTGCGTTTCGAGTTCGGTTTTGAGGGTTTTGTATTCGGCGTTGAGCTCAAGCAGTTGTTCGCGCAGCTTGACCTTTTCGCGTTCGGTGTTGTCGAAATTGTACCCCAGCGCGATGGTGAGAATAAAGAAGAGGCACACGTACAGCAGGAAGGGGATGTGGTCAACCACTTCTTCGCGCGTCAAGAAGTCGCCACTGAGCACGCGGGTGATGGCGCGTGACAGCTTGCGGCCTTTTTTGGGCTGCTGGTTCTCGGCTTGTACGTTCTCACTACCGTCCATCGGTCGGTTTTTTTAGTGTTTTCGTTCTGCGACCCGCAACCGTGCACTGCGTGCTCGGCTGTTGGTGGCGATTTCGTTTTCATCGGGAACAATGGCGCTGCGACTGATCAGGGTAAATGGCCCGATCGGGTTGCCGAAGAAGTCTTTCTCTACCTCGCCGTTGAAGTTTCCGGCGCGCATGAAGTACTTCACCATGCGGTCTTCTAAGCTGTGGTAAGAGATAACTGCAAGTCGGCCGCCCGGCTTGAGCACGTCAACGCTCTGGCTCAGCAAGGCCTCAAGCGCGGCGAGTTCGTCGTTCACGGCGATGCGCAATGCCTGAAATACCTGTGCTACATATTTCTGCTGCTTCGCAGGATGCGCCATGCGCGATGCCAGTGCGACCAAATCGCCGGTGCTAGCGATTTTGCGGTTCGCGCGCTCCTGGATAAGCAGCCGGGCAAGTCTGTGTGCACCCTGCACTTCGCCGTAACGCTTGAAGATGTCGGCCAGTTCGCTCTCGTCGAGTTCAGCGATGAGGTCAGCTGCACTTTTCGGCAGCGAAGGCCCCATGCGCATGTCAAGCGGCGCGTCGTGCCGAATCGAAAAGCCCCGCGCCGGCTCATCAAACTGGTGAGAGCTCACGCCGAGATCAGCCAGTATGCCGTCGACCTTCTGAACTCCGTGCATCCGCAGGAAATTCTGCATGTACCGAAAGTTCTGACCGATCAGGGTGAAGCGAGCGTCGTTGGGTAGGTTCGCTTGTGCATCCGGATCCTGGTCAAAGCCGTACAGTCGTCCTTGTTCCAATTGTGTCAATATGGCCCGTGAATGGCCTCCTCCTCCGAAGGTGACATCCACGTAAACCCCGTCTGGGTTTATGTTCAGGGCTTCGAGCGAAGCGTTGAGCAGAACGGGTATGTGGTAATCGCTGCTGCTCATGGGGAGATTTAGTTTAGGGGCAGTGAGCCCGGTCCTTCAATTTGACGGCGGATGTCGTCAGCGAGGTCACTGAAGTCTTCGTCGTCGTCGTTCAACACGGTTTCGTTGTAGCGCTTGGCGTTCCAGAGCTCGATTTTCTCTAGCACACCGGTCACGATTACGTCGTTGTCGCCCGCAGGGTCAATGCCTGCATAGCTCATTAGCGCCGATGGAATCAGCATCCTTCCGGTAGCATCCAGCTCAATCAGGGTGGCACCCTTCATGAATTTTCGCTGGAAGGCTTGGTGCTTCCGGTTGTAGCGGCTCAGCCGGCTCATTTCCGTGTTCACACGGTCCCACTCGGGTTTCGGATACAGCACGAGGCAGGGTTCGAAGATGTCGCGGTTCAGCACCAAACCATGGTGCAGCACCTCTTCCAGCTGCTTGCGCAGCTTGGAAGGGAACATCAATCGGCCCTTCGCATCGACTTTACATCCGTATTCTCCGAGGAGGTTGAGCATAACAGGTTTTTCCGAACGTAAAAGTAGGAATAATTTACCACTGGCTACCACCAGCTCCCACTATTTACCACGCTGTGGAAAACTTATGCGTGCCTCCGTGGTTGAAAACATCCGCGAAGCGATGCAAAAAATGATTGCAACCAACTGATTACAAGTGCTTAGAGATTACTTTTTGAATGGATGGATGCCCCTTATCAACGGTGACGTGTCGAAACGACTGAAATCGGTTTCAACAGGTTTTAAACATTTCGATTTTCTTCGCTGAAGGATGATGCCTCCGCCAGAACCCCGTCTGGCGATGTTCAATGGCATTTGCCTATTTTTGCCTCAACTGAAGCCCATGAAAGAGAACCTACGGCACGAAGGAAAGTACAGCTACATTGAGCAGGGCGAAGGCCCGGTGCTCATACTGCTCCACGGTTTGTTCGGCGCATTGAGCAACTTTACCGAAGTGGTTGAACACTTCTCACCTCGGTACAAGGTGGTGATACCGATGTTGCCGCTGTATGACCTCCCGATCATTGATACCAGCGCGAAACGTTTGGCCAAGTTCCTCGATGGCTTCATCAAGTACAAAGGCTTCGAAGAAGTGTACCTGCTTGGCAATAGCCTTGGCGGACACGTGGCGCTGATATACACCCGCGATCACGCTGACACGGTCAAGGCGCTCATCCTCACTGCGAGCTCAGGTTTGTACGAAAACGCCTTCGGATCGAGCTTCCCACGACGGGAAGACAAAGAATTCATCCGCAACAAGGTCGCGCTTACCTTCTACGATCCCAATCATGCCACCGACGAGTTGGTCAACGAGTGCTTCGAGATCGTCAATGACCGCAACCGCGTTATCCGCATCTTGGCCATCGCCAAAAGTGCCATCCGCCACAACATGGCTAAAGACTTGCCCAATATGCGCATGCCGGTGTGTTTGATTTGGGGACGAAACGATACCATTACGCCGCCTGAGGTCGCTGAAGAATTCCACGCCAAGCTGCCTGATTCAGAGCTCTTTTGGATTGATCAATGCGGCCATGCCCCAATGATGGAGCACCCGCAAACTTTCAACCACATCCTTGCTGATTGGCTCAACAAACGCCAACTTTGATGCACGTTCACGCAGAGTTCCTCGTCAGCAGTCCCAACGTGGCGAAATGTCCGCCGAGTGAACTTCCCGAATACGCCTTCATCGGCCGCTCGAACGTCGGCAAGTCGTCGCTGATTAACATGCTCGCCGGCCATCAAGGCTTGGCCAAAACCTCGGGCACACCGGGTAAAACGCAGCTCATTAATCATTTTAAGATGAAGCACGGCAGCCATGAGTGGTTGCTGGCCGATCTTCCCGGTTATGGCTACGCCAAGGTGTCAAAAAAAGACCGAGCGACCTTCGATCGCATGATTCGAGAGTACCTTTTGAAGCGCGAGAACCTCGTGGCGGCGTTTGTTTTGGTTGATTCGCGCCATGCGCCACAAAAGAACGACCTGGAATTCATGGAGTGGCTTGGCCGCAAAGAGGTGCCCTTCGTCATCGTCTTCACTAAGGTTGATAAATTGTCGTCGTCAGAGCGGAACACAAACCTCCGCAACTACAACAAAGAAATGCTCAAGGCGTGGGAAGTGATGCCGCACCACTTGCACACGTCTTCTGATACCGGTTACGGACGCGAAGAGCTCCTGAACTACATCGACGAAATCAACGCGGGGCTGTAAGCGCAGTCAAGCCGATTGCTTACTTGATTTCCATTTTCTCAGCGAAGTACTCGCAGAAGTCGCGCATGGTCAAGGCCATTTTGTCTTCGCCTGTGGCGCGTTCAAAGCTGTCGGCCAAAGTGAGTATGGTTTGGTGTACGAAGCGCTTCATTTCTTCGACCTCCATTTCTTTGTCCCACAAGTCAATCCGAAACGTATTGCGTTCGTCGGCGTCCCACATAGCAAGAATCATGGCTTTTGTGCGGCGGTGGGCGATGTTGGCATCGCTCGCTGACCATACCATGTGTTCGGGTACTTTGTTGTCGTCGGTGGTGACGTTGATCTGGATGTTCGAAGTTTTCATGCCGCAAAGTTACTGAGGTCGGTACGCATTTAGCATGGCGGTGTAGTTGGTATTTGCCAGAAGCTGTTCAAGTGGCATGTCGGGATTGCGCTCTACAAAGTCGCGCACGACCCTCCATCCGAGCCAAATGCCCACGCGTGAAGGGGCCTCTTGTGGTATGCCGGCTGCTCGCGTGAACGGACCATCGGCAACCCACCGGTTGATTTCGAATTGGCGGCTTTCGAAGAGGATTTCTTGTTGTGAAAGTTCAATCCAGAGGTTGCGCTCGTTGGCCTTGCACCAAGCTTGCTGTTCGGCTGTGTAGGCCATTTTGAGGTGATCAGCGGTTTCAGGCAGCATAAGGTCGAGGAGGTACATCATCTTTCCCCAGTACATAAGGGTGCTGACCAAGGTGCTGCTGTCGTAGTAACGGTCTTGGTAGTGCACAAGCAGCCATCCCCGCAGGGCATCCGGAACGAGCAATGCGGGATGCATTTTTTCGCGCAAATAGGTCGGGAAAAGCTCTCCGCTCAGGTTCTCAACGATGGGGTGGTTGGGACCAAGGAAAAACTCAAGGCCAATTCCGAGGTGGCTTTCGGTGGGGTAAACGGCATAGTTGAAGCCGCTGTTGTACCAAACCACATCGGGCAGGCTGTCATTGGGGAAGAAGTACCGATAACGCCTAAATGCCGCGTCGAGCTCCTTTTCATAGTCGGCCAAACGGCTAGTATGAACCTCCTGAATGGCCGCATTGGTTGCGCGGGTATCGTCGAAATCGAGGAAGCCGCGGAGGGGGATTAACGTACCGGCATCGTTCGCCGGCCCGAGCTGAAGGATGTATTCGGTGTAATCTTCCCAAAAACTGTTACAGGTTTGGTACAATTCTTGGTGTGTTTGAGCAGGTGCATTGAAATCGGCGCCGGCAAGCAGCGCATTGAGGTCAACGAATTCAATTTGTTGCTCAATACCGGTGGTGTCGGCTTTACGACCGTTTGATGTGCAGCCTCCCAAAGCGAGAAGCAAAACGACCACAGCGGTGGTTATTACTCTGAACATGGGAAAAATCAGTAGTTTTGAACGCAAAGTATCACTAACGAATGCGAAACGGTAAAAGTATGAAAAAGCGCCTATCTCTGTTGCTCATTTTGGCCTTAAGCGCCGGTTGGGCCACCGCTCAAACGCAAGACTTCAAAAAGTTTCGGATGGGTTTTAAAGCATCGCCGAACCTAAGCTGGATGCAGCCCAAAGACAAACACTTTGTGAGCGACGGCGTGGCCGGTCGTTTCGGTTTTGGCTTTGTGGCCGACATCTTTTTCGCGCCCAACTATGCCATTGGCACGGGGGTTAACGTGATTCGTAACGGTGGTACATTGAGCTACCTTGACCTGGAGCGCGCTGATGGAAGCGACTTTATCTTCCGTCGGACCCGTGATTACAGCAACCAGTACATCGAGATACCCTTCTCGTTTAAACTCCGTACCAATGAAATTGGCTACATCACCTACTGGGCTCAGTTTGGTTTCGGAGCCGGCATCAGCATAGGTGCACGTGGCGATGAGACCAAAGACTACCTTTTCGAACGGGTGGTTCAAGGTGGAAATGCCAATTGGGTAGAAAGCGCTGCGCGGGCAGTTTTTGAAGAGAACGTAGACATGTCGAACAGCATAACGCTGTTCAGGGCGAGCATGATTCTTGCCGCGGGCATTGAATACAACCTAGCCGGCTCAACTTCGTTGCTTGTGGGCATCACTTACAACAACGGTTTGACCAACTCGTTTGCTCGCCAAGAAGTGCTGCGCACAGAGAACGATGGTCCGATCTTCGTGGGTACCAATCCTGACACTGTGCGTTTGAATGCAGTTGCCAATGCCCTTGAATTGAACATCGGCATCCTTTTCTGAGTTTGTCAAGGATGCAAGCAGATGGAATTGTAGCCCACATTCGCGGGTGGATGACCGATTACGCAACGAAAGCCGGTTGTTCGGGTTTCGTGGTGGGTGTTTCCGGAGGGATTGATTCGGCCGTTACCTCGGCCCTTGCGGCAGGCACCGGAATGGATGTGCTGTGTTTGGAAATGCCCATCCATCAGCATCCTTCTCAGGTTTCGCGTGCCTCCCAGCACATCGATGCCTTGGTTGAGCGCTACCCCAATGTGCGCAGACACGAAGTGCAACTCACCGAAGTGTTCGATACCTTCGTAGGCGCGCTCCCATCCGCCGAAGGCGAAAAAAGAAACCTCTCGCTCGCCAATGCACGTGCCCGCCTGCGCATGACGACGCTTTACTACTTCGCCGGGTTTCACAACCTCCTCGTGGCCGGAACGGGCAACAAAGTGGAAGACTTCGGCGTCGGTTTTTACACGAAGTACGGTGACGGAGGCGTTGATATTAGTCCGATCGCTGACCTCACAAAAACCGAAGTGTACGCTTTGGGCGAAGCGCTGGGCGTGAACTCGGCCATCATGCAAGCCCCTCCGACTGATGGGTTGTGGGGCGATGACCGCACCGACGAAGACCAGATTGGGGCCAGTTACCCCGAGCTCGAATGGGCGATGGCACATGTCGCCTCCGGCGCGAGTAACGGCCATTTGTCAGCGCGTGAAGCGACGGTTTTGGGCATTTACCTGCGTTTGCACAGGGCCAACCGGCACAAGATGGATCCGATTCCGGTGTGTGAGATTCCTGTGCACCTCAAGGGTTGATTTTCGGATTGTTTTTATGCCGTTCGCTGTCGCGGATGGTTTTCTTGGCCAGGTTTTTTGCGAAGGCATCGGTTAAATCCACTTCGCATTGATTTGCGAGGCACATCAGCACCCAGAGCACATCGGCCATTTCGTCACCGAGGTCTTTTGATTTATCGCTTTCTTTTTCAGACTGTTCACCGTAGCGCCGTGCCATGATTCGGGCAACTTCGCCTACCTCTTCCATGAGGATGGCGGTGTTGGTAAGCGGGTCAAAATAGCGTACACCGACGGTACGTATCCATTCGTCGACGGTTTTCTGTGCTTCGCGGATTTCCATGTGCTGGGCTTTGTGCAAAGATAGCGTGCTTCGCGCGGGGAATTTTCTTCAGTGTATTGGAAATGTGCGAGTTATTTAGCAACATTCCGCTGGTTTTACCGTAGAAACGGTAGAATCTGAACCGCATGACCACACAACACTCAGCGTCGCACTCCTTGCAGGGATTGGTCTTCGCATTGCTTCGCGCATTTACGCTGCTGGTGCTGCTTGCCACAGCCTCAAGTGCATTAAGTCAGTGTATAGCGCCAGCGCCATATCCTTCATCAGACCCCTGCTACATCAACGTTACTACCGCTGACCCGTTTTGTTGCAACTCGAATTGGGATTCGGTTTGCCAAGGTGCATATGACGCCTGCAACCCTAGTGGCGGTGGTGGGCCTTCAGGCGGTAGTTGTGCCCCGGGCGTGGGAGGCGCCCCTTTTGCCGGAAGTGGAGTGATCAACGTGCAGCCCATTGGCAGTGCTGCAGGAGGTGCGTGCAATCTTCTGATCAACTTTTACGATTCATGGGGCGATGGCTGGAATGGAGCGTACATTTCAGTCGTAATCGATGGGGCCTTGTTCGGTGATTACACAATCAATACAGGAAGTTTCGGAAGCTTAAATGTGCCTTTGAGTCAGGGCCAAGCGGTCACCTTGACCTACGTTCCGGGTTTCTTTGAAGATGAGGTCTCCTTCGAAGTCTTCCTCGACGGCCTATACGTATACGGCGATGGTCCATTCCCTACAACAGGGCTGATCTACAGCGCCAGCTGCGCAAATGCCAATGGTGGATCGTCTTTACCCGTCGTCAACACCCCACAAGAGTTGATTACGGAAGTGTTCTTGGGTGAATGCTTAACGGCAAGCAACGTCACCTATACGGGTTCAAACTTGGCCATTGGGACGTTTACCAACGGTTGGGCGATTGGAATCGAATCGGGAATTGTGCTAACAAGTGGCACGGCTACATTGGCAGCGGGACCAAACAATTCAGGAGGTGCCGGGAGCAATAATTTAACACCCGGTCATCCGTTGTTAACGTCGTTAGCCGGCATGACCACATTTGACGCCTCGGTGTTCACTTTCACGTTTGTGCCCCAAACTGATCAGGTCACCTTCACCTATGTGTTTGCCTCAGAAGAGTACCCGGAGTTTGTTTGTACGTCGTACAATGATGTGTTTGGGTTCTTCGTGAGTGGTCCGGGCTATGCTCCGAATACGAACATTGCAATCATCCCCGGATCGAGCTTGCCTGTAGCCATTGACAACGTGAATGGAGGCCTTGGTTGCCCAATCAATTACCCGGCATTTTACGTTGACAATACTTCTGGCACGAGCGTTCAATACGATGGCTTTACGTTGCCGTTGACGGCATGTGTGAATACTGTGCCGTGTGAAACCTACACCATTACCATTGCTATTGCCGATGCCGGTGACGGCGTTTTAGACTCGGCGGTATTCCTTGCAGCCGAGTCATTCACGGCGGGCACTGAGCTTGAGATTGTTGCTTCCGTTGACCAAGATTTGGCCAATGTGAGTTCAGGGACCAACTGCGACATGAACGGTTTCTTCGTGTTTGCACTCGAAGAACCATCGACTGATCCGGTGACTCTGGTGTACACTGTAAATGTAACGGGCGATGCATCGCTTGACCCCATTCCGCTTTCGGTGACCTTTCAACCGGGTGAAACGTTGGTAGCGGTGCCGGTTACTTCAGTTGCGGCCGGTACGAGTCTGACAACGGTTACCCTCACAATGAATTCGGCTGACAATCCGGGCTTAGGGTGCAGCTGCACGCAAACTGAGCTGAGCTCTACCTTGTTTATTTGTGATCAACTGCTCTTGCTTCCCGTGACATGGCTCGCGTTCGAGGCGAAGAACATCAACGACCAGCGTGAAGTGCTCTGCGAATGGATCACCGCTTCTGAACAGAACAATGACTTTTTTACTGTCGAACGCTCGGTTGACGGTCAAGTCTGGATTGAGCTGGGCACAGTTGCCGGGTCAGGAAATACGTCAGAGCCTACCAACTACCAATTCATCGATCGTTCGCCGGCTCCAGGGGTTTCGTACTACCGGATTCGCCAAACCGACTACGACGGTCAATTTGATTACAGCGAAACGCGTGCGGTTGAGCGCAGGTCTTCAACACCCCTCGAAGCCTTCCCCAATCCGGGCAACGGAGTATTCAAATTGAGCGGTTACCACGATGGCGACTTGGGAGTGTACGATTTGAGTGGACGGCGTGTACCGTTCACCCTATCAATGAGTGGGGAACTGAGACTGGTAAATCCGGCAGCCGGTTCGTATATCGTAGAACTGCTCCGCGACAACGGAGAAGCAGAGCGACTTCGCATCGTGGTTCAGTAAACCCCGTTGAGTTCTCGTTAATCTGGCTATTGACGCATTTGGTCGATTAGTATTGGGCATTTCGAAACGGTTTCCGTAACTTCACGCCAATCATAGGGAGAGACCTTGCCAAGACTAGCGCTTATATCTATAGCGTTCCTCATTTTCACATGCGGAACTTGGGGTGTTGCCAACGCACAATGTGCGAACGACAACGTCTTTTGGACATCCCTCAATCCTACAGGTCCGGGAAACACCCAAACAACTTCGAGCATTTGGGGAGGTGAATATGTCACGGTGAATGTATGCGCAGGTGCTGCCTACACCTTCCAAACCTGCGGCTCTTCATTCGATACTCAGATTACGGTCTACAATAGCACAGGTGGGGCCTCGCTCGCTTACAACGATAATAGCTGCGGATTGCAGTCAACCGTTACTTGGACATCGACCTTCAATGGAACGGTGAACGTGCTGGTGGATGCGTGGCCCTGCGCATCAAATACCACCTTCGCAACGCTCTCGGTCACCCAATTGACCGCGTGCACAACCACAGGTGGAACCAATTACAACCACCCCGGTGGTACGATCACAACCTGTGCCGGTAACTACTTCGATACCGGTGGTCAGGCCGGCAATTATGGGAATTCACAGAACATCGTGACTACCTTTTGTTCAGCAACTGCCGGTGAATGCGTTGTTCTGAGTTTTACCTCATTTAGCATAGAGAACAACTGGGATTTCTTAACCCTTTACGATGGGCCAAACGCATCTTCGCCTTTGATTGGCCAATACACTGGGACGAATTCACCGGGTACCGTAACAGCAACTTCGGGCTGTTTGACGGTGCGTTTCACTTCTGATGGTTCAGTAAACTTAGCAGGTTGGTCAGCAACTGTGTCGTGCGTGCCTTGCTCAACACCGCCGCCACCGAACGACCCCGCTGAATTTGGCTGCCCTGCAATCGACCTCGGACCCGACATTGCGTTGCCTGAATGCTACGATCCTTGCCAGTCTTTGGAGCTCACAGCAGATGTGTTTGAAACGGGCCTGCCAACGAGCTATGAGGTTCAGAGCATTCCGTTCAATCCGCCTTACAGCACCACCGCCGGAACCCAGTTTTCGATCAACACCGACGACGTTTGGTCAAATCTGATCTCCTTGCCGTTCAATTTTTGCTATTTCGGTACCAACTACAATCAGTGCGTAGTAGGTTCAAACGGATTGATGTCATTTAACGCTGGCTACGATGGCGGTTATTGCCCTTGGGCATTTACTGAAACCTGTCCGTCTCCACTGTTGCCATTGAATTCGATTTTCGGAGTCTACCATGACATTGACCCCAGTGTATGCGGCACAGCGCGTTATGCCATATTGGGCGCGGAGCCTTGCCGTGTATTCGTGGTCAATTTTACCGATGTGTGTCATTTTAGTTGCAACAGCATTCGTTCGACATCCCAAATCGTCTTGTACGAAACCACAAACGTTATTGAGGTGTATGTTCAAGACAAGCCTACATGTTTTGGGTGGAATTCTGGCAATGCTGTGATTGGCATACAAAACGCGACAGGGGCAGCCGGCTATGTTGCCCCAGGGCGTCAAACGGGCCCGTGGAGCACATCGAATGAGGCATGGCGTTTCGTGCCCAACGGCGCACCCAACTTTGAAGTGAACTGGTACACCCAGGCCGATGGTTTGATTGGTTCTGGTATGACCATTCAGGTTTGTCCGTCTGAAACTTCCCAGACCTTTGCTGCCGAGGCCGTTTACACCCGCTGCGATGGCAGTCAGATTGTAGTTGAAGACTTTGTGACGGTAACGTGCGCGCTGATTCTCCTTCCCGTTGAATGGTTGGTATTTGATGCCAAACTCACCGATGACCAGCGAAGGGTGAATTGCGACTGGGTAACTGCATCAGAAACCAACAACGACTTCTTCACGCTTGAACGTTCATCAGACACACACTACTGGGAGGCGATTGGTACCGTTCAAGGCGCCGGAACAACACTTGAATCCCGTAGCTACCAGTTTGTAGATCGAAATCCATTGTCAGGTGTGTCGTATTACCGCGTACGCCAAACCGACTACAATGGCGAATCGGATGTTTCTGAAATACGGGCGGTACACCGCACAAACACTGCCGAAGGCTTCGCGGTGTATCCCAATCCCGGTAAAGGACAGTTCGTGCTGACGGGTTACCGTGAGGGTGATTTTTCAGTGTACAACGCCGCCGGACAACGCGTACCTTTTTCGTTGACCATGGCCGGAGAGCTCACTCTGCATACAGCGGCCGCCGGTGTTTACATCCTCGAGCTGATTCGCGGCGATGCAATGGCTCCGGAGCGCATCCGGCTGATCGTGCAGTAAGCCACGAATGCTGTCATCCATCCCCCCGAAAAAAACAGATATAAAAAACAGGTCAACATCCGTAAAAATACGGTAACAATGTGTTTGTATAGTGTTTATATTCGTGCAACTCAACGGATTAAAACATCTATGAAAACCAAAGCACTACTCTTTACAGTGGCCCTCGCCATGTGCGTTTCAGTGGCCGCGCAAGACACCGAAAAACGCTGGGAACTCCAGTTGAATACGGGAATCAGCAGTTCAGTTCTTCTTTACCAAGAGACCGATGAATCAACGTATCGATTGGGCGCAGTAGACCCATCAATCGGTGTCGCATGGAGGAGGGCGATCGCTTCGCGGATGGCCGTTCGCGCCGGAATAAACCTTCGAACCACTACTGTGCGTTATGCGCTGCAGGCCCCAGCAGCCATTGAGCCCTTGCCCTCTGAAGGATTTGTAATGCGACAAAGAGTGGGGGTAGACCTTCCGCTCATCTTCGATGTGGATGTTGTTCGGCCCGAGGCCGGTCCGACCTTGCGTTGGCTCATCGGAGCTGTTCTTCAGTATGACATGGAGGGCATCGAGCACTTCGACAATGTGAGCGATGACTTTGTACTGGCCATAGTGGACGAGCCCAATCTTTATTTCAGCGTGTTAACAGGTGTTGAAGCTGATGTTTCTCTATCCGGAATGGGGCGTTTATTGATTGCCCCTCAGGTTGCGCTAGGCTTGCCTGACCGGAGTCCGTTTGCGCTGAGCGACGACTCACCTGCGGCTTCCTTGCTCACCGGCGGGTTGCGATTGACTTACGTACCCGGGCAGCGAAGCCGGTTGTCGGCGAACGATGACCGGCCCAAGCTGAACCGGATTCTGGTCGGTACCGGGGGGCGGTCGCACAGGCGCAGTTTGCATGTGCTTTACGAACGCACTGTTTTCAGCTATGGTCACATGAACGTGATGGCAACCGCCTCGGCCGGGTATGGTTTGTTCGGCGGCAGCACCAGTGCAGGTGTCACGGCCAGTTTGGGCGGCCGCGTTCACGCAATTGATGTGGGCTTGGCAGCAGGTATGCACCTTGACGAAACTGCCATCGCTCCTTTGGGAGAAGTGGGATACCGCTTGAACTTGGCAAATGGTTTTGTTGGCCGACTAACCGTCGTGCATTGGCCTGTGTTTGGCAACGGCTATTTGCCGAATATGATGGGCTTTTCGGTTGGTAAGGCCTTCTGATTATTCTTTATTGCGGGTATCGAGAACCAGGGTAACCGGACCGTCGTTGTTCAGGTGCACATCCATCATGGCGCCGAACTCGCCGGTTTCGACCTTGCAACCGCTTTGCTCCCTAAGGAAATTGACGAAATGGGTGTACAGCGGAATGGCATGGTCAGGGCGAGCGGCTTCAACAAACGAAGGCCGGTTACCTTTCTTATACCTTGCATGGAGGGTGAATTGACTTACAACCAAAAAGCCACCCTTCACCTCGCAGATATCGAGGTTCATTTTGCCGTCTCCATCGGGGAACACCCGCATTCCAATGAGCTTTGCAGCCAGCCACTCAACATCTTCTGGAGTGTCTTCCGAATGGATGCCTAACAGCACCATGAACCCTTTGTCGATGGCTCCTATCATTTTTTGATTGACGGTAACGGATGCCTGCGAAACGCGTTGAACCACTGCTCTCATGTGTGCAAATGTAGTGCAGTGTTTGGTGCACGCAAAAACAGCTAAAAACCCTACTTTTGCCGAAAGAATTACAGCGCATGAGTACCCTTGCCGCCCAGCAGCCAGCAACCTTGGAACAGGCCACCGAAATGGGCCTCCGTCCGGAAGAATTCGACCACATCAAAGAAATCCTCGGTCGCACACCGAATTTCACTGAGATGTGCATTTATTCTGTGATGTGGAGCGAGCACTGCTCGTACAAGAACTCCATCGTTTGGCTAAAAACGCTGCCGAAAGACGGGCCGCACATGCTTGTGAAAGCCGGCGAAGAAAATGCGGGTCTTGTTGACATTGGCGACGGCTTAGGCTGTGCCTTCAAAATCGAAAGCCACAACCACCCATCGGCCATTGAACCCTACCAAGGGGCAGCCACAGGTGTGGGAGGTATCAACCGCGATATTTTTACGATGGGCGCACGTCCGATAGCGCAGCTCAACAGCTTGCGATTTGGGAAGCTTGAGAACCCACGAACGCAATGGCTGCTTGAAGGTGTTGTGAAAGGCATCGGTGATTACGGCAACGCCTTCGGTGTACCCGTTGTTGGCGGCGAAGTGTTTTTTGATGAATCGTACCAAGTAAACCCACTCGTGAACGCCATGTCAGCAGGCATTGTGCGCAAAGATGGCGTGATTTCAGCCAAGGCGAAAGGCGTAGGCAACCCGGTGTACATCGTTGGTTCTTCTACCGGTAAAGATGGCATCCAAGGCGCATCATTCGCATCGAAAGACATTAGTGAAGACAGTGCGAAAGACCTTCCGTCGGTTCAAGTGGGCGATCCCTTCCAAGAAAAACTGCTGCTTGAGGCCACGCTTGAATTGGCCACCACTGATGCTATTGTTGGTATGCAAGACATGGGCGCGGCGGGCATCACATGTTCAACCTCAGAAATGAGCGCCGGCGGTGGCGTGGGCATGGACATACACCTCGACCGCGTTCCCCTGCGGCAAGACGATATGCGTCCGTTCGAAATTTTGCTTTCTGAATCACAAGAGCGCATGCTCGTAGTGGTGAAGAAAGGCAAAGAAGAGGTGGTGAAATCAATCTTTGATAAGTGGGACTTGAACGCCGAGCAGATTGGTGTTGTCACCGAAGGTGGCACGTTGCGTTACTTCATGAACGGCGACCTTGTGGGCGAAGTGCCTGCTGAAAGCCTTGTTTTGGGCGGAGGTGCGCCGGTGTACCATCGTGAGTACACAGAGCCGGCTTACTTCGCAGAGGCGCAGAAATTCACCATCGATAGCATCACTGAGCCCCGCGATTTGGTTGTGGTTGCACGCCAGTTGCTGACCAACCCCAACATTGCTTCCAAGCGGTGGGTGTGGGAACAATACGACAGCATGGTAGGCACGGCCAACATGAGTACGAACCGTCCTTCAGATGCGGCTGTAGTCAACATCAAAGGCACAAACCGTGCCATTGCCCTAACGGTTGATTGCAATGCACGTTATGTGAACAACGACCCGGAGACCGGTACCATGATCGCCGTGGCTGAAGCCGCCCGTAACATTGTGTGCTCAGGCGGAGAGCCCTCGGCGATTACCAACTGCCTGAATTTTGGTAACCCTTACAACCCTGAGGTGTACTGGCAGTTTGTTGGCGCAATTAAAGGTATGGGAGAGGCTTGCCGCCGTTTTGAGACACCTGTCACAGGCGGCAACGTGAGCTTCTACAACCAAACTGCAAAGCCTGACGGCACTGCTGCGCCGGTTTTTCCAACCCCCACAATCGGCATGCTGGGCGTGCTGAAAGACAAGTCGAACAAAATGTCGCTTGATTTCAAGTACAAAGGTGACCTGATTTACTTAATCGGTGAATCACGCAACTGCATATCATCGTCTGAATACTTGAATTCGGTGCACGGCGTTCGATTGTCACCGGCACCGCACTTCAATATTGAAGAAGAGCTTTTGCTTCAAAAGTGTGTGAAAGACCTCATTCACAACAACTTGGTTAACGCTGTGCACGACGTGTCAGATGGAGGTTTATTTGTGACCTTGTTTGAGATGTCGCTGCCGGGCAACCTCGGTTTTGACATCGTTTCAGATGCGGAAGTGCGCAAAGACGCCTTCTTGTTTGGCGAAGCGCAAAGCCGCATTGTGGTCACCGTCACCGAAGACGAAGAGCGCGAGTTCATCGACATGGTAGCGGCCCACGGAGTGCCGGTTACCTTGCTCGGTCACGTTACCCGTGGCAAAATGGTGGTCGATGGCGAGCATTTCGGCTTTATTGACGATTTGCGCGTTTTGTATGATGATGCCATTGGCAATTACATGACGAAGTAACTTCATTTTGATGAGCATACTCCGAGCGGTTTTTTCAAAGCGTTTTGCCAAGAACCTGCTGTACAGCGTTCTGTTTGGCATAGCCTTGTTAGGGGTGCTCTATCTCTATCTGAACGTTTACACTTCGCATGGCGAGCAACACGTCGTTCCGGATTTGAGAGGAATTGAAGTTGCTCGGGCTACTGAATTGCTTCATGAATCGACCCTGGAAATGCTCGTCGTTGACTCGGTCTATTCCGAAGGCGCGCAGCCGGGATTGGTTTTTGAGCAATCACCCGCACCGTTTTCGAATGTGAAAGAAGGCCGCACCGTGTACCTCACCGTTTACCGATCGACTCCACCCATGGAGAAAATCGGGATATCGGAGGGAATGAATGAACGGGTTGCCGAAATCATCCTCCAAAACAAAGGCTTACGCTACGAAAAGCAGTACGAAGAACATGCTTACCTTTCCGGTATGGTTATTCGCGTCCTGCATCGTGGAAAAGCACTCAGCAAAGAAAGTACGATTAAACGCGGTGACCGGGTAACCCTTGTTGTTGGAATGTTGAGCAACGAGAAGGTTCCCATCCCGTCGTTGATGGGTCTAAGTCTTGATAGTGCAGTTTATTTGCTTTCAGATAGACGATTGACCTTGGGGGCTGCGTTATACGAAGGCGATATCGTTACCGCGGCCGACAGTGCTGCGGCGCGCGTATACCGACAGAACCCGGCTGCAGAAGCCAACAGAACCATAACCGTAGGCACTGCCGTAGATTTATTTCTGCGGATTGGTGCAGCGCCGGACCCAGCAGAAGGGGCCGACGACGGCCTTTTTGAATGACCATGACACGACTGTTCTTCGTCTTCCTTTTGGGGTGTACATTTCTCTCGATAGACCTCACTGCGCAAGAAATTGTCGCGCCCTTGCGCGTAAATGCCGTCCAAATCAAGCGCGCCCAAATCGAGCGCAGCTACCCTGAGCGTGCGCCACGCGGGAATGGCAGCATGTCGCTTCCGTTTTTCGATGATTTTAGCACCTGGTCGTTGCCGACCAATGACCCTGGTATTCCTGTGGAGTTGCAGCGTTGGGTCGACAACAGCGCATACATCAACTGCCATTTCCCCATCCTTCCACCAACAATAGGCGTTGCAACACTTGACGGCCTTGATGCCACAGGGTATCCTTATTCGTTCGTGACAGATAGCCAAGGCCCGGCAGACACCCTGACATCCATCCCCATAAACCTTGCACCTTTCGACCCCGACGATAATGTATACCTCTACTTTGCCTACCAAGGCGGAGGGCTTGGAAACAGCCCTGAAGCTCAAGACTCGTTGATGGTTGAGTTTTTGGCGCCACTTGGAGGAGACAATCCTTGGGTGAAGGTGTGGTCAGTACAAGGTTCAGGAATGACTGATTTTGCCGAAGTGTTTATTCCCATTGATCAGGAGATTTTTCTTCAAGACAATTTCCAATTCCGCTTTCGGAACAAGGCCACGTTGACCGGTAACCTTGACCATTGGCACATCGATTACGTGTTTCTGAGCAACAACATCATTCCTGAATCGCAAGACTTTTTCGAGGTAGCCTTTGCAAGCTGTCCAAATACCTTGCTTCAAGATTACACCGCAATGCCCTGGACGCATTTCCTGGTGAACCCGTCGCAGTTCATGCGAACAAGCATTCAAACAACGCAGCGCAACCTCTCAAACAACCAAGCCGATAACATTACATCCGGTTTTAAAGTCGATTATGAAGGGACGATTTGGGACAACCTCAACAACTTCTCGAACATTGTAGTGTTGCCGAATCAAGTGTTCACCACCGACTATGCCATTAACAGTTCTCCGAACAACTTCATTTTTGATGCGAATGTCAACGATACCTGCGCCGTATTCGACGTAAGCTTCTACCAAGACCGCATCGGGATTTTGTCGGGCGATAAAATCGGCGTGCCAAACAACGACTCGTTGGTTTTCAAGCAAGTGTTCGAAAACTACTACGCCTACGACGATGGAAGCGCTGAGGCAGCATGGTCGCTCAATATCGCCGGAGGCCGCACAGCAGTGAAATACAATGTGGCCACAACCGATTCGCTGTATGGGCTGTTCATCCATTTCTCTCCGATTCAATTCGACAACAGCTTTGAAAATTTCATACTCCGCGTGTGGGCTGATAACAATGGTGTACCTGGGGCTGAGATTGGCGAGAACTTCAATTTTCATCAACCAAACTACTACACCGATGGCCCCAATGTGTTTGCGTATTACCCACTCGACACACCTGTTGAGGTGAGCGGCGTTATATATGTGGGTTTTGTACAAGACAGCAACGCTGAATTGAACGTTGGTCTTGACCTGAACAACAACTTCAATACCACCCGTTTGTTCTTTCAACTTGGCTTCGGCAGCGCATGGACGCAGTCGCAGGCACCCGGTTCAGTCATGATTCGGCCGGTCTTTAAAGCCGGAAAAACGGGTGTTTGGAACAGCATTGACGAAGCCGCTTTTGATGCTTCGTTGAAGGTGTACCCCAACCCAATTAACGATGCAATTACCGTTGAGGGCGATTTTTTTGGTCGCCTTGCAGGCGGATGTGAGGCCTTGGTCGTTGATATGCAGGGAAGAACCCACATCCAACATCGCATCACAGATCTTCGAACACACATCGATGTCTCCCGACTCAGTGCAGGGTTTTACACCCTTGTTATCGTCGACGATAGCAGACGAATCATCAGCAGCTGCAAGCTTGTTAAGCAATCGCACTAATGCAGGAAGAAAACGACGTTTCAGGTGACTTTCTTGAAGAAGGTGACCTTTTTGAACATTACAGGTTTGTAGCCGATAAAGGCCAACAACCCTTGCGCATCGATAAGTTTCTGCTCGATCGAATTGCCAATACTTCACGGAATAAGCTTCAGTTAGCGGCCAAGTCAGGCTACATCCACGTCAATTCAGAGGCCGTTAAGCAAAATTACCGTGTCAAGACGGGTGATGTGGTCACTGTTGAGCTCCCGCATCCGGTGAGGGAGTTTGAGCTCATTCCCGAAGCCATTCCGCTCAATGTGGTATTTGAAGATCAGCACGTGGTGGTGCTCAACAAACCTTCGGGCTTGGTGGTGCATCCAGGACACGGGAACTACACCGGAACCCTTGTAAACGGTCTGCTTCACCATTTCGGTGAGCAGTCAAGGGCGGTCGGTATGGAAGAGGCGCGTCCGGGTTTGGTGCACCGCATTGATAAGCTAACCACCGGTTTGATGGTCATCGCAAAAACCGAACCCGGTATGACCCACCTGAGCAACCAGTTTTTTGAACGTACGGTTGAGCGCAGGTACAACGCGCTGGTGTGGGGAGATGTGACTGAAGACGGCACCGTGACTGGCCACATCGGCCGTTCGTTGAAGAACCGAAAGCTCATGGAAGTATTTGCCGATGGCGCGCACGGAAAACATGCGGTTACCCATTACCGCGTGCTGAAACGCTACGGTTACCTGACCATGGTCGAGTGCAAGCTCGAAACAGGCCGCACCCACCAAATCAGGGTGCACATGAAGCACATCGGACATCCGCTTTTTGGCGATCCCGAGTACGGTGGTGACCGCGTACTGAAGGGGCCGAGCTTTTCACGTTACCGCCAGTTCGTAGAAAATTGCTTTGGCATTTTGCCGCGTCAGGCACTGCATGCGCGTACACTCGGCTTCGAACACCCCAACACAGGTGCTTGGATGCAGTTTGACAGCGATTTGCCAGATGACATGGTCGCCGTGATGGAGAGGTGGGATCGTTACCTCAACGCCGGTCCGTCAACCTCAGAGCAAGGGGAGTAGTTGCTCCAAGCGCATTCCGCGCGACCCTTTGAGCAAGATCGTTTTACCAGCAACGGGGTGGTTTGTCAACCACGTTGCCAGTGCTTCGGTTGTTTCGAATGCCCTTGTGAGATCGTGTGCGCTTGCTTTGAAGTAGCTTCCGGCAAGCAGGTACGGTAGTTTCAGTTCATCAGCCAATTGCACGATTGCACGGTGTTCGGTATCCGATGCTTCGCCCAATTCGAACATATCGCCCAAGATGCAGAGCTTGTCGTGGGCGGGGTCGTTTACAAATGACCGCAGCGCATGGGCCATGCTGCTTGGGTTGGCGTTGTAGGCGTCGAGAATCACAGTGTTTTTCGAAGTAGAGCGCCGTTCAGAACGATTGTTCTCAGGGGTGTACAATGACAATGCCATGTTAATGGCGTCAGGCGCAACATCGAAGTACCGGCCGATGGCGATGGCGGCCGCGAAGTTTCCAAGGTTGTAATCGCCTGTGAGCTGTGTTTTAATTTTGCCTGAGAAATAGCTGTGGTGCGACCATCCGATGCTCAGCGTTGGCGACGGTTCAACGATGTATACATCGGGTGAGTCAACTTCGGTGCCAAAAAGAATGCGGTTGTTGCCTTGTGAGAGTTCGAGCATAACCGGGTCTGCCGCATTGATAAATACTCTACCACCGGTTGATCGCAGGTGCTTGAAGAGTTCGCTCTTGCCTTTTTTAACGCCTTCAAGTCCGCCGAAGCCTTCCAAGTGCGCCTTGCCAATGTTGGTGATGTAGCCGAAATCGGGCATGCAAATGCTGCTCAACAGTGCGATTTCGCCCTGCGCATTGGCGCCCATTTCAATGACTGCGAAACGGTGTTCAGCGGTAATCTCCAGTACGCTCAAGGGCACTCCAATGTGGTTGTTCAGATTGCCTTTTGTGGCGTATGTGGGGTAACTCGAAGCGAGTACATCGCGAATAAGTTCTTTCGATGTTGTTTTTCCATTGCTTCCGGTAAGGCCAATGACTGTGGTACCGCTGAGTTGGGCGCGGTGGTGCCGAGCAAGTTCTTGCAAGGCGGTTAATCCGTTTTCAACCAGAATGGCGTTTGGATGTTTTTCGGCTGTCGCCGGATGGTCGGTGACCGCGGCAGAGCAACCGGCTTCGAGGGCTTTGTCAACGAAGGCATTCCCGTCAAACCGGTCACCTCGGAGCGCTACAAAAAGCTCACCGCCTTTGATCGATCGGGTGTCGGTCGTTACGCCGGTAGAGTGCTGAAATGCGGTGTAGAGGTCGTTGATGTTCATGGACACAAAATAAAAAACCCCGATGCATCAACATCGGGGTCTTGAGAATGAGTTATTGGCTTACTCTTGTGAGAATCCGACCGGACTTCCAACGCGTGTCATTGCACAGCGGAAGCCGAGGGTTGACATCGACCGGCGTTCGTCGAGGTAGCGACGTGTACCGGGGATGGTAAAGTAAGCACGATCACGCCAGTTACCCCCTTTGTACACGCGGGTGCGGTTGGTGATCATGGTTGTTCCGCCGGAAGGTGTGTTGTAGTTCGCATCGTACACACGGAACTGATTGTTATCGGCGTCTTCTTGCGAATAGTAGATTGAGCTGTTGCGGTCACCATCGAGGTAATCGATGTTGTCGGCCTGACGGTAGTTGCGACGGTCAACGTTCTCTGCGATGGTCACGTCGCGCATGCGAATGTCACCCGGAGTTGCGACAATGTACTCCGCAATTCCTTCGCGAAGGTCGGCAGCGATGCGTGAGTCGCTTGCTGAAATGAGATCCATTCCATCTTGCATACGTTGCATGGCCTCGTCCTGCATGCGGTTCTTCAAGTCTTCTTTGGCAGCTTCAACGTAGGTGTTGAGGTTGTCAAGGAGGTTTTCGTCGGCTTCAGTCAAACCACTGCGGGTACGCTTGCGGTATTCGGTCAAGAAGTACTCAACTCCTGAAATGTCATACACGACATAGTCGTACTTGTATTCGATGTCGCCTTCACTGGTTTTGACTTTGGTTTGGTAAACGTTACCACGGAACGGACGGAATTCGCTCTTGTCTTCAGGCGAGAGCGGACGGTAAACGTCCATAACCCATTCCGATACGTTACCACCCATGTTGTACAAGCCGTAATCATTTGGTGCGTATGAGAACACGGGAGCCGAGATTTCAGCGTTGTCATTCAACGCACCGGCAACACCCATGTAGTCACCACGTCCACGGACGAAGTTGGCACTGAATTGGCCATAGAATCGGCCGCGGTTATCGTCGTTACGCACGTAGTGGCCGTTCCATGGGTAGGTACGGCGGCTTGAGATCAATTCGTTGAACGAGTTTCCGATCAAACCGAGGGCTGCGTATTCCCACTCGGCCTCTGTCGGGAGGCGGTAACGGGGAAGGAGGATACCGTCTTCCATGCGCACATTGCGGTAGCCTGATGATCCGGGACGCAAATCGGGCACACCATCGGCTGCTTTTTCACCTTCGTATTGACCTGCGAAGTACGCATCGGTGGTGAAGTGCTCTTCATCAACCTGTGCTTCAGGATTGTGAAGGAGGAGCCCTTCACGGATGAGGATGATTTCATTCACACGGTCAGTACGCCAAGCGCAAAAGTCATTGGCTTGGATCCAGTTCACACCAACTACTGGGTAGTCGCGGTAGGCAGGGTGGCGAAGGTAGTACTCAACGAGAGGTTCGTTGTACTCCATTTTTTCACGCCATACGAGGGTGTCAGGCAACGCCTTGGAAACGATTTCCGGGTAGCTGTCGCCGTAAATGCGCTGCAACCAGTGCAGGTATTCGAGCCAGTAGAGGTTGGTTACCTCGGTTTCATCCATGTAGAATGAAGAAACTGTAACTCGCCGTGGAATGTTGTTCCAATCGTAGTTGACGTCGTCTTCAACACGGCCCATGGTGAACGTACCGCCTTCAACGAGGACGAGGCCCGGGCCTGTTTCTTGCTCAACGAAGGGTGCCTTTTCGAAACCGCCATTTGTGGGGTCATTGTAGGCCCAGCCGGTGGCTCCTGAGCGTTCCTTCGCGCATGAGCCGAGAAGGAGAATTCCTCCGAAGGCCACAAACACGAGGGCGAGGTTGCTGAACTTTTTCATGATTTCCTGATTTCCTTGCAAAAATTCCTAAACAACTAACTAGAAAGAAGGGCACGATATTGTGCGGAACTTCCGTCGCTTGGGTCGGCAGTCAAACTGGAAAGCCAGACTGACTTCGTGTGAGCCGCCCGTAGCGGGAGTCAATTCAGATACAGTTACGTCGTAGCTGTAGCCGAAGCGCACCACATCGGTTTGCACACCCACCAGCACGATAAAGGCATCGCGGTAATCGTTAAAGAACAATGCCCGGTACCAAATCCCGCCAACGAGTGGTCCTTTGTTTACGTACAAACCGAGATTAAGTTGCTGAAATTCGCCTTGACGACGGTAGAGTACGTTGGGTGAAATGTTTGAATCGCTGTAACGTGAGCGACGATCGAGTGGAATTACGGCGCCAGCGTGCACGGTGTACTTCATTGGCAAACGGCTAACGCCCACGACCAATGATTCGTTGGGTTCGTTCAAGTGGTGAACAGCCAAGCCTGCATAGAAGCGCTCGCTGAAACCGAGAAGGCCTGCTGAGAAGTCAACGTTTTGACGGGGCTTGCCGCTAGGGGTGTCTTTGGTTTCATAGATAAATCCGCGGCGTGGGTCAATTTGGTCGCCAAAGGTGAGTTGGCTCCAGTCGATTGACTTTTGGAAGTAGGTTGCTTGAAGGCCTGCTTTGAGTGAGAAGGTTCGTGAAATCGGCTGCTGGTATGAATAAATACCACTTACTGTTGTGGTATTGAGTGTACGCGCAGCTCGATCGTTCATCACAATCAAACCAAGGCCACCGCTGATGGTTTCGACGTGTTGGTCATAGCTGGCGCTGGTGGTAACGAAAGTACCGCTCAATGCCGGCCATTGGTTGCGGTAGTTCATGATCAATCGCGGACAACGCGCCGTACCCGCAAACGCGGGGTTCAGGTAGAGCGGGTTGGCATAAAACTGCGTGAATTCCGGGTCCTGTGCGAGTGCCTCAGGAATCGTAATAAGTAGGGTACCTACCAGTGCCCAGAAATACAGTAACCGTCGCTTCATTGCTTTCAGTTTGGTCTTCTTCTCCTCTAAACGAGCAATATTACGAAAAATTTCTACGAACAATTCGCACATTGCTTGCAATAAGAGAACTTTCGCGCCGTTCAAATAGTTGCTTGAACCAAGACAATTCTTAGCGGCATGCAGCGTTTCGCCCTTATTTTTATCCTACTTGCACTGACCTTTGGGGCTGAGGCACAGCGCACATTGCCCGTTGATTACACGATTGAGTGGACGGATGAGGCCACGTTGCAACCCCTTCCTGTAGGTTCAATCGGCTTTGAAAATGCGCTCTGGGAGGATGAAATCCCGGTGGCTTTGTACGATCAGCGGATTGATTTTCGCGCTTCTCGGGCCGAATTTATCGTGGGTGATGTGCAATCTGAATCAGTTCCCGAAGCGAAATTGACCCAACGTCAACGCAGTCTTTTGCCAAATCAGTTGGTAATCGAACCCCGAATTGCCGATAGCAGGTACCACTCTTACGTGCAGTTGCGCATTGTTCCGGTGTGGCGCGATGCGCAAACAGGCCAGATTCGTCGTCTGCTCAGTGTCTCGGGCGAAGTACGTGTAACACCGGGACGAAAAACAGCAGCCCGAACCATTGAATGGGAGAGTACATCAGTGCTCGCAGAAGGCGAATGGTACAAGTTGGCGATACCGCGTGATGGGGTGTACCGCATCGATCGCTCATTCCTTGAGTCGATTGGCGTAAATGTGAGCCAAACCAACCCACAGAACTACAATATTTATGGAAATGGCATGGGAATGCTTCCGTTTGACAACAGCGTTGACCGGCCCGATGACCTTTTGGTCAATTCCATCCGTATTGAAGGCGAACAAGACGGCTCGTTCGATGCCAACGACTACATCCTTTTTTATGCCAAAGGACCCGATTCATGGGAGTACAACAGCGAAACCAATCGGTTTGTCCACGACAAGCATGCCTACAGTGACACGGCCTATTATTTCCTTCGGGTAGATGATGGTGTTGGTCAACGCATAACGTCGGCATCCGCCGTAGGCGCTCCAAATACATTCAGCACATCGTTCAGTGATCGGCAATTCATTGAAAATGAAGCGATCAACGCGGCGAAATCAGGCCGTGAGTTTTTTGGCGACCGTTTCACCTCGAGCCAATCGGTGCCGTACACATTTACGGTTCCAGGCTTGCTTGCTGAACCGGCCACTGTTGAGGCACGTGTTGCAGTGAAATCGCTCAATACCCCAAGCAGTTTTATCGTTAGTTTGGCGGGTCAACAAGTGGTGTTGTCGCCCTCGCAAGTCACCGGGAGTGTAACCGGAAACATTGTGAATCTTGCTGAAAACCAAGTCGTCGCCGTTCCTCCTGCAGGAAACACCTTGCAGGTAAACGTGCAGTTTCAGCCTCAGGTTGCCGATGCCGAAGGTTACCTCGATTACCTCCGTGTGAATGTGCGTAGGCAGCTGAGTTTTGTGGGCAATCAGCTCTTTTTTCGCGACCCTCAATCAGTAGGTAGCGGGAACATCACCCGATTTACGGTAACGAACGCCAATTCAGTTTTCGCCGTTTGGGATGTTACCAATCCGACACAACCGATCAACATTCCATTCACGCAGAATGGTGGTTCAATCGAGTTTGATGTGGCCACCGATGAACTGAGAGAGTTTGCAGTATTCGCGAACTTCAATTATCCTAGTCCGGCGTTCAACAGCAAAGTCGAAAACCAAAACTTGCACGCGCTGAACGGTATCGACATGATTGTGCTCTCGGGCGAACGCTACCTTTCGGTAGCTGAGCAGTTCCGCGATTTGCACCTCCAAGACGGCCTTTCGATTGAGATTGTGACGCCCGAGCAGGTGTACAATGAATTTTCATCGGGCATTGCCGATGTGACTGCTATCAAATCGCTGATGAAAATGCTCTACGACCGAGCAGGCAGCAATGAGAACCTCAAGCCGAAGTATCTGCAGATTATCGGCGACGGAAGTTTCAACAACCGCCATTTACCAGCCCAGTCGCCGTTTGTGATCACCTACCAAAGTTTGAATAGCATTTCACCGGTGTTCTCCTATGTGAGCGACGATTATTTTGGGTTTTTGGAAGATCAGTACGGCGAAGGGTTGGGCGATAAAATGTCGATCGGAATTGGCCGTATACCTTGTGAATCGGTTGCCGAAGGGTTGGGCTACATCAACAAACTGCGCAACTATCGATCGGAAAATACCAGTCTGACAGGAGATGCTTTCTGTTTGGGTGATGCGCAACAATCGCCCTTTGGTAACTGGCGAAACATTATCACCTTCATTTCAGACGACAAAGACGGAAGCTCAGGGCCAGGTGAAACAATTCACATGATCAATTCTGACGAGCACGCAAACCGTATATACAATGTTTACAATGACTACGACGTGGTCAAAATTTACATGGACGCCTACCAGCAAATTACAACCCCGGGAGGTGAGCGTTATCCTGAAGTTGAAGAAGCCATCCGGCGTCGCGTCCAAAATGGTGCGCTCATAGTGAACTACATTGGCCACGGCGGCGAACGTGGCTTTGCACATGAACGTGTGCTAAATATCAGCACCATTCAAGGCTGGACAAACTTCAACCGATTGCCGGTTTTTGTAACGGCGACTTGCGAATTGGCGCGTTTTGACGACGTTGAGTTTAAATCAGCAGGAGAGTTGCTTATTATGAATCCGCAAGGCGGAGCAATTGCAATGCTCACTACTACCCGTATTGTGTTCAGCGGTAGCAACCAAGAGTTGAACCGTGCATTCTTCAAAGTTGCGCTCGAAGACGAGACCATCGAAGAACTCACCTTGGGTTTCATCGCCATGGAAACCAAGAACGACGACCAAGTAAGTGATTCAAGCAACAAACGCAATTTTAGTTTATTGGGTTCAGTTGCCCAGCGCATGGCTTACCCGCGGGTGAATGTCTACACCACTGACATCAATGGTGTTGCTGTAAATGCAGCCGAGCCTGACACCGTTCGCTCCTTGCAACTTGTTTCGTTCACAGGCTACGTGGGCGATTCAGAAGGTACCAAACTAACCAATTTCAACGGGTTCGTTTACCCCACCGTATTCGACAAACGGTCGAACATTACCACCTTGAACAATGATAACGCCCCAACACAGTACAGCTACGACGTGTGGCGCAATACGATTTATCGCGGCAAAGCAAGCGTTGTGAACGGAGATTTCACTTTTTCATTCATTGTTCCGCGTGACATTGATTTTGAATTTGGGGATGGACGAGTGAGCTACTACGCCGTTGCAGGTGACGTTGACGGACACGGCCATTTTGAAGATTTCGTCATTGGAGGAGCTTTGGAAGGAGCTCAATTAAGCACCGTCGCACCTGAACTAGGAGTGTTTATGAATGACACCACCTTCGTTTCGGGTGGAACAACCAATGAGAACCCTCTTCTGCTGGCTCGCATCAACGCTGAGAATGGAGTCAACACCGCCGGTGCAGGAATTGGCCATGACCTCCGCGCCATTTTAGACGGGAACACCAACAACCCCATTGTTCTCAATGACTTTTACGAAGCCGATTTGGATACCTACCAACGTGGGTCAATTCGCTACCAGCTTGATCAATTGTCGGAGGGTTTGCACAACATCAGCGTTAAGGTTTGGGACGTTCACAACAACTCTGCTGAATCATTTACCGAGTTTGTTGTGGCTGGTTCAGCAGAGATGGCGCTCGCGTACGTTTTGAATTATCCCAACCCGTTTACAACGCGCACACAGTTCATGTTTGAGCACAACCAAGCATGCGAGGTACTTGATGTTCAACTTCAAGTATTCACTGTTTCAGGAAAAATCGTGAAGTCAATTAACCGTACCGTTCAAACGCAAGGCTTTCGGGCCGAGCCTATCGAATGGGACGGATTGGATGATTTCGGCGACACCATTGGTCGGGGTGTATATGTTTACCGACTCAAAGTCAGCACACCCGACGGTTTGTCAGCAGAACGCTTTGAAAAGCTAGTCATTCTGCGATAACCGAACTTTTTGCACACCTATGCGTATATTTGCCAACTCTTGTAAGCTAACATTCATGAACGCACGTATTGCCCTTGTGGCATTGACGGTAGGGCTCTGCGCCACTTCCGCCCAGGCACAACTTCAAAGCCAAGTAGAGCGCGCCCAACAGGTTCAGCTCAACACCATTACTACGGCTGTTCCGTTTTTGTTGATTGCACCTGACTCACGTTCAGGAGCGCTTGGCGATGCCGGTGTCGCACTTTCAGCAGATGCAGCCAGCTTGCATTGGAACCCGGCCAAGATGGCCTTTGCTGAAAACGAATTCGAGGTGACATTGTCGTACTCTCCGTGGCTGCGTGCCCTTGTTGACGACATGAACTTGGCGTATGTGTCGGGTTTTCGTCGGTTGAACAAGAACCAAGCGGTTGGTGCCGGTATTCGTTTCTTTTCGCTCGGTCAAATTACCTTCACCGATGAGGTGGGTTCAGCCATTCGGGATTTCCGTCCGGCTGAGTTTTCACTCGATGCTGCATTTTCACAAAAGCTATCGAGCCGGTTTTCGGGCGGTATCGGAGCGCGTTTCATTAACTCGAACCTTACCGGTAACATGAATATTCTCGGGGCCGATAGCCGTCCGGGTCGTTCAGTGGCCGTTGATGTGGGCCTCTTCTACACCAATGACAAGGTGAAGTTGGGCGATAAGAAAGCCATCTGGAACTGGGGCTTGAACATCAGCAACATCGGCGCGAAAATGAGCTACACAGAGACGGCCCAGCGCGACTTTATTCCGGCGAACTTACGCATCGGAACTGCGTTCACTGCGCTTCTCGACGAGTACAATAGCCTCACCTTCGTGTTGGATGCGAACAAGCTTCTGGTGCCAACACCACCGGTGTACGACCAAGCTGATCGCAGTCAAATCATTTCAGGACTCGACCCTGACGTGGGTGTTGCGCAAGCAATGGTTCAAAGCTTTTACGATGCTCCGGGGAATGTGATTTTTCAGCAAGACGGTTCGTTTTTGATTGAAGATGGCAGCCGCCTCCGCGAAGAATTTCGTGAGGTAAACCTAGGTGGTGGTTTGGAGTACTGGTACGACGGTCAGTTCGCTTTCCGTACAGGGTATTTTTACGAGCATTTCACAAAGGGTAACCGTCAATTCATCACTCTGGGTGCTGGTTTGCGCTATACCGTATTTGCGATTGACCTCTCTTACCTGATTTCAACCACCCAGCAGAACCCACTTGCGAACACCTTGCGTTTCACACTCCGTTTGGAGTTTGATAAGCTTGACGGTGGTAGCAACCGTTCTGAGGGCTAAGTACTTCATCCCGTATGCATCCTTTCCGCGTTGGCTTCGGCTACGACGTACATCAGCTTGCTGAAGGCTACGATTTGTGGCTCGGTGGCATTAAAGTCGATCACTATTTGGGAGCCGTAGGCCACAGCGATGCCGATGTTGTACTGCACGTAATTTGCGACGCCCTATTGGGTGCAGCCAATCTGCGTGATATTGGGTACCATTTTCCCGATACCGACCCTGCATACAAGGGCATTGACAGCAAGATTTTGCTCCGTGAAACCATGCGCATTGTGCGCGAAGCAGGTTTCGAATTGGGCAATGTGGATGTTTCCTTGGCCTTGCAACGTCCGAAGGTGAAAGATTACATTCCTGCGATGTGCGCATGCATTGCCGAAACGGCGGGTGTGGAGCTCAATTTGGTCTCTGTAAAAGCCACCACAACGGAGAAACTCGGGTTTGTAGGCGAAGAGAAGGGTGTCAGCGCATACGCTGTGGTTTTGATTTATCAGCGCGCTTAACGGTTCTTCATACACTTGGGGCGTACACATTTGAGACTTGCTGAGAGCAGGTCATCCATCCACCCAAAAAAATCAATCGCCTGAGTCGGCAGAGGTCTCTTCGTAGTGTGCATTTTGCGCATCGGCGTAGAAGAATACCTTGACGAGGGCTGTATCGCGCAGAAAATCAATTCTGCCAACCTCAACACGGTTGATGACAATGCCTGTGCGTTCTTCAAGATCGGCCTTGAGGGCGTCACGGTTTCCTGATTTGATGAGTTCAATGCGCTCGTACAAGACGATTTTGAACGATTCGTGACGGAGCAACCAAAGGCGTTCGAGGCCATAGGCCAAGCCAATCGTGAGCACATTTGCAACGAGCACCTCGGCGATGGTGATGCCGCTGACCAAAGAGTTCATCACTGACAAGCCGATGACGATGAACAGGTAGGTCATCTCTTTGGTAGGAATGGAGTCGGTTCGGTAGCGTATGATGCCGAATATCGCGAACAGGCCGAGGGCAAAAGCAAGGTCAATTTTCACATTGGCCAGCAGGTAGCAAAGGAAGAAAATAGCCACCGAGACCAGCATGAAGGTGAACATGTAGTCTTTTCGCTTGGTGATCGGATAGTAAATCATGCGAACGAGAACGGTAATGGAGGCCAAGTTCAATGACAGCCGAACGAGCAAATTGATGAAGCTGTTTTTCTCGAAGAAAACGAGATCAGGGTTGCCGTTTTGTGCAAATGCTGGTGTTGCGGTGAGGATAAACAGTCCAATTAGGCTGCCTTTCGCAATAGCTGCGAAGATTCGGGCAAGAGGGGTCATCGGTTGGCAGGGTTTACAGGCGGTGGTTGGTTTCAAGCTTGCGGATGCGACGCAATTTTACGTTAATAAAGTTCTTCTTCGCCGCGTCGTTCAACATTCCGATACCGAGGCAGTATTTGCTGACAGAGTCAGGACGGATGTGGCGTTCTTTCGCCATTCGGGCGAAGGTCGCTTCACGGTCAAAGACCGGTTGCTTGAGTTCGGCGATGGCCAGTGTATCGAAGTGGCTTTCTTGGCCGTCAGCGTCTCGGAAGCGCAGGTTCAAGTCAACGGTCATTCGTTCACCGGTTGCCAGATTGGCCAAGGTAATGCGGTCAAATGTGTTGAATAAGGTAGGGATGAGCTTGGGTTGCTCACCTACGTTGTCTCCGAGAAACACCAAATCATCGCTTGTGAGGTAATCACGGATGTCAGCGATAGGTTTGCGGTATTTTACGGTGCGTTCGGTGTTGGTTTTGAACTTGGCCTCGAGGAAGCTTGCACCGGTTGATCCGTACTTTCGAATACGCACCTTCAAACGATTGCGTTTGCCCCGTTGGTGGAGCGTGTAAAAAAGCAGATCTTCGGTATCGAAATATTGAGATTCGTAAGGAGACATGCGGAAGTTGTTGACCTCCAAAACTGCGTAATCGCTCATTAGGAAAGGCAACATGTCAACCACATCACGAAGGTGGAAGATGTATTTAGTGTCATGGCGATCAAGAAGCGCCACACTGTCCATCTGTTCCAATGTGATGGGCTGAAATCCTTGCAGTATCTTCAGCACATTATCCAATGTTACGAAATTAAGAAATTTGCGCAGCTGTGCGCACACAGCATTCAAATTAGTTAGAGTACTATGAAAACGAACCAAGTGTTGCTTCATTACACCGAATATAAGGCGGGAGAGGCGTTGTTGGAGGGCGATGCTCTGTTGGTGAGTGCAGCCCTCAATGCGCGTGAGAACGCCTACGCTCCGTATTCAAATTACAAGGTTGGCGCTGCCCTCTTGTTGAGCGAGGGCACGATTGTGGTAGGAAACAACCAAGAGAATGCGGCTTATCCTTCCGGATTGTGCGCCGAGCGGGTGGCATTGTTTGCTGCCCGAGCGCAGTACCCGAAACAAGCCATTCTTGCGTTGGCCGTTGTGACTTCGGGTGAACCTGATGACTCACCGGCTTCTCCGTGCGGGTCGTGCCGGCAGGTCATGGCAGAGTTTGAACAGCTCCAAGGTAAGGCCATGCGTTTGATTATGGCGAATACGAGCAAGGCGGCCGTTGTTTTCGATCGGGCCTCTGATCTTCTCCCGTTTTGTTTCACGTGCGAACAACTCGGAAAAGACGTAAAATGAAGGTCAAAATACAGGCATTCCCGACTTACGTCACTATATTTGCCCACTCATTCAGATAGAATTACCGTTATGGCTACAACCACCAGCAGTAAAAAGGGAAGCGGAGTAAGTGTACAACGTACACGAAAGGCCGCGTCACCTGCAGCGAAGGCGCAAAAAAGCAAGTACGGAAAAGACACCTACATCCGTTGGTACCGCGACATGCTCCTAATGCGCAAGTTTGAGGAGAAGTGCGGTCAACTGTACATTCAGCAAAAATTTGGTGGCTTCTGCCACCTCTACATAGGCCAAGAAGCGATTCTGGCGGGCATGGTTGAAGCCATTCGTCCTACCGATCGCGTAATCACCGCTTACCGTGACCACGCTCATCCGCTTGCGATGGGCACAGATCCCAAGCTGGTGATGGCTGAGTTGTACGGCAAAGCAACCGGCTTGTCAAAAGGCAAAGGGGGCTCAATGCACATGTTCGATAAAGAACGCAACCTGTTTGGCGGTCATGGAATCGTTGGTGCGCAAATCCCAATGGGTGCGGGTATCGCATTTGCCGATTGGTACCGCGGTGAAGACCACGTGACCCTTACCTTCTTTGGTGATGGCGCCGCACGCCAAGGTGCATTGCACGAAACCTTCAACATGGCCATGACCTGGAAGTTGCCGGTGATTTTTATTGTCGAGAACAACAACTACGCAATGGGGACTTCGGTCGAGCGCACCTCAAACGTGCACGACCTGTCGAAGCTGGGTTTGAGCTACGAAATGCCAAGCGCTGTGGTTGACGGTATGCGTCCTGAAGCGGTTGCCGATGCCATTGCAGAAGCCGCTGAGCGCGCCCGCAAAGGCGAAGGGCCAACGCTCCTAGATATTCGCACCTACCGCTACAAGGGCCACTCCATGTCTGACCCGCAGAAGTACCGCACCAAAGAAGAAGTGGCCGAGTACCAAGAGCAAGACCCCATCGAGCACGTGCTTCACATCATCCAAGAGAACAAGTGGCTCAAAGAAGATGAAGTAGCGGCCATTAAACAAGAAATCAAAGACATCGTCGAAGAATGCGTGCGGTTCGCTGAAGAATCACCCGAACCAACCGCCGATGAGCTGTACAAAGACGTTTATGTACAGGAAGATTACCCTTTTGTAAAAGACTAAGCGCAAGGCAATACCATGGCAGAAATCGTTCGCATGCCCAAACTCAGCGACACCATGACCGAAGGTGTGGTGGCTGAATGGCACAAGAAGGTTGGTGATAACGTTGAATCGGGCGAGTTGCTCGCTGAAATCGAAACCGACAAGGCAACAATGGAGTTTGAGTCGTTTCAAGACGGTGTGCTCTTGCACATTGGCGTCGAGAAAGGCCAAACTGCCGCCGTTGATTCGGTGCTCTGCATTCTCGGAGAGAAAGGTGAAGACATTTCGGCCTTGCTTAGCGGTGGGGCCTCTGCACCCGCCGCGCCGAAAGAAGCTGCACCCGCACCCGCAACTCCGGCTCCTGCACCAACTCCGGCTGCTGCTTCTGTTGCAGCTCCGGCTCCCGCAGTTGCCGCTGTTGCACCTGCTCAACCGGTAGCTTCGAACGGACGGCTAAAGGCTTCGCCACTTGCGCGCAAACTGGCTGATGAAAAAGGCATCGACATTGCCACAGTAGCCGGCAGCGGTGACGGTGGTCGCATTGTAAAGCGCGACGTTGAGAACTTCGCTCCGGCTGCAGTGCATGCCCCGGCGCTCGCCTCAGGTGCAGAACGCTTCTCGGAAGTGGCCGTCTCGCAAATGCGCAAAACCATTGCACGTCGCCTTGCTGAAAGTAAGTTTACAGCGCCTCACTTCTACCTGACGGTGAGCATTGACATGGACCGTGCAATTGAGGCCCGCAAAACCATCAACGAGTTTAGTGAAACGAAAATTTCGTTCAACGATTTGGTCATTAAGGCCGCTGCGTTGGCGCTGAAGAAGCATCCGGCCGTGAATTCATCGTGGTTGGGCGACCGCATTCGCTACAACGAGCACGTGCACATTGGAGTAGCTGTGGCCGTTGAAGACGGTTTGCTGGTTCCTGTTGTTCGCTTCGCGGATGCGCAACCTTTGGGCGTTATCAACGCTCAGGTTAAGAGCTTCGCGCAGAAAGCCCGTGAGAAGAAGCTTCAGCCATCTGACTGGGAAGGAAACACCTTCACCATCTCAAACCTTGGCATGTTCGGTATCGAAGAGTTCACTGCCATTATCAATCCGCCCGATGCATGCATTCTCGCCGTTGGCGGAATCAGTGAAGTGCCTGTTGTGAAGAACGGTCAGGTAGTTCCCGGGAATGTGATGAAGGTGACCTTGAGCTGTGACCACCGTGTTGTAGATGGGGCATCAGGAGCCGCTTTCTTGCAAACGTTCAAAGGATTGCTGGAGAACCCGTTGGCCATGCTTGCCTAAGGAACTTTAGTGTTCAATACAAACTTTATTGTGGGCTTGAAGTCGGTCATTCTTTTGACCAACTTTAAGCCCACACTTTTTTGTGATGTCTGAATTTGATACCATCGCTTCAAAGAAGATTGAGTTCCTCAAAGGAGTAGGCTCGGTGCGGGCAGTGGCCTTGGCCAATGAGCTCGGCATAGCCTGCTTTGGCGAATTGCTGTATCATTTTCCGTTCAGGTACGAAGACCGTTCAAAACTCTACAGCGTAGTCAATATCAGCGACGAACACACCTATGTCTTGCTTCGTGGGCGCATCACCCAGCTAAAGGAAGTAGGAACCGGACGAGCCGTGCGTTTGACAGCCCAGTTCAGCGATGAGTCGGGAACCATTGAGTTGGTGTGGTTCAAAGGCGTAAAGTGGTTGTCGCGGTCGTTGGTGCCCGGACGCGAATACCTTGTGTATGGCAAACCCACACAGTTTAAATCGCGTTGGAACATCGCCCATCCCGAAGTTGAGGCTTATGACCCCAACCGCTTGCAGAGCGACAACAGCTTCAAAGGGGTGTACTCATCAACAGAAAAGTTGAATGCGATGGGGTTGCACAGTGCGGGCATCTCTCGCCTTGTTGACCAAGTGTTGCCCTATTTCATTGGCCAAATCAATGAAACCCTCCCGTTTGAAATCGTCCGTAAAATGCAATTGGTGTCGCGCGAAGACGCGATGATCAACGTGCACCGACCGCGAAGCAATGATCTTCTGCAGGGCGCGCTTAAACGCCTTCGCTTTGAAGAGCTATTCTACTTGCAGATGCTCTTGGTCGCGCGAAAGCGTGAGGCAACGCATGACTTGCCCGGCGTGCGTTTTGATCGGGTTGGAGAGTACTTCAATACCTTTTATGCAAACCACCTCGGTTTTGAACTCACCGGAGCGCAAAAGCGTGTGATCAAAGAAATCAGGGCCGATGTCAATACCGGTCGGCACATGAACCGCCTCATCCAAGGTGATGTAGGAAGCGGTAAAACCATTGTTGCGCTTTTGTGCGGATTGATCGCCATTGACAGCGGCTTTCAGGTTGCGCTTATGGCTCCAACGGAGATTCTTGCCAACCAACACTACCAAGGGTTTTCAGAGGCCCTTTATCCACTCGGCTTACGGGTTGAACTGTTAACAGGGTCGGTCAAAACAGCTCAAAGACGCAGCATTCATGCCGGACTAGAAAACGGCGATGTGCATGTGCTCATAGGCACTCACGCACTCATTGAGCCCACTGTAAAATTTAAGAACCTGGGCTTGGCCATCATTGATGAACAGCACCGTTTTGGTGTTGCTCAACGCGCCCGCCTTTGGGAGAAGAACACACTTGCTCCACACGTACTGGTCATGACAGCCACACCGATTCCGCGCACATTGGCCATGACCGTTTACGGCGATTTGGATGTTTCAGTCATTGATGAACTCCCTCCCGGACGGAAGGAAATCAAAACCGTACACCGCAACGATGAAGCACGTTTGCAGGTGTTTGACTTCCTGGAGTACGAGATTTCACTCGGCCGTCAAGTCTACGTAGTGTATCCCCTCATCGAAGAGAGTGAGAACATGGATTACAAAGACTTGATGGATGGCTATGAGAGCATTGTTCGCCGTTTTCCTGCACCTTCTTACCGAGTCAGCATCGTACATGGTAAAATGCGCCCTGAAGACAAAGACTTCGAGATGCGGCAGTTTGTGGAGGGCAAGTCGCACATTTTGGTCGCCACTACCGTGATTGAAGTGGGGGTAAACGTGCCCAACGCAAGCGTAATGGTGATTGAGAGCGCTGAGCGGTTTGGTTTGTCGCAGTTGCACCAGCTTCGCGGCCGAGTAGGTCGAGGCGCCGAGCAGAGCTACTGCATTCTAATGACAGGTGACCAACTGAGCGCCGATGGTCGTACCCGAATTTCAACGATGTGCCGCACCAACGACGGTTTTGAGATCGCTGAGGTTGATCTTGATTTGCGCGGCCCCGGTGACATTATGGGGACGCGTCAAAGCGGTGATGTGCAGCTGCAAGTGGCCGATTTGGTGCGTGATCGTGAGCTTATGCAGGCAGCAAGGCACTTGGCAGAAGAGGTGCTTGAGAACGATCCGCAGCTTGAGCGCGAGGAGCACAAAATCATTGCCGAGCAATTGGCCCGCTTGTCGAACCAACGTGCTGATTGGAGCAAGATTTCGTGAATCAGAAGAACATCAGGTAGAACACTGCTGCCCCGGCGAAGTAGCCCAAAACGGCGAGCAAGCTCACTTTTTTGATGTACCAAATAAAGTCGATTTTCTCGAGGCCCATGACCGCGACCCCTGCTGCAGAGCCAATGATGAGGGCGCTTCCTCCGGTACCTGCACAATAGGCCAAAAGTTGCCAGAACAGGCCATCTTTAACAAAGAAAGTGTCCCATTCATTCGCCACCATTGCTGCCGGGATGATGTCGTACATCTTCATTGAGGCCGCCACGAGCGGTACGTTGTCAACGATGGCAGAGAGCAATCCGATGGCGAGGTCAATGGCAAAGACATCGGCCAGCGTGTCACGCAGCCAATTGGCCATGATGAGCAAGTGACCAACTTCTTGCAATGCAGCTACAGCAAGAAGAATGCCAAGGAAAAACAATACTGACGAAGAGTCGATTTTACGCAGCACGTAAAGCACTGACAGCGCTTTGCGGTCATCGTACGATTTGCGCTTGTGGAGCAGTTCGGTCACGATCCAGATGGCACCCAACGAAAGCATCATGCCCATAAACGGAGGCAGGTGAGTCACGGTTTTGAATACCGGCACAAACAAAAGACCTAACAGGCCAAGAGTGAAGATCAACTTCCGGTCAAATGGCGTTGCAGGGTGCACATGGGCTTGCTCGGCAGCTGAGAGTGTTGGACGTTCAACATTGCCTTTCATGATGAAACTCACCACCAGCAACGGCACGAAGGCGCACACCACGCTTGGGACAAACAGGTGCGTAATAATAACCGGTGTTGAAAGCTGACCACCGATCCACAGCATGGTTGTGGTGACATCGCCGATGGGCGACCAGGCACCGCCGGCGTTGGCTGCAATGACCACCATACCGGCAAAAAACCAGCGCGTAGGTTTGTCGGCAATGAGTTTGCGCAAGAGCGAAATCATCACAATCGCCGTTGTAAGGTTGTCGAGTGCAGCGCTGAAGAAGAAGGTCAATATTGAAATCAGCCAGAGCAGTTTCACCTTGTTGGTCGTTCGAATGCGGTCAGTAATCACGCGGAAGCCTTCGTGAACATCGATGAGTTCAACGATGGTCATCGCTCCGAGGAGGAAGAACAGAATGCTGGCAATTTCTTGCAAGTGATGCAACAACCGGTGCTCGTAAAAGGTGCTTGTAGTGTATTCAACGCCGCTTTGCTTGCCTTGGGCTGATTGCAGCGACTTTACCAATTCAGTTTTGGCCACCCCTTTGTCAATGCCCTCGATTTGAATGATCTCGTCGCCATGTGCCATTTCTTCGGCAGGCATGGTGATTGCGGTGAAATCGGCACGGGTATGCGCCGGTACTTCATCGTGGCCGCCGATCACAAAAATGGCCCAGCACAGGGTTCCTGTAAGGAGTGCGAAGGCCGATTTATCAATGTGTACTGAATGTTCGAGCGCGATTCCGAGGTAACCGAGCACAAAAACGACGAGGATCAAGATTTCCATTGGGTAGGATGGATTAGATGAGTTTGCTCAATGCGATTTCAAACGCGGTTGACGTAAGTTTTGTTACCGCAGGGTTTTTCGAGTGTACGTTTTCCAGCGCTGCGCGGATGGTCGATGAGGTATCTTCGAAGATGGCTGCATCGCTCATGCCAATGTTCGTGGCTGACATCAAGTAAGCAAATACGCGTGCCATTCCGCAGTTGGCGATGAAGTCAGGAATGACTGCAAGGCGTTCATCGGCGTATTCGGCGATGGGGCCGTAGAAAATGGCAGCATCTGCAAAGGGTACATTTGCTCCTGAAGAGATTACGGTAAGACCTGCGTTGGCCATGCGTTCAACTTGTTCGTGCGTTACCAAGCGTGAAGCGGCACACGGCAAGAAGACATCTGCCTTCACATCCCAGATTCGACCATTCACTTCATCGAACGAGAGCATGTTCGCGGCGTGCAGTGCATTGCCGTCTTTTTGAAGGAAGAGCTTGCGCACTTCTTCAAACGAAAGGCCATCCTCCTTAATCAATCCTCCCACACGGTCAATGATGCCTACGATCACTGCGCCCTGTTGAGCGAGGTAATAGGCCGCTGCAGAGCCCACATTGCCCCAGCCTTGCACGATGACGCGTTTTCCGGCTACGCTGCCTTTCCAGAGGTCGTAGAAGTGGCGTACGCTTTCGGCTACGCCGAAACCGGTGATCATGTCGGCTACGCAGTACTTTCGCGCCACGTCAGGGCTGTAGCGAGGTTCTTCAATCACCTTAATCACACCTTGGCGCAATTGGCCAATGCGGCGTACTTTCTGTGCTTCATTGGGTTGAAAGTGCCCATTGAACACACCTTCTTGAGGGTGCCATACACCGCAATCTTCGGTGATGGGAATGACTTCGTGGATTTCGTCAACGTTGAGGTCGCCGCCCGTTCCGTAGTAGTGCTTGAGAAGAGGGGTTACCGCTGCGTACCAGCGTTCGAGTACTTCGCGTTTGCGTGGGTCACGCGGGTCAAAGTTGATGCCCGATTTGGCCCCACCGATTTGTGGACCTGACACGGTGAATTTGATTTCCATGGTTTTGGCCAGCGACTCAACCTCGCGTTTGTCGAGGCCCGAGCGCATGCGGGTTCCACCACCTGCTGCCCCACCGCGAAGTGAATTGATTATGACCCACCCTTCGGCATCCGTGTAGGGGTCTTTCCATTCAAAAACGACTTCGGGACGTTTGTCCTCATAGGTTTTGAGCAGGTCTTTCATGCGGGTCGTAACGATTCCGCGCAAAAATAGGCAATGCGCGATGATTGGTTTGGGCAGTTGCAAGTATTCTTCACAGTTTTTTACACGTAGTAAATCCCACTCCTGTGGTCACGTTGTGCACCGGTAACTGAGCTGAGTACGTTGTGGTCGCCGTTTAGCCAAAGCGCTCCGAGGAAAGCAAATACAATGGCTTCTTTGAAATCGATGAGGCTGTCGTTGGGCTTTACCACTTCAAACCGGGCGAGGGCCCTTATGCGTTCGAGCAAGAAGTAATTGTGCGTGCCTCCTCCGGTGAAGAGCACTTTTCCTTGCACAGCACCCAAGTCGGCGCACAGGCGCAACGCGATGTGCTCGGTGTACGTGCGCAACAGGTCGGTGGGTGCGTAGCTAGCCTCCAAGAGGGGCAAAATCGCGGCCTCCGTAAACTCTCGGCCCAAGCTTTTGGGCGACTGCCGTTGGTAGTACGCCAGTTTCTCCAAGCGGTGCAGTACATCTTCCAAGACAAGGCCGCTTCGGGCCAATGCACCGTTTTTGTCGTACTGAAGGCGCTCATCCGCCCGAAGGGCGAGAAGATTCAAAACACCATTGGCCGCACACACATCCCAAGCTACACGGCGACCGTCTCGTTCAAGCGACAGATTTGCGAAACCGCCAATGTTTACGCAGGCTTCGTACTCGGCAAACAGCAAGCGGTCGCCAATGGGTACGAGAGGCGCACCTTGTCCGCTCAAAGCCACGTCACCGCTTCTCAGGTCGCCCAAAACCGCGCATCCCGCAGCAGCGGAAACCTCAGGGATAGCCCCGATTTGCAGCGTAAAACCACGTTCTGGGACATGAAAAACGGTGTGGCCGTGCGACACGTAAAGATCGGGTTTAGGGAGCCGGTGCCGTTCAATGAACTGCGCTCCTTCATGTCCCAGAATGCGCCCAAAGTGGCGGTCAAGCGCAGTGAGTTCAAGTCCGCTCAAGTGCTGCGCATGGGCTAGGTGCTGCTGCCATTCAGTGGTATACGCGAGCGTTTCAGCGGAGAGCACTTCATAGCGCCAGGAAACCGTTTCGTTGCTACGATGTTCAAAGCGGCACAGGGCGAGGTCCAATCCATCAAGCGATGTACCTGACATGCCGCCCAATACTGTGTAAACGCCAGTTGGTTCCATAGGAATTGGGAAATGCAGACGAATGGACTAAATTTGTCGGCCACGCAAGGATAGGCAAAACCCGATAAACCTCGATTATGCATTTCGAATTGACTGAAGAACAGCTAGCAGTACGCGACGCTGCCCGTGATTTCGCACAAAATGTGCTCAAGCCCGGCGTTATTGAACGCGACGAGCAGCAGAAGTTTCCTGCCGACGAAGTGAAGCAGCTCGGTGAGCTGGGTTTCATGGGCATGATGGTTGATCAGAAGTACGGAGGTTCAGGGATGGACACCATCTCGTACGCGCTGGCCATGGAAGAATTGTCGAAAATTGACGCTTCGGCTTCGGTATGCGTTTCAGTGAACAACTCTCTGGTGTGTTGGGGATTGGAGACTTACGGCACAGAAGAGCAAAAAGAGAAGTTTCTCACGCCGCTTGCCAAAGGCGAAAAAATCGGTGCCTTTTGTTTGAGCGAGCCTGAGGCGGGTTCTGACGCCACCAGTCAGCGCACCACTGCCATCGACATGGGCGACCACTACCTGCTCAACGGCACCAAGAACTGGATCACTAACGGAAGCAGTGCATCAACCTACCTCGTGATTGCGCAAACCGACGTTGACAAAGGCCACCGCGGCATCAACGCCCTCATCATTGAGCGCGGCATGGAAGGCTTTATCGTAGGTGCCAAGGAGAACAAAATGGGCATTCGCGGGTCAGATACCCACACCCTGATGTTTCAAGACGTGAAAGTGCCCAAGGCCAATCGCATAGGTGAAGACGGATTCGGCTTCAAATTTGCCATGAAAACGCTTACCGGCGGTCGAATTGGTATCGCAGCGCAAGCATTGGGCATCGCCTCAGGTGCTTACGAATTGGCACTTGCCTACTCAAAAGAGCGCAAAGCCTTCGGAAAGGAGATTTCAAAGCACCAGGCCATCGCCTTCAAGCTTGCCGACATGGCGACTGAGATTGAGGCGGCACGCATGATGGTGCTCAAGGCCGCGTGGTTGAAAGACAACGGCAAGCCTTACGACCAAGCCAGTGCCATGGCCAAATTGTACGCATCGCAGGTGGCCATGAAGCACACCGTTGAGGCCGTCCAAATCCACGGTGGATACGGTTTTGTGAAAGAGTACCACGTTGAGCGCTTGATGCGCGACGCCAAGATTACTCAGATTTACGAAGGCACCAGCGAGGTGCAGAAAATCGTGATTTCACGAGGGTTGCTAAGCGAGTAAACTCGTACACATCGGCCTGTTCAATACGCATGCAGTAAGGGAGTCTTGCTGCCTTGTTCGCCCTGTAAATTGCAGCCATGTTTTGGTTGCGCCGCATATTGCCTTATGTGCTCGCCGCATCGTTCGCGGCTGGGTCGTTGTTGCTGTATTTGCGCTTGGCGAGCAAGAGCCTTCCGCCGGTTGAGGTGTTGTCGGTAGTGCCTGAAACGGCCCACGAGTTATGGTTCGTCAATGATTTGGCTGCGCTCAGCGAAGACCTTGATGAGCATCATGAGCTTGCCACCATTTCCGGAGGACTTGTTTTCTTTTTGGGGATGGATTTCGACGCGGCTGCCGTTGATCATTCGTGGGTACACCAAGCACGTGCAGTTGCTTGGCGCACAGGTGGTTCGAACGATTTCACACTCGCATGGGGTTTCCCGGGCGGATGGAGTCAAAGCCAATGTGAGCAATGGTGCATTGCAGCGCTCGGCGCGGCGCCTGTTAAGAACGGATTGCTTCAAATCGCCATTGGTGAGCGCACGGCGTATGTGAAAATCGCTGAGCAACGCGGATTCGTTGCATACGATGAGCCCACGTTGAAGGCGGCCGATGCGCCGGTGTCGCCTCTTGTTGGTTTGCTTTCTATTGGCACAAAGCGCGGAGTGGTTCACGTGAACTCCGAGCAGGTTGCCGCGAGGCATTTGCCTTGGATGGAGGAAGGCGTGCTCAAGGCAACCGTGGTGCGCGACGTTTACTTTCCGAATCAAAGGATAAGCGGTGAAGAAATTGTGATGGTGAACCGCACGTTACCGAAGTTTACTGCAATGCCGGAAGAATGGCTAAGGTGGATACCTTCATCGGTGACCTCGTTCATGGGCATCGGATTGGAGTCAGGCTACGCGTGGGTTGATTTCCAGCAAGAGTTGCGGGCAACGGATGGACGTGCAGCCGCTTGGAACGGTGAACTTGCTGAACTTGAAACACGCTATTCTACCGATGCCGAAAGCTTTCTGGGTGCTTGGTGGAACGGAGGCATGGCCAGCTTTACGGCCTTTGGTCGCTCGTACCTGCTCTTGGGTTCAGTTGATGCCGCCACTGCCCGCCGCGGTTTGGAGTCGGTAGGTGAGGATGCCCTCCCGTTTTTGGATGGCAGCTACGTTGCAATGCCGGATGACCGCTTTTTGGTGCACCTTCTTGGTGCTCAGGCCCAAAACAAAGTCTCCGCTTGGGTAAGTCAGCGCGCTGTGGTTTTAGCCGACAGTGAAGCCTCTCTGCTCAAACTCGCCGCACGGTTGGCAGGTGAGAAGGCCATCGATGCCAAGCACATACTGGGCCGTGCAATTGCCTCAGGTGAGCACATGGTGGTTTACCTCCAATCAGGAAGCGATGCCGAATCTCCCTTGACCGGAATTGAGCTTGCGGCTTACGCCGGAGGTCCTGATTCGGAGGCTACCCACATCGTTTACAGCGGAGCCTTGGCGTCGCCCGATCGCCTAGTTACCCGATTTGAAGTGTCAAAAGCGGCCACTGTACGTCAGCAAACGCGGTACTTATGGGAGTTTCCGGTTGCCGGTTTGCGTCATGAGACCCTCACTGCGATTCGAAACCACACCGACAATACCTGGTACACCTTGGTTCAAGATTCAGCCAATGTTGTGCATGCCATCAGTGCAACTGGCAAGGCCATGTGGACCTACAATGCAGGAGCACATGTAATAGGTCGAATCGAAGGTGTTGATTTGTACAAGAACGGTAAGATTCAAAGCACCTTTGCCACCACGGAAGCGGTTCATGCGATTGACCTGCTTGGCAGGAAGGTTGACGGGTTCCCCATTCGGGTCAAATCATCCGGTACCGAGATTACCACGCCACTGTTCATCGCCGATTACGACAACAACCGAAACTACCGTTTTATTTTCGCAACGAGCGACGGTGAACTTCACAACCACACTGCCGATGGCAAAGCCACACGCGGCTGGAACTACAATCGCAAAGGCGCTTCGGCACGCCATATCGCCCACCTAAAAGCAGGCAATGCCGATTACCTCTTCGTGGCCTACGCCGACGGCAAAGTTGATTTGTTGAAGCGCAATGGAGAGCCCCGCTATGCCTCGCGTTTGAGTTTGCCAATGTATATAGGAGAGCCGGTTTTTCGGGTGACTTCAGACATCGCCCGGTCGTCGGTTATCGTGACCGATACATCTGGGGCCGTGGTTGAAGGAGTTTTTGGGCAAGCCGATGGAAGCGTGAGCCGCTTGGTCGGTGCCAAACAGCGCGCAACGGGAGGATTGTTGCTGGTTGACCTTGATCGCGACCGGGTTGACGATCTCTTTTATACGACCGATACTTCGGTTGTGGGCTTGGTAAGCGGACTTGAGTTTAACCGCAGTTTTAGATCGGATGTTTTGCCTGAATTGCGCACCTACCAATTCGCCGGAGGCATGCGCATTGGGGTTGTACTGCCCAATGCGAAAGAGTTCTATCTCTTGGAACAAGACGGCACCAACGCTGACGGCTTTCCGCTGTTTGCAGGTGGGGTGGCGGTTGTTCGTGATCTGACCGGCCGAGGCGGCTTGGATTTGATTACCTCTGATGGATTAGGTTTGGTGATGGCCTATCGCCTCGAATAAAGAGAATCTTGCCTTTTTTAACGTTTCATTAAGTCATTGATCAATATGCTTGGTGTACTTTAGTCGTTACCAAACTCACTTAAAAATGAAAAAATTGATTGTACTAATGCTGGCCCTTGCGCCGGTGATTGGGTTTTCTCAAGGACGAACAGAAGGCACCCGCGAAGCGCAAAGCAGAGATGCGGCTGCTCAAGAAGCTGCCAAGCGCGAATCAATGGATCGTGGAGCACAAGCAGCCGTGAATAAGTTTTCTGACGTATTCATCGAGTTCGTGGTTTCTGACCAAGGCGGACGTCAAACCATTCGCATGGTCAAGGATTCAGACATGCTTTCACGCGTGAATGACCCGGGTTTCCAGCGCGATATCGAAACCACATCGCAACAGTCGTTTTCAACCGTTGCCGATTTGATGACGATGATGAGCGCCAAAGGCTGGTCGTTTGTGTCGCAGTACGAAATTGCCTTGCGCGGTCAAAGCAGCACACGATTCGTGTTTAAGAAGCAAATTGCTATGCCTCCGTACATGATCACCGGTGAGAAGCCTGATTCGAAAGATGCGCCTCCTGTCAATGCTGGCATGCAGGGACGAACTCCTGGCAAAAAATAAGTTTTTGGATTGTTCCATTAAGCTCCTTTCAAGGAGCTTTTTTTTTGAACTCTGTGGGTGCTTACCTTTGTAAATGATGAGTGTACATAGTGGCCGACGCAATTCCCGTTTCGTATTTCGCCTCTTGGCGGCGTACATTTTGTTCCAATTTTTTTGGTGGGCCTTTCACATCATCCAACTTCACGGTGATATTCGAGACTTGGAGGTGGCCTTGAACCGAACAGAGATGCAAATGGCCAATGCCTTTTACAAGCAGAAGGTGATGATGGTGGTCGGCGAAGGCCTCGTTTTCGTCGGTCTCTTGATTTTTGGATTGTGGAGGATGAACAGCTACCTACGCCGTGAGGCCGAGCTTGCGCGGCAAGAGCGCAACTTTATGCTGTCGGTTACCCACGAACTAAAAACGCCCGTCGCAGGCCTTCGGTTGTATTTGGAGACCTTGAAGAACAGGCCTCAACTCGATGCTGAGCGAAAAGACAAGCTCGTGCTGAATGCCTTGAACGAAACCAACCGGCTTGATCACTTGGTTGAGAACATCCTGCTGTCGACCCGCTTTGAACTCGAAGACATGGCCCACCTGGCGCCACTCGATTTATCAGAACTTGTGCAAAATGTATGCGATAAGTTGCGGCTCACCATCGGTGCTCGGCACACCACCACCGTGGCCATTGAACCCGGAATCGGGTTCACCGGAGATGCCTCGCTGCTTGAATCGTTGCTTACCAATTTGTACGACAACGCCGTGAAGTATTCGCCCGAAGGAAGCGCCATCCAAGTGGGGCTAAACCGCGTTGCTGACAGCATCGAAATTACCGTTGAAGATGGCGGGCAAGGCATCCCGCACGGAGAACTGAAACGTATTTTCAAGAAGTTTTACCGCGTCGGTAATGAAGAAACACGGCGCTCAAAAGGCACCGGGCTGGGCTTATACCTCGTCGACCGCATCACAACCCTCCATGGAGGCCGTGTAGCGGTGACCTCGTTGTCGCCAGGTAGCCGATTCACACTTACCTTTCCACTCATCGACTCATCCATCCAATCATGAATAAAACAGCACTCATTATACTCGACGGTTGGGGCATCGGAAAAGGCGACGCCTCGGATGGCATTGCAAGTGCCAAAACGCCATTTTTCGACGCATTGAAGATGCGTTACCCAACAACAACGCTCACCACCTTCGGTGAAGACGTGGGTTTGCCTGAAGGGCAAATGGGCAACAGCGAAGTGGGGCACATGAACATTGGCGCAGGCCGTGTTGTGTACCAAGATTTGGTGCGTATAAATTTGGCCATTGCTGACCGTTCATTCTTTGAAAATGAGGTGCTGCACGACGCCCTTTCCGGGGTTGGAAATGGCACCCTTCACCTGATGGGCCTGATTGGTGAAGGCGGTGTGCATTCGTCGCAGAAGCATTTGCATGCGCTGATTCAATTTGCAAATCAAATAGGCGTTAAACAGGTCGCTGTGCATGCTTTTATGGATGGACGAGATTCTGACCCACATGCAGGCCTCCACGCTCTTGACGCCCTCGAAGCAGAACTTAAAGAGCATGGTGGACGCATCGCCACAGTGATTGGACGCTACTATGCGATGGACCGTGACAAGCGCTGGGAACGCGTTGCCAAGGCCTACCGGCTCTTGGTGAACGGTGAAGGAAGCGAAGTTGGTTCAGCCCGCGCAGGAGTGGAACAGGCTTATGCGAATGGGCAAACCGATGAGTTCATTGAGCCACTTGTAGTGCGCGGAGGAGACTTCGGACGGATCAACGAAGGCGATACAGTCGTTTGTTTTAATTTCAGAACCGATCGCTGCCGGGAGATTACAATGGCACTTACGCAGCAGGCCTTCCAGGAAGAGGGTATGGCACCGCTTCAATTGCGCTACTGCACGATGACCCGCTACGATGCCAGTTTTAAGAACGTCATGGTCGCTTATGAAAAAGATGACCTGGCCATGACCCTTGGCGAGGTGGTTAGCCAAGCCGGAGGAACGCAATTGCGCATTGCAGAAACCGAGAAGTACCCGCATGTGACCTTCTTTTTTTCGGGAGGACGTGAGGCGGAGTTCGCCGGAGAAGCACGCATCATGGTGAATTCGCCAAAGGTGGCCACCTACGATTTGCAACCGGAGATGAGTGCGCGGGAAATTGCGCGCAAAGCTGCTGATTTCATGGCTTCTGACCGGCCTGATTTGGTGGTTCTAAACTTCGCCAATCCCGATATGGTCGGGCACACCGGAGTATTCTCTGCGATTGTTGAGGCCGTTGAGGTCACCGATGCCTGTTTGCAAACGGTGGTCGAAGCCGGATTAAAAGAGGGGTACCGCTTTGTGGTCATCGCCGATCACGGAAACGCCGATTGTGCCATCAATGACGACGGCACGGTGAATACCGCACACACGCTGAATCCTGTTCCGATGGTGGTTATTGACGACCGAGTGGAGTCGGTTGAAGCCGGTCGATTGGCCGATGTTGCGCCAACCTTGCTTGCGCTATTGGGAGTTGAGCGAACGGCCGTGATGACCGGTCGCCCACTCGTTAAACTGAAATAATTTACCGCACAATATTGAACGTACCGGTGAAGGTAACATCGGGCTCACTGTTGCGTGACTTGCGGTAGTAGATGTAGAAGTAGGTACCTTCTGCCAAGTCGTCGCCGCGCCAGTTGCTTTGGTAATTGTCGTTTTCGTAGACCAAAGTTCCCCAGCGGTTGAACACTTCAAGTCGGCTACCCGGGAAACCTTCCCAGCCTTGTATATCGAATGTGTCGTTGATGCCATCACCATTGGGCGAGAAGATGTTGGGGATGGTGGTGTCGCACACATCGATTTCGAGCAAGAAGCCTCCGCCCTCGCCACAACCATCGACCAACTCAATCAGGTAAACGCCGATTACATCTGACGACCAGTTCCCGGTTTCTTCGTTGAAGTTGAGGTTTTCTTCGTCGTACGTCCATGTGAAAGGTTGGGCACCACCAACGGGCAACAAGCGAATGGGCACGTTGACACACTCGTCAGAATTATCTGGGATAAAAAGAGGATCAGGAATTACCACAATGAATGAATCTTCAGCGGTGAATCCGCAGTAGTCAATCAGGTCGACAAAAATTTCGCTTGGGCCACCGCCCACTACCGTGATGGAGGGTGTACTAGCGCCTGTTGACCACGTGTAAACGAACGGTGCGAATCCATCTACCGGCTCGGCAGACACGACTTGGCTTTCACCGCCACACGGATTGATTTCTTCAGGAATGTCGATTACGGGTGGATTGTAGTCGAGAATGTTGAGCACCAATTCAACATCAACTTCGTCGCCGCATGAGTTAATAAAGGCATACGACACGGTCAGTGTTTCTGTTTCTTCAACAGTTTCGTCGTAAATGGTCACCACGGGGATGCTAACCGAGAGTTGACCTGGGGGAAAGTTGATGATTGTAGGGAGCAATTCATAGTCGAGCTCTGCGGTAGCTGTACCACCGACGATGAGTTCGATTTGGTCATTTTGATCGGCAGAAGGCCGGACGATGGTGATGTTGCCGTCAATACAGCCTTCCAAAAGGGTGAGCGGAGGGAAGTTTGGCGGGGTATTTGGAATATCAGCTGAAATAAACACATCGTTAGAGCTAAAGCTACCGGCTTCCAAGAAAACAGCCGAGTCAAAGGCAGTGTCTCCGGCATCTGCGATGGCAATTTTAATGTGGTAGGTTTCGCCGCACTGCAGACCTCCTGCTTTTGCTTCAAGAACAACGGTTAAGCCGTCGAGTTGTGTGCTGGTCGGGGAAGTATTGTTCTCGTTGTCGATGTAGTATTCAGTGTTGTTGGCCCAATCGGGAGAAACCTGCGCGCATTGCGGTTCGAAACCTGCGCTCCCAGCCACCCCCAAGTTCACGGTGTTAATGGTTACAGGGATTTCGGTGTCAGGCACAAGTGCCAAGTTTACTGCATTCAGCGAGTAAACACCGTTGATTCCAGGGCCTGATAGGAAGAAGCCGAAGGCATCATTCACACTTCCGCAGACATATTCGTTGTATTCTTCACTGCCAAAAACATATCTGAATGATATCGAATCACCCGTAGCAAGGAAGTCAAATTCCAAAATTGCCGCATCATTTGTTCCGAAAGTTGAAAGCTGAGTTAAATCAGGGTCACCGGCACCAAGATTGCCGCCTCCGAGCCCTGCGCCTCCTAAGTTGTTTGGGCCTACGGCTACAGCGATATCACCTGTTGCAAGAACCAATCCGGAAGACAATCCGATGTTGGAATTCGCACTATTGAATGACCCGATTTGGTTATCGTCACCGGAGAATGTGATGTTAAACACTTCAACGCCGTCGCCCAACAGAACATCTTGAACACCCTGTTCTGGGGTCACAGTATTGTCAACCACAAGCTGCGAAAAGCCACTGCACGTGAAGAGGAATCCTATGGCAACGAAAGCAATCTTTTTCATCCTATGAAGAATTTCGGTAAAAATACAACCAACTACGGTCACTCTCATGATGCGACAACTTCAAATTTGGTTGTACAGGGTTGAAAAAAGACTACCGCTGATTACCTTGAAATCGTTACCGTGCCGCTGAATTTCTCTCCATCGCGTCGCGAGTAGATGTAGAAATACACCCCATCAGGCACGTCACGGGCATCCCAGTTGTTTTGGTACGCGTCTTCTTCGTACACCAATCCACCCCAGCGGTTGTAAACTTCAAGTCGGCTGTTAGGGAAGCCTTGCGAGCCGCCAATTACGAAACGGTCATTGATGCCGTCACCGTTGGGCGTGAAGATGTTGGGGATTTCTGTTTCGCAGAAGAAGACTTCCAAGAGCGAAGATACCGATACACCGCATTGGTCAGTGTAGGTTATGGTGTAGTCGCCTGCGTAGACCGGGGAGAAGTCTGCTTCGAACAGGCCGATAGAATCGGTTGGGAAGTCAAACACATAAGGTTGAACACCGCCGGTTGGCTGAAGCCGAATTTCGCCTCCAAAACAGAGTTCGGCGTCATTTGGTGCGATTAGCGGTTCAGGGATCTCAATGGTGAACAGGGCAGTGCTTTCGTTTTCGCAGTAGTCGGTGGTGATCACCGACACCTCGCTTAACTCACCGCCTGTAACGGTGATGTTCGCAGTTGACTGGCCAGTTGACCAAGCGTAAGCAAAAGGTGGGTAACCTCCAGATGGCAATCCACTTACGACAGCCTCTTCACCATTGCAAAGGAAGAGATCGGTATCAACAATGATTTCAGGGGTTGAGTAATCAATAACGTTCAACGTGAGTGTTTCGGAGTACTCGATGCCGCATCCATCCACATAAAAATAGGTGATTACAATGGTTTCCTGTTGTTCAGCGAGGTTGTCGAAGAACGCGTTCACTTCAAAAGTAAACACCTCTTCACCGTCTGCGAAGATCACTTGAGTGGGAAGGGTGGTGTAATCTGTTCCGTTGGTAGCCGTGCCGCCGATGGTCAAAGCTAGGGTGTCTTCTCCGTTTGTTGAAGCGCGTGCGATGGTCAATAGACCGCTCACGCAATCTTCAATTAAGGTGTTTTGCGGTAATCCAGGTGGGGCATTCACCTCAATAAAGTCCCAAACGATGGTGTTTTGGTCAGGCACAACCACGTTAATGGTTTGTTCTACCGAGTTGCCGCAGTAATCGGTAACGTTGACTGTAATGAGTTGGCTACCGTTTTGACCCACTGTAATCTGTGGTGCCGTTGTGCCTGTACTCCATTCGAAGTTGAATGGTGCGCTGCCGCCGCTGGGAACTGCAGAGAGCACTTGGGTTTCGCCGTTGCAAAGCAGCAGGTTGTCAGGAAGATCAAGTGTGGGCAATTGGTAGTCGAGAATGGTGAGCGTGATGCTCGAAACGATGGTGTCGCCACAACTGTTGAGTTGTTCGTAAGAAACGGTTAGCGTTTCCGTATCTTCGACTTCGGTATCAAAGAGCGTGGTAATCGGGATGCTGATTTCACCTTGTCCAACCTCAAAAAAGAGCGAGTCAGGAAGGGGTTCGAAATCGAGTCCTGATGTTGCCGTTCCCCCGATGGTGAGCAGAAGTGTGTCGGCTTGGGTTGTTTCAAATCGACTAATGATCAAGGTGCCGTCGATGCATCCTTCCAACAGGGTGAGCGCAGGGTAACTCGGTGGGGCGTTTGGAATGATGGTGCCAATAGCCAAACTGTTTGAGCTAAAGCTTCCAGCTTCGATCACTACGATTGACTCAAGGTTAGAGTCTGAGCCATCAGCAATGGCCAACTTAATGTGGTATGTTTCGCCGCAAAGCAAACCACCGGCTTCTGCGGTGAGCAGTGTGGTCAAACCGTTTTGGCAAAATTGGGTATTGCCTTGGTTGTTGATGTAAAATTGGTTGTTCAAGACATTGTTCACCGATGAAATGGTAATCGGCAAGGGCGGGTTTGTTTCAGGAAGGATAGCGATATTGACTGCCCCGCCGGGGTACCCTGCAGGAGCCGAATACGGGCCGGTGATTCCGGGGCCTGATAAAAAGAAGGCGAAAACGTCGTTGAACGATGTGTTTACCCAAGTTAGGTATTCGTCAGATCCGAAGAAGTAATTGAATTTGATTGAATCACCGCTGGCGACAAAGTCGAATTCAATGGCGCAAATGTCGTTGACCGCGCTCACGTTGAAGTTTTGATTGATTAGCGGTGGCACACTATTTGCAACACTCAGGAGTGAGGCGTCACCACTGACTCCTTGACCGAAGGGCACGTCGACATCCGTTGCACAGCTCACATTTGTTGCTTGTGCCGAGCTCAAAATGAGCCCTTCAGCAATCGGAGCCGGTGTAGGGCCACCACCCGTCATGTGGCCGATTTGCACCGCTGAACCGGTAAGCTGTACGTTGAAAGCTTCAATTCCATTGCCGAGCAAGATGTCGTTTACATATTGCTCCGGTGTGAGGGTAGAGTTCACTTGCACCTGGGAAATGGCATGGCCGGTTGCCAAAAGCAAGACAGAGGCAATAAAGAGTTTAGCTGGGCGCATAGAATTGGTTTTCGGGTATATGCCTTTGATGAAGGTATTCCTGTTTTGGTTGTCTACAAGTATACAAAAAGAGACAATAAGTAGTTAAATCGCCCGCCGTTGGACACGCGCTTATGTCCGTTGCTCAATTTTCATCTTCGTTTTTCGGATGGATGTGCTAACCTTGTGGCACAGAGAAAATGCCATGAGTGAAGCGCTAATTCAGGTCAGTGCGTTGACCAAAGTGTATCAAGTCGGTGATCAGGTCGTTAGGGCCTTGGATGGCGTTGATTTGTTTATTAACCGTGGCGAGTACGTAGCGCTCATGGGGCCTTCGGGAAGCGGGAAATCAACCTTGATGAACGTTTTGGGTTGCCTCGATACGCCTACTGACGGTAGTTACATCCTCAACCAACAAGAAGTCGCCAAGCTCACCGACGACGAGCTTGCCGGCATTCGCAACAAAGAGATCGGCTTCGTTTTCCAAACCTTCAATCTACTGCCGCGCTACACGGCCCTTGACAATGTGACCTTGCCACTGGTCTACGGCGGATTTGCCAAACCGGAGCGCATCGCCCGAGGCAAAGAAGTGCTCAATCAAGTAGGCCTTGGTGACCGCATGGATCACAAACCCAATGAACTCAGTGGTGGCCAGCGGCAACGTGTGGCCATTGCACGGGCACTGGTGAATCACCCATCAATCATCTTGGCAGATGAACCCACCGGAAACCTCGATACCAAGACTTCGTATGAGATCATGAAACTTTTTGAAGACATTCATGCCCTCGGAAACACCATCGTTTTGGTTACCCACGAAGAAGACATTGCTTCGCACACCCACCGCATCGTGCGGCTGCGCGACGGCAAAGTGGAGTCAGACCTGCCCAATGTGCCGCAGCCGGTACAGTTGCTCTAAAAGCATACGAAATCAGTGCGCGTTTAACGGTGACAGAGCGGTTGAAATATCGCATCTTTGCAGCCTTAAAACAACGATGCACCAGTGAAACGCGATGCCATCATTTCGCTGCTTACGCCCGATAAGATTGGGGAGCAGGTGACCGTGTGCGCATGGGTACGCACCTTTCGGAACGAAACCTTTTTGGCCGTAAATGACGGCTCAACCATCAACAACCTTCAGTTGGTCATTGACCGCGAGAAGTTTGGCGATGACCTGCGCAAACGGCTCACTACCGGCGCATCCATTCGGGCCGTTGGCCAGTTGGTTGAATCAAAAGGGAAAGGCCAATCAACCGAGGTGATTGTGGAAATGCTCGAAGTGCTCGGCGATGCCGACCCCGAGAAGTTCCCCATTCAAATGAAGCGCCATAGCCTGGAGTTCTTGCGCGAGAAGGCGCACTTGCGCTTCCGCACGTCAACCTTTGGAGCGGTTTTCCGCATTCGCCACGGTTTGTCGTTTGCCATTCACAAGTACTTCAATGACCGTGGCTTTTTCAACCTGCACACACCCATCATTACAGCGTCTGACGCCGAAGGTGCCGGGGAAATGTTCAAGGTAACCACCCTCGAGCTGGGGAATCCGGCACGCACCGAAGATGGAAACATCGATTTTTCCGAAGACTTCTTCGGCCGGGAGGCCAACCTTACCGTGAGCGGCCAACTTGAGGCCGAACTTGGTGCCATGGCGCTCGGACAGGTTTACACCTTCGGTCCGACTTTCCGGGCTGAGAACTCAAACACCTCGCGCCACTTGGCCGAATTTTGGATGATTGAGCCCGAGGTGGCTTTCAACGACTTGGTCGACAACATGGATTTGGCCGAAGACTTCCTGCGTTACCTCATTCGCTACGCAATGGAGCACTACGCCGATGACCTCGCCTTCCTCGACGAACGTGAAAAGGCCGAAAACCAAGCCAAACCCGCCAATGAACGCCCTGAAATGGGCCTCCTTGACCGTTTGCGCTTTGTTTCGGAGAATGCTTTTGAACGTATTACCTACACAGAGGCTATTGACATCCTCCTCAACTCATCCCCTTACAAAAAGAAAAAATTCAAGTACCCCGTTGAATGGGGCATTGACTTGCAAAGCGAACACGAGCGCTATCTGGTTGAAAAGCATTTCAGCAAGCCGGTGATTTTGACCAACTACCCGGCCAAAATCAAAGCGTTTTACATGCGCGCCAACGACGACGGGAAAACCGTTGCAGCGATGGATATTCTCGTGCCCGGTATCGGAGAAATCATCGGAGGAAGCCAACGCGAAGAACGGCTTGACGTCTTAATTGAGAAATGCAAGGCCTTCAACATTCCTGAAGACCACGTGTGGTGGTACCTCGATACACGCCGGTTTGGTACCGCTGTGCATGCCGGTTTCGGACTCGGTTTCGAGCGTTTGGTGATGTTTGTAACGGGCATGGGCAACATTCGCGATGTGATTCCTTTCCCGCGTACTCCTCAGAACGCAGAATTTTAAGAACTTAACGGCACGAAGATTCGCCCTCCCGCATGCTAAAGCAATCGCTACAACAAAAACTGCTGCAAAAGCTCTCTCCTCAGCAAATTCAGCTGATGAAACTGCTGCAGGTGCCCACGATTGAGCTCGAGCAGCGCATCAAAGAGGAGCTCGAAATCAACCCGGCTTTGGAAGAAGGACGGGAAGACGACTACGGCGACGACTACGGCGACGACGAGTACCGTGATGAGGTATCGGATTCGCGCGACGAGTTTGACATCAACGACTACCTCGACGACGATACCCCCGATTACAAATACAACACCGGCGGTAGCGGCCAAACCGAGGAGCGCGACATGCCCATGGGGCAGAGCCGCAGCTTTCACGACAATCTGCGCACCCAAGCCGGCCTTCGTAACTTAACCGACCTTCAAGAAACCATCGCCGAAACCATCATCGGCAACATTGATGACGACGGTTACCTCCGCCGCGAAGTGCGCTCCATGGTCAACGACATGGCCTTCACCCAAAACATCATGGTCAGTGAGGCGCAAGTGGAGGAGGTGTTGAAGGTGATTCAAGACCTTGACCCGCCGGGAGTCGCTGCCCGCGATTTGCGCGAGTGCCTGCTCTTGCAAATCACCCGCAAATCAGAACATGAACACCCGGCGGTAGGCATTGCCCGCACAGTGCTCACAGAGTTCTTTGAAGAGTTTACCCGCAAACACTACGATCACATCATGAAGCGCATGGACATTGACGAAGACGATCTTCGCGATGCACTGGCCGAAATCCTTAGGCTCAACCCGAAGCCTGGCAATTCAATGCAAGAATCGGCCAAGTCGATTCAGCACGTCGTGCCTGACTTCTTGGTAAGTGTTGACGGCGAAGAGCTCAGGCTTGAACTGAATCAGCGCAATGCTCCTGACTTGCGCATCAGTCCGCAGTACAAAGAACTCCTCCAAACCTATGCAGACACAAGTGGAGGTGGTGACAAGGCGCAGAAAGATGCCGTAATGTTTGTGAAGCAGAAGATTGACGCGGCCAAATGGTTCATTGATGCCATCAATCAACGTCAACAAACATTGCTGTTCACCATGCAGGCCATTCTCAATCTGCAACATGAGTATTTTGTTACCGGCGACGAAACCAAGCTGCGTCCGATGATTTTGAAAGACGTTGCCGAGCAGGTGGGTATGGACATTTCGACCATCTCGCGTGTGGCCAACAGCAAGTATGTGCAAACGCCGTACGGTAGCTTCTTGCTCAAAACCTTCTTCAGTGAATCGCTTGAGCGTGAAGACGGTGAAGAGGTTTCGACACGTGAGGTGAAGCGCATACTTCAAGACGCGATTGACGCTGAAGAAAAGCGCAAACCCCTTACCGATGACCGACTGACAGCCCTGCTTAAAGAAAAGGGCTACAACATTGCCCGGCGAACCGTTGCCAAGTACCGCGAACAGCTCAATATACCGGTTGCTCGATTGCGCAAAGAACTCTGAGCGCATGGAACGCATCGCAACGGCCATTTCGTACACCTTTCACCCGTTATGGATGCCACTGATTACCCTTGCAGTGGTGTACTACATTGACCCTTTTCTGGGGCTGCATCCAAAGGTGTTTCGCTTGTTGCTGCTCATTTTGCTAATCAACTTGATTGCGCCGGGGCTGTCAATCCTCATCATGCGTTCGCGAAACCTGGTTTCAAACCTAGACATCACCAACCGCACCGAGCGTTTTTTGCCCTTTGTGCTCTTTTTGTTTTACTACGGGTTGAGTTATTTCTGGCTGCGGCGTCACGGCGACGCACTCTTCATGCCTGCCATCGTTTACGGCGTTTTCTCAGCGTTGTTGGTTTCGCTCGCTGTTGCGACCGTGGTTACGGTTCAAACCAAAATCAGCATGCACATGCTTGCCATCGGCAGTGTGTGCGGAGTGATTGCGGCGGTCAATAAAATCCACCTGCTCGGCCACGGCGATTTGCTGGGTTTTTCGGTGCTCATTGCAGGTGCAGTCGGCTGGGCGCGCATAACGCTCGGGGTGCACACCCATGCGCAGGTGTACCTGGGATTTGTGACCGGATTTTTGATTCATTTTTTCTGCCTCACGGCAGGATGGTACCTCTAACGGAAGTTTAGCTTCAAATAAGCTGAATGCCGATTCCGTATGACACGGGTGTCATTTGAGGGAAGTCGCCGTTTCGGATAAACCGACTCAACTGGTAGTGCACAAAGGCCGAGTAGCGACCAAATCCGATTCGTGTTGTCAGCGCGTAGTTCAAGGTTTCGATGCCCTTTAACGCGTAGAATTTCTTTTTACCATCGTCGTCGATGGTTTTGGAGTGGCTATTAATGAGGTATCCGATGCTTCCGCCGATGCCGAACTTGAAACCGTTTGGCCGGTCGTTGCGGTACCTAAATTCAAAAGGAATTTCGGCGTTCGTGATGGCCCATTTGTGTTTATCGTAAGAGTAGCCGCGGTCAAAAGCAATGAATTGAGAACGTGTTCCGCTTGGGGTCTCAAATTCTGCGAAATTCCCGTTCATGTGGTAGTTCATTGATCGAACTCCGTATCCGGCAGCAAGCCAGAAAAATGACTTGCCGAGGCGAACGGGGTGCATAACGGCCGCACCGAAGCCCGGTGACCATCCGCGCAGCGATAATCCGGGAGCAGGTTCAAGAAGCATCAGATTGGTCACATCAATGACCAAGCGGTCTTGCGGCTTCATGTAACGCGACGAACGGTCGGTTTTTTGCGCTGATGCAGTGAATATGCAAATCAGCAGGCCGATGAACAGGAGGCTACGCATGCGGTTTTTTTTCCAATTTAAGTTGCCAATTCCAAGCATCAATCAAGGCATCGCGAAGGGTGCGTTCAGTACGCCAACCTAGAAGATCCCATGCCTTGTCGGCACGGGCATAGATTTGCTCTACATCGCCTGATCGGCGGGCACCAAAGGTGTAGTGCAAGGGCACGCCTGTAACAGATTGGAAGGTGTCGATGACTTCTTTTACAGAATTGCCTGTGCCTGTGCCCAAGTTGATGGGTTCACAGGCTTTTGGCGATTTTTCCAACCAGGCCAAAGCACTTACGTGCGCCGCGGCAAGGTCGCACACGTGAATGTAATCGCGTACGCAGGTGCCATCGGGGGTGTTGTAATCGCTTCCGAAAATGGTGAGTGGGCCGCGAATTCCCGCTGCGCTTTGTGTGATGTAAGGCACGAGGTTTTCAGGCGCGCCCAAGGGCAGTTCGCCAATCAATCCGCTCGGATGCGCGCCAATCGGATTGAAATACCTCAGTAAAACAGCACTCAGGGCACTTTCAGGCGCATAGGCGGTGTCGCGAATCATTTGCTCGCACACCTGTTTGGTAAGGCCATAAGGCGAGTGGGCTTTGGCGATGGGTGCATCTTCATTGACCGGCAGCACATCGGGTTGCCCGTAAACTGTGCAGCTCGATGAGAAAACCAGCAAACTACACCCATGGCGGGCCATAGCTGACAGCAGCACTTCGGTGCTTTGCAGGTTGTTGCGGTAGTACTTAAGCGGATGCTTTACCGAATCGCCAACGGCTTTGAAGGCAGCAAAGTGAATGACACCGTGAAATGGGCCGTCAGCAACAAAAAGCCGCTCTACCGCATCGTAATCGGTGAAGTCAAGCTGTCTGAATACCGGTGTTTGGGTGCATAACTCTGCGATACCCTCAACGGCAGACGCGCGCGAATTTGACAGGTTATCAGCAATTACGGGCAAATAGCCAGCTGCGCTCAATTCAACACAGGTGTGTGAACCGATGTAACCGGCGCCTCCGGTGACCAAGACCTTTTTCATGGTTAAGTGTAGTGATGGTTAAAGGTAGAAAAACCGCTTGACCCGCATCGTGCGACCATCAGATTTAGCTTACACTTCACTTCAGTTGATGCCCTACGACCAACGGCTCTCATTTGGCGTAAAACCCAAGCATGGAACGAATAGGGAAGCCGCAGGTTCTTCTGTTGGAAGATTACCGGCGTGATGGAGAACGGGTCAACCGTGTACTTGATTACCTTGAATCGCTGCAAGCAGTAAGCGTTGTGCGGGTTGATTCAATGGCGTTGGATTTTTTCTCAGACCGCGAACTGCCGCCTTTTGCGATCATATTGTACATGAATAGCAAAACGGCAATCGGTGTTTTTCGAAGTGCCAATTACCGGCTACTCACCATGAAGTTTCATGGCATAGGTCACCTCAAGCGTTCATTGGGTAAAACCGTTGTGAACTCGGGAGGTCGGCCGTGTGACGTGGTCGACTTTTTGTCAGCCCTGCACCGCTGCAAGCCCTCAGAAGCCATCTTCGACAATTGATTCCGTTCGTCGAACTTCTCATCCGCATGAAACTTGCACAAGGGTCATGCGTATAAGAATCAACTAACCTGACTTTCTTATGCAACTACAACCTACGAATCGGCTGTTCGACCTGTCGTATCTTAACCAGATATTTCAGGGGAATCAGGAGATGATCAAGCAAATCATCCACCTGTTCTTGCAACAAGTACCCGAGTACATTTCAGAAATGGAGTCGTGCATTGCCCGCAATGACTTGCATGCGCTGCATCCATTAGCGCACAAAGCCAAGTCGAGCATTTCAATGCTGGGCCTCCGCAGCATGGAAGAGAAGATTCTTCGCATTGAGCGAAATTCGCGAGAGCACCGTGAGATGGATGAATTGCCAACCTTGGTACTTGCAGTACGTTCAGAATGTGAACTTGCGAATCGCGAGTTGAGCCAGCTCTTGTAGTCAGGCTCTAAATAAAGCTTTGTATCTTCGCGGCGCCTGAAAGATGGCGCCTTTTTTATGCCTTTAAACGACCGCGATATCAGTGAATTGTCTGCGCGTAGCATCGATCAGGGTGTTGCGGAAAGGCAACTTCAACTTTTACGCTCGGGTGCTGCGTATGCACCGGTTTTGCGGCCGTGCACGCTTGGTGATGGCATTCTGACATTGGACGAAGAAGACCGCCAAACCTTGGCTGCTACGTTTAGGGCGGCATCCAAACGGATACAACTCGCTCGTTTTGTGCCGGCTTCAGGCGCAGCCACCCGCATGTTTGCTCATTTGCGTGGCCAAGGCGACGACCCTGCACGGCACACTTTTTTTGCCATGCTGAGGCAGCTACCTTTTGCGAAAGCGCTGAATCAACGGCTTGAAGCATTGGGCCAATCGCTTGAACGATGCCTTGCAGAAGGCGACTATGCAACCGTAACATCGGTGTTGCTTGATGAAGCGCACATGGGCTTCGATCAAATGCCGAAGGGCAGCATCCCATTTCACGGCTATGGCGATTCTGTGCGAACGGCGTTCCAAGAACAATTGGTTGAAGCGGCAGGCATGATGAGCTCAGGTGCTGAACAAGAGGTGCACTTTACCGTGCCGAGCACCTTCAGCCATGAGGCGCAACAGTCGCTCATTGGCTACGCCCGAGCGCTGAATGCCAAGCTCTCGGTTTCATTTTCGGTGCAATCTGCACAAACCGATACGCTTGCTCTCGACTCCACCTATGAGCCTTTGCGCAACGATGAGAATGCCTTGGTTTTTAGGCCCGGGGGACATGGTGCCCTGCTTCACAATCTTGCCCTTCTTCACCGCGATGTTGTGTTCATTAAAAACATCGATAACATTGTTCCCGAGCCGCATCAACCGTGGGTGAACTACCATAAATCGGTTCTCGGTGGTTTGCTTTTATCACTTGTGGCCGAGCGAAATGCCTTGCTGCGTGAACTTAAGAAAGGCGCCCTGTCGGAAGCAGCCGTGGGCTTTTTGCGCCGCTGGTTTTTTGGGGATGGATGGGAAAGGTTGCCCTCACGTGAAGAGGTCATTGCGCTTCTCGATCGGCCCGTACGCGTGTGTGGAATGGTCAGAAACACCGGTGAACCCGGCGGCGGGCCGTTTTGGATGAACACGTCCAACGGCGTGCCATCCGTCCAAATCATAGAAAGCTCTCAAATCGACCGGAACAATCCGGAGCAAGAAGCACTCCTTGAGGCAAGTACGCACTTCAACCCTGTCGATATGGTGTGCGCACTAAACGATGCCGATGGCAATCCCTACAATTTGGTTGATTTCGCCAACCCGAACCGGGTGATTGTTACCCAAAAGGTGCACAATGGACGAGATATACGGGTGCTTGAGCTGCCTGGTTTGTGGAACGGAGGAATGGAAAATTGGCTTTCGGTCTTCGCAGAAGTCCCCGCAGATACCTTCGCACCTGTGAAAACGGTGAACGATCTTTTGCGGCCTGCGCACCAATTGTAATCACTGCTTCACTACCGTATCAATCGAAACGTGATCGCCCGATTCAATGCGGAGGGTGTAATAACCGCGTTCAAGGTGTTCGTCGAGGTGGAATCGCAGCGACTCTTCGGCACGGCTTCCATCGGTTTGTGCGATGGCGAGCTCTTGTCCGAGGACGCTGAACAGGCGCACAGTTACCTCGCGGTCTTTGACATCGGTTAGTTCAACCGTGAAGTCGGTGTTGAACGGATTGGGAAAGCTGTGAAAATGCACGGGAGGCGAAAGCGTTGTGGCGACTTCTTCAAAGGCGAAGGGCTCCATGCCCAAGGCGAGGGATGGATGAAAGCGAAGGCTTTCCCCGTTGGTTTTGGCTACAAATCCGGCATGATCGGGATGGCTGCTCATGCCCAATTCCAAGTTGGCTGAGGTGGGGATGTCGAACACCACACTGTAATTCTGGTAGTAAACGACCTGCTGTTCACCCAATTCGAGCATCAGTTTGCCTTCGCTGAAGTGTTCTTCGCGGATGTTTGCTGAATACAAAATGCGTCCGTTCTGGTCTTTTACATGGTACACGATCGCGCTGACAATGCCGGTGGCACGCGCAGGGATGTAGAGCGTTTGCAGTTTGCCATCATCGCACAGCGGCAAGTCAATTGCCAAGTGCGTGTTTGTAAAGGGTTGCCAAGTGTCGTGAAAGGGCTGGGCAATGGCACAGGTGTGTTGCTCGTACCCGGTAAGCACTTCGAAACTGGCGGCTTGTTCGAGGGTGGCATTGGGTTCATCGGTGATGATGCTGAAGCTGAGGTCGTGCTCAGACGGGCCGTCAATGGTGAAGAGGGTGCCACTCTGGTAGGGGTTTCCGGTAGCAGAGAGCAAGCCAACGTGCTTGCGCGCGTCGCCGTCAACAATCACTTCAAAATGGTACTTGCCGGGTTCGAGTGCGGTTCCTTCCGACGCGGTGACCACAAGTCGGCCTTCAAAGCTCGCCTCAGCGGTGAATGGCATAACGGCGATGGGTAGGTAGTGGTCACTTTTGTGCATGAGCTGCACCCGACCGGTGAAGTCAACGGGAGAGCTGTACCCAAGTGACATGCCAAGAAGCTGTGCTTCTTCGCAGAGTTGAAAACTTTGACGGCGTACCTCCGATGCGGCATACTCACCGCTAATGTCAAACTGTTCAGGATGGCAGTTTTCAGGATGGATGGACGCCGGTGCCTCTTCAAACCCACGAATACCGGCTTCGAAGGTGAGGTCGTACGGGGTGAACAAGCCATTGAGTGTCATGTTGCCGAAGCTGTACTGGTCGTTCTCGGTGTAGGCCACTGCGATTTGCTTGCCACCGGGCACTTTTAGCTCCAAGGTGTAGGTTTCACCGGGATAGAGGTAGGGCCTGCGCGCCATGCGCACCCTAACTTCAGGATGACGGTCAGACGACTGAAGAATGACTTGTTGTTTGTGCAACTCTTTTTCTCCGTGAAGGATGCGCAGCTCGGCAGCGAAACTTACGTCATTTGAACTACCGGTATACAGTACGAGGTAGTCGAGAAGGCCTTCACGGCAAGGGGTGAAAGTTTGGCCAACAGTGCCGGCATCGAGGTGCATGCAGGCCATGCCATCGGTTTGGGCGACAATGCATCCGTCGCCAACTTCAGCAAGTGCAGTGAGCGAAATGGAGGTTGTAAAAATAAGCGACCAGACGCTAATCGGTATTCTGTTAAAGCGGTGCATGGTGTGCGTGTTGGTGTGTGAAGTCTTTTACTCCACACGGGCCACGCAGGTTTGTCAGCCGATGCACGTTGTTGGTGTAGGAAATGCCCTATACCATTATTTCAGTGAGGTAATGTCGATGGCGATATCAGCGCGCAGGTACTCATCGGTGTTGTGGTTGCTGCTGATGACAATGGTTCGGTTCTCGGCGTGTTCGGTAAGCAAATTGCGGTACCAGTCAACACCTTGCCGGTCGAGGTTTGAGGTAGGCTCATCGAGCAAGATGAGCGAGGCATCCGACAGCAAGGCCAGGGCCAGCTTAACGCGTTGCCGCATCCCCGATGAGAAGTTCTTCAGTTGCTTCGAGCGGTGGGTCTCCAAGCCGGTGCGCTCAATCACCGAGGCGGTCGTCCATCCATCCCTAAAATCCCTGAATCCTTCTTGAAACTGAACCGCCTCGTGCAAGGTAAGGTCTTCAAAGAGGTCAAGGTAAGGCGTGCAGAGTGCTACTTGCCTCCAAAGGTGCTCAGGATGAACCGGTGCATTTTTGTTGGTGTAAGCAATTTCACCTTCAGACAAGCTCAAAAAGCCAGAAATTGCTTGAAGGAGCGTTGATTTGCCTGATCCGTTGGGACCGGTGATGAGCACATGCGCGTTGGTTGGAATGCTGCAGTCAAGTCCGCGGAAAATCCAATCGCGGTTAAACCGCCGGCCGGCATTGCGAATGTGCAGTTCCATGGCTATACGGGCCCGCGAATGATGCCCTTGTCAGACTCGCGAATGAAATTCAGAATGCGTTCTTTTTCAGGCGAGCCGGGCAACTCGATATCGGCCACTTTGATGGCCTGACTGATGTTGCTGTTGTGGATGTAAATCACACGGTACACATCTTCGATGTGCTGAATGGCTTCGTTGCTAAAGCCACGGCGGCGCAAACCGATGGTGTTCACTCCCGCGAAAGTGAGGGGTTCGCGCGCTGCTTTGATGAATGGCGGAACGTTCTTTCGAACCAATGACCCGCCGGCGATGAAGCTGTGGCTGCCAATGTGAATGAACTGCTGCACAGCCACCACGCCTTCAATGATGACAAAATCGTCAATAACGACGTGTCCGGCGATGTTTGCTGTATTGGCGAGGATGCAGTGATTGCCCACAACTACGTCGTGCGCGATGTGTACATAGGCCATCAACAGGCAATGGCTACCCACTTTGGTTTTCATGCGGTCGCGGGTTCCGCGGTTAATGGTTACACACTCGCGAATGGTGGTGTGGTCTCCAATTTCAGCCGTGGTTTCTTCGCCTTCAAATTTCAGGTCTTGTGGGATGGCCGAAATCACTGCGCCGGGGAAAATGCGGCAGTGGCTGCCGATTCGTGCACCGTCCATGATGGTCACGTTTGGTCCAACCCAGGTGTAGTCGCCAATGGTGACATCACCGTAGATTGTGGTGAACGGGCCGATTTCTACGTTTTCGCCAATACGGGCGCGGGGGTCAACAGAGGCGAGGGGTGAAATCATCAAGCAGATGCGTTTTCGAGGTTGCGTTCTTTCACGATTTGGGCCATCATTTCGGCTTCTGAAACAACTTTTCCGTTGACGTAAGCGAAGCCCGACATGTGAACCAGGCCACGTCGAATGGGTGACTCAAGTTTCAGTTTAAATACCAAGGTATCGCCGGGGAGCACTTTTTGTTTGAAGCGCACTTTGTCAATTTTCAGGAAGTAGGTTGAATAGTTCTCGGGGTCAGGTACCGTTGACAATGCAAAAATGCCGCCAACTTGCGCCATGGCTTCTACCTGCAACACTCCGGGAAATACGGGGTTATTGGGGAAATGCCCTTGAAAGAAAGGTTCGTTGAAGGTGACGTTTTTCACCCCAACGATGGATTGATCGTCCATCTCAATGATTTTGTCAACCAGCAAGAAGGGGTAGCGGTGGGGCAAAATCGCCGTGATGGCGTTGATGTCGTACACCGGTGTTTTGTTGAGATCGAAACTTACCTCGGCCTTCTGTTTTTTAAGCAAGCCTTTGAGCACTTTTCCGAAGGCGACGTTTCCGGCATGGCCGGGACGCGCTGCGAGGATGTGTCCTTTGATGAATTTACCTACCAGTGCGAGGTCGCCGACAATGTCGAGGAGTTTGTGGCGGGCCGGCTCGTTTTCAAACTGAAGTTTGGTGGTGTTGAGCACGCCGATGCCTTCAACTTTAAGGTTGAGGTCTTTTTTGCCAACCAATTCGGCAATTTCATCGAGCTCTTCTTTGGCGTAGGTGCGCTCAACGAGCACAATGGCGTTGGCCAAATCGCCCCCTTTAATGAGGCCTGCGCGCGCAAGGCTTGAAATCTCTTTCAAGAACACGAAGGTGCGTGAGCGTGCAATTTCAGGGACAAATTCACCCAAATGGTACATGCTGGCGTGCTGCGTGCCGAGAACGGGCGAGTTGTAGTCAACCATTACCGTTAGCCTGAACTCGCCGCCATGGGTGGGCACGGCGAGCATTTCAACGTTTTTCTCGGGATCTTCAAACGCGATGGTTTCGCTGATTACGAGGTATTCGCGGTCGGCGTCTTGTTCTTCAAAACCCGTAGCAAGGATGCCTTCAACAAAGTGCTGAGAGCTGCCATCGAGAATCGGAACTTCGGGCCCGTTGATTTCAATCAGGGCATTGTCGATTTCACACCCGTAAATAGCGGCCAGCACATGCTCGGTGGTGTACACGCGGCCTCCGTTTTGCTCGAGCGTTGTGCCACGCTGCGTGCCAACGACACGGTCAGGTTCGCAATCAATCACGGGTTGGTTTTCAAGGTCAATGCGCTTGAATTTGTAGCCGTGACCGGCAGGAGCCGGACAAATGGTAAGGGTTGCTGTTTCGCCTGTGTGAAGGCCGATGCCTGTGAAAGAAACAGGCGCTTTTAGCGTGCGTTGTTTAGCGGTCATGGTGCGTCTGAACCGTTTGATTTGGCCTGTTGCTCGAGTGCGCGCAGGCGATCTTCCATTTTTGGGAGGTTTCGGAAACCGATGTAGGCACGTTTGAAATTGCCGATTTCGATGGCCGGAGAACCTTGTACGATGCTTCCTTCTTTTTGGATGGATGAGCCAATTCCACTCTGGGCGGCGATTTTTACGCCATCCGCAATGTGGATGTGCCCAACGATGCCCACTTGGCCTCCGATCATGCAGTCGCGGCCGATTTTTGTCGACCCGGCGATGCCAGTTTGGGCAGCGATGACGGTATTTTCACCGATTTCAACGTTGTGCGCCACTTGAATGAGGTTGTCAAGCTTCACGCCTTTTCGCAGAACAGTTGAGCCGAGGGTTGCTCGGTCAATGGTGGTGTTTGCGCCGATTTCAACGCGGTCTTCGAGCACCACGTTGCCAATTTGTGGCACTTTCTTGTAGTTGTTGGCAGCATCAGGCGCAAAGCCGAAACCGTCGCTGCCAATGATGGCTCCGGCGTGCAGGGTGCAGTGGTTGCCAATTACGCAGCCATCAAGGACTTTCACTCCGGGGTGCAAAACGCAGTGGTCGCCAATGCTTGCCCCTTTGCCGATGTACACCCCTGCGTGCAGAACGGTGTTTTTTCCAATCCGGCAGCCTGTTGATACTACGGTGTGGTGGCCGAGGTAACACCCGTCGTCAATGCTGGCCGTTGGGTCAACGTATGCAGAGGCTTCTTTGCCTTCTGCTTGGGTTCGGTAGGTGTTGTAGGCTTCAAGCAGTTGGGCGAAAGCTGCATAGGCATCGGCCACACGAATCAACGTGAGTGTGTTGGGCAATGCTTGCTCGGCGGTGAAGTTTTGGTTCACAATCACAATCGAAGCACCGGTAGAATAGATGTACTGCTCATATTTGCTGTTCGCAAGAAATGAGAGCGTACCGGGGGTACCTTCTTCGATCTTGGATAGGTTTGATACGGCCACGTTGTCGTCGCCTTCGACCTGCCCTCCAAGCATCTCCGCTATTTGACGGGCGGAAAATTTCATCAGCGCAAAAGTATGATTTTACCAGCAACCCGCTCGGTACTGATTTCACTGCAATTAACATGCCGAAGTTCACTTCGCATGCCGGGTCAGATTAATCCGCGTGCCTTGAGCTCAAGGTATTTGTTAACGGTGTTTATACTAAGGTCTTCAGGACGGGTCAAAATGGTTTGAATACCGTGCATTTTAAGCTTCATCACCATGTGTTTCTTTTCCAGAACCAGCTTGTCGGCCATGGTTTGCGTGTAAATGTCGGTTACAAATGCGGCTTCACGGCGACTGTATGCCATGAGTTCGGTGTTCTCGAAAATCATTACCACCAAGAGGTGAGTGGCATTGATTTTACGAAGAACAGGCAAAGCGCGCTCCATGGCGTAAGGTGACTCGAAATTGGTGTACAGAAAAATCAAGCTTCTGCTTTTCACCACGTTTTTCACGGCGCGGTAGAGAAGGTCGTAATTGGCCTCAAGCAAGAACGATTTTTCGTTGTAAAGTGCGGCGAGTATTTTCTTCAATTGGTTCGATGCCCGCTCTGCGGGAAGTGTTGAACCGATGGTGCTTGAGAACGAAACCAAACCGGCTTTGTCGTGCTTTTTTAAAGCGATGTTCGAAAGCACCAAAGACGTATTGATGGCGTAGTCAAGCAAGCTCAGCCCATTGAACGGCATGTGCATTGACCGGCTTTTGTCAATGATGCTGTAAATGGGTTGCGACCGTTCGTCTTCGTACTGATTGACCATCAGTTGATTGCGGCGCGAAGTTGCTTTCCAGTTGATTGATCTTATGTCATCGCCGGTGACGTAGGTTTTGATTTGTTCAAATTCGTAGCTGTGTCCGAGTCGGCGTACTTTTTTGATGCCTTCGAAGGTGCTGATGCGGGCAAAGGCCATCAATTCGTACTTCTTCATCTGAATCACCGATGGGAAAACAGCAACATTCTGGCTGTTGTGCATCACTACACGTCGCGACAGCAAGCCGATTTGTGTGCTCACTATGAGGTTGGTGTCACCAAACCCGTAATTTCCTCGGGTGTTGGGTGTGATATGGTACTTCATCACCTTGCGTTCAAGCGGTGCGAAGCGCTCATCCATTTTGAAATTGCGTTGCTGCAGTTGAACCGGGAGCTCTTCAAACACCTGAACGCGCAACGCAAAGCGCACTTTGCTTCGCACGCGAAGCACGATGGGGTTGGGGTCTCCCAACGACAGTAGTTTGCCCGTATGCCGGTGTACATTGAACTTCATTGCGGGCTGGAAAAGCAGCCATCCATCAACCAAGAAAAGCGCAGAAAGCCCAAACAGCAACACCATCCCCGCAGGGTAAATAAAGTCAAAAACGAAGGCCAGCACAAAAACCACTGCAACACCGCCTAGCACCAAGAAGGCCCGTCGGTTGATGCGAAGCTGAGTGAAAATGCGTGCCGGCAAGGAGTTTTTCATCACCGCGGGACTTCGATGGTTTGCACGATTTGTGCGATGATTTCGTCAACAGTGGTGCCCTCCATTTCGCGTTCGTGCGACACAATAACGCGGTGGTTCAATACCGGAGTGCTTACTTCGCGTATGTCATCAGGCGTCACAAAGTCACGTCCGCGCATGGCAGCAAGCGCTTTGGATGCGCGCAGCATGGCCAACGACGCGCGGGGTGATGCGCCAAGAAAGAGGTCAGCATTGTTGCGGGTGTTGTGCACGATGGCGGCTATGTAATCGCGCAGTTCAGGACGGATGAATACGCTTTCGATGCGTGTGCGCGCTTCGTTGAGCATAGCGGCATCGACGACGGCGTTCACTTCATTGCTCACACGTGCGGTGAAATCTTCGCTGAAGCGGGCCAAGATGCGCTGTTCTTCGTCGAGCGAAGGGTAGGGCATTCGGATTCGGAAGATGAAACGGTCAAGCTGGGCTTCAGGCAATTGGTAGGTGCCTTCTTGTTCAACGGGGTTTTGGGTGGCAACCACGAAGAAGGGGAAATCCATGGTATAGGTTACACCGTCGTAGGTGAGTTGTTTTTCTTCCATGACCTCCATGAGGGCGGCCTGGGTTTTGGCCGGGGCACGGTTGATTTCGTCGATGAGGATGATGTTCGAGAAAATGGGCCCTTTTCTGAAGTTGAAGTTGCTCGATTTCATGTCGAACACGGAGGTTCCGGTGATGTCGGTTGGCATCAGGTCAGGCGTGAACTGGATGCGCGAGAAGCCGGAAGCAATGCTGCGTGCGAGGGTTTTGGCAGTAAGGGTTTTCGCAATACCGGGGTAGCCTTCAAGGAGCACATGGCCGCCTACAAGGATGCCGGCGAGCATAAGCTCTACCATGGTGTTTTGGCCAATGACGACACGAGCGACTTCGTTTTGGATGCGTTGGGCGGCCTCCATAACGGGGGTTACGTCAACGTGGCCGCTGTCGATGCGGCCATACAAGCGGCGTTGCTCGGTGTAGGCATCGTTTGCAGGCGTTGGAGTAACCGTCAGTGCTTCAGCGGCTGTGCCAAGCGGGTGTGTGCTTTCGGGGGTTCCGGTGTTGCCTTCGGGCAGCTCTTCAGGTGTGTTATCGTGCATGGAGATGGAATTTTTCGATGGCGTTGTGCAAACGAATGAGCTTGTGTCCTTCAGGGTCGTTGCGTCCTTCGATGATCTGGTAAATTTCAAAAATGTCGCGGATGGTTTGCTGGTCAACGTGCGATCGTTCACTTAGCCGTGCGATGAAGCCGTTTAAATCAGTGTGGAGGTCTTTTGTGCGCATGCTGTACCGGTCGCGGATGTGCGCTTTGAACAGCCGCATTTTCAGGTCGCTGAGTTTGGCGTGTTCGCCCTCCATTCTGTACATGGCGCCCATGGTTTCTGCGAAATCAATGGAGGTGTTTCTATGGGGATGGATAACGGGTATGGGTTTTTGCACGCGCCGCGCTCCGAAGATAAGGTAGGCGATGGCCATGGTGAGCAAGACGAACCATGCGTTGCGCAAACTGCGCTCGCTCAAGATAAACTTTAGGAAGCCGTCTTCGTGCTGACTTCGGGGAGGGGTGTAGCTGTTTTCTTCGAAGCGGAAGTCGCGGTTGAAGCTGTCCCAAACGATTTTTTCTTCAAGCCCACCGTCGAAGGCCGAAGCGGCGTAGGCGAAGCCACTGTCAGTGGCGAGTACGAGGTTTGAGAAAGCCAGCGGATTGCAGTGCAAGTAGAAGTACCCTTCTCCGTAGCGAAAGCCAATGAAGTTGGGACCGTGGTCTTCGAGTTCGCCGAAGATGTCGAAATCAGCGCCCCGGTTGAGCTCAAGGTCTTCGTTGAAGTAGTGCCACACCTTATTGGCCGGTTTCTGCGATTTGAGGTAGGTGATTGAAAGCCGTGTACTGACATCGTCGTAGAGATGGAGCCGAGCAGTGCTGTCGTTGACCTTTGAAAGCACGACATCGGCGGGAGCGTCCCAGTAGTAGATGTCGTCATCGTCATCGGTTTCAATGAACCGGGTGCCGTCAATGTCGAGAAAGCAGGCGTCGAGCAATCGGTAGTTGAAGGTGTGTGATGCGATGAAGGCTGTGTTGCCCTTCTCAACGAAGGAAAAAAGCACATTGACATCGGCTTGAGTGGCGTAGTATTCACGTCCGATGTAAACGTAAGTAGCTTTCTCACCTGAATCAGGCAAGTAAACTACGAGGTCGTCTTCATTGTTGACTTCAATGAAGTTTTCAGGTTTACCGGCTCGGTGTTTGAGCATGCCTTTGAGCAAAGACGAGCCGTAGGGGTAGATGGCGCTTTCTTTGTAGTTTTCGTTCCAGTTGTAGCGTTTTTCAGACAGCAAAAACACCGCCACGGCAGCGACGGCCAGCACCAAACCGGCAATCACAATGGCTTTTGCAGTGCTGCTTTTAGCCATTGTTTAAGTGCTTTATGAAGTTGGCGAACTCGGGTTGAAGCGTGCCGAAAACAGCTTCATCAATGGGTGCCTCACCGTACCACATGACCTCGTAGGTGAGTGTGAGGTCTCCGAACCGGTTGCGCAAACCGGCGTCAGACAGTTCGTTGAGGTAAGAACGGTTGGTTTTGTCGCGTTCCCAGCGGATCAACCCACGTTCGTTGAGGCGATTGAGTGCAAGCAAATAGTAGATGCGCACGGCGGCGCGGAATTCTTTTCGCTCAAGGGCTTCGCGGAGGAAACGCTCAAGGTCACTTTCGTTGGCGGTGGCATCGAGCTGTTCGAGGGAGTAATCGCTTAAATCGGCTCTCCCTACGGCGATGTCGCGTTCGTTCATGTGCCGAACGAT
>DAITMF010000010.1:0-76720 GCA_036835325.1 Flavobacteriales bacterium
GCTTTTCGCCGGGATTTTTTGTTTCTTTTTGTCGGGTGGATGAGCAGCCTCCGGTCGGTGTTGCACTTGTGCATTCCCGAACACGCTTTCCACTTTAAGTTTTTTTTACACCTACGGATTGCTAAAACAAGTACTTTCAGCGAAGTCGTAGTGCCACATCGTGTTCGTTTGAATTCAACCACGGAGGCCTAACCTTGTCTACTTATGCCAAAATGCATCTACTGCGGAAAGTCAGCCGGACTCTTCCGCCGCCTCCACAAAGAATGCAAAGCCGCCTTTGAGGAGGGCAATGCCCAAATGAAAACCATCTTCCGCGAAGTGCTCGATAGCGCTGCGCCTATTGCCGACCGGGTGCCCGAGTTGCAACGCATCGCCGATGCCGCCCACATCAACGAGAAGCAACGCCTGGCCGTGTACCGCGAGGCGTACGAAGACATGGTGACCGACTTTCTCGACGACGACGTCCTCACCCAAGAAGAAGAAGACCGCCTGCTCGCCTTTAAAGATGGGCTGCAACTCGGTCAAGCCGAACTCGATACCAAAGGCCTCTTCAGCAGGGTGGTCATGGCCGGCACCCTGCGCGACCTCGGCGAGGGCAAACAGCCCAAACGCGTCAACCTCGGTCGCTCAGTACCGTTTCTGTTTCAGAAAAGCGAGTACGTGATTTGGGTATTCCCCAATGTTGACCTGTATGAACCGCATACACGCACCGAATACCAAGGCAGAAGCCAGGGCATGAGCTTCCGTGTGGCGAAAGGGGTGTACTACCGAACCGGCTCGTTCAAAGGCCTACCGGTGCAAATCACCGAGCTCAAGCACCAAGGCAACGGAATGCTGGCGCTCACCAACAAACAGTTTTACTTCCACGGTGGCTTGAAAGCATTCAAACTGCCTTACAACAAGTTGGTCACCATGGAGGTGTTTGAAGACGGTTTGCGCATGCAGAAAGACGGCGTGCGGTCAAAACAGCAAACCTATCGAGGGGTCGACGGGTGGTTCGTGCAAAATGCCGTGAACAATGTCATGAGCAGCTAAGGCAGCGCCTAGCTTCCCACCTTCACCGTGCCCTTGTCGTCTTCAATTGTGAAGACAAACGGGATGATGAAATGCGCGCTCACTTCTTTGCCGTTGCGGCTGGCAGGCTCCCACAGGGGCATGTCCCAAATGCACTCCAACGCAGCATCGGCAAGGATGGAGGCGTGGCGTTCAACCACTTCCACGTCGCGCACGAGACCACCTTCGTCAATCTGGAAGGAGATTTTCACCATTCCGGTGATTTTTTTGTCCAGTGCTTGCTGCGGGTAAACGGTTTTCGCCTCCACAAAATTGAGTAGTGCTTCGTACCCGCCCGGGAACTGCGCGGGAAGGCTCACCACCATCTCGGTTTGCGGCTCAGGGTAAAAGCGATCGGGCTTCGAAGCGCCATCCCACGTCCACCGCTTCCACGTCCCGGCTTTGCGGCCACGCAGGTACTCGCCTTGCGACTCAACTTGGCCGTTGCGGTAGTAATAGGTGAAGAAGCCGTCAGGCACATCGGGCGTTGCGGCGAGGTAAGCGCCTTCCATTTTCAAGGTGCCATCAGTGTGGTATATGCGTACCAGCAAATGGCCCGTTTCGCCGTGCATGGCCTCGCGGTAATAGCGAGCCACTTCAGGGCTGTTTACGATGCTGTAGTTTCCGTCAAGGTACACTTTCTGGCCTACCTGTGCGATGCTCCCGGCCGTAAGGCCAAATAGCAACACGCCGGCGGTCAGACAGCGTTTGTGGTTATGCGCCATAAAAAATAAGCGTGCTTAGTCCTGTTACGAATTTAGGCGCTTCAATCTTGGTTATTAACAATTCGAGGGGTACTTATTAACAATTGGATGTTGTGTGGCTTCCGTGGTTCCCCGCTGTATCTTTGCAGCATGGATGTGCAATTTGAAATGGAGTGGCGCGAAGTGCTTGCGCGCTTGGAAGATCAATTTGGGGGAGGGATGGACCTCCAGTCAATCGTTTACCTGATCGGTGTTCAAGAACTGGGTCAGGGCTTTCGCACTTTCAAGAAAGATGAGAAGGTTGATTTGATGCACGTCGCCATTTGCACCTTGCTCGAGCCTTTTGGGTACTACCGTTACACGGGCAATGACCCCGATGGTTGGCCCCATTTTGAGCGCACAGAAATGCTGCCTCCGCTAAGCGGCCCCCAACAAGAGCTGCTCATGAAGCGTTCAATCATTCAGTATTTCAGGGAGAATGGCGATTTGAATTCGCCTTCGGCGGATGTGTAGCCGTTTTATTCAATCACAACGGTTGCTTCGTTGGTCTCTTCCTCAACAATCTTGATGATACCACGGCCCTCGAGTGAACCCTTGCTCGCGTTGATGTCAAGTACGGCGAAGCCGGCCTGACCACGCTTGTAGTACTCGCTGAAGTTGAACGATACCTTGCCCGCTCCATTGGTAACTTGGAGGGTATCGAAGCGAATTTGACCGACCACGTCGTTGTCAACCGAGCCAACAGCGAACAAACGCACGTCAGCGCCCTGCACCGGTGAGCCGAAGGTGTTCAAGACGGTGATCGTGGCTACTGTTTCCTCCACCTTGTTGCACGAAGCAGTAAAAAGGCCTCCGGCGATGGCCAGAGCAGCAATGGCGAATTGAACGGAACGTAGTTTCATGGGTCAGAATTTGCTAATTTTGCGGCTCGGTCTTCAGAGCCCAACTACAAAAAAACAAAATTTCCATGAAGAAGCCACTCATTCTTTTTGCAGGAGTTGCATTTCTGATGACATTGGCAAGTGCATCCGGCTGCAACGAGCCTGCATCAAGCGCAGAAAAAAGCACTCCAGAGCAGGCTGCAGAGGCCGGCGCAGATGCAGCATCCACCCAAAACGAAACCCAAGAACTACGCAACGTGAAAGTCCGTATCTCAACCCCTTTCGGCGATATGATTGCCGAACTTTTTGACGAAACCCCGAAGCACCGCGATAATTTCGTGAAGCTTGCAGAAGAAGGCTACTACAATGATTTGCTCTTCCACCGAGTGATCAAAAATTTCATGATTCAAGGGGGTGACCCTGATTCGCGCAACGCACCGGCGAACATGCGCCTTGGTTCAGGCGGGCCGGCATACAAGGTTGATGCAGAGATTGTCGATAACCTCGTGCACGTAAAAGGCGCGCTCGCTGCTGCACGGCAAGGCGATGCTGTGAATCCTAAGAAAGCTTCTTCGGGCAGTCAGTTTTACATTGTGCAGGGTGCTCCTGTAAAGAAAGAAATGCTGTTGGGCCTCGAGCAACGCCGCAATTTCGGACGTGATTCGGTGAATTTCTTCCGTTACAGCGACGAGCAAATTGAGGCGTATGCCACCATCGGTGGTACTCCGCACCTTGATGGAGATTACACCGTGTTCGGTCGCATCATCGAAGGCCTCAATATCATTGACAGCATTGCTGCTGTGAAAACCATGCCCGGCGACCGTCCGGTTGAAAACCTCGCATTCCGCGTTGAAGTGATTAAAGAATGAAAGAACGCATTGAATCGTTGATGGCCGAACTGGCGTCTGCAACGCTCAGTGATGCGGCTTCGGTTGAGCAATTTCGGGTGCATTACCTCGGTCGCAAAGGGGTTGTCAAGGCCTTGGCCGAAGACTTCAAATCGGTTCCGAACGACGAAAAGCGCGCCATCGGCCAAATGCTGAACGAGCTGAAGCAGCAGGTGCAGTCGCGCATTGATGAGGCCCTCGCCGGGGCTGCATCCGGCGAAGCCGCAATCGCAACAGGTGAAGACCTCACCCGTCCTGACGGTGAATGGCCCGTAGGTTCGCGTCACCCCATCGCCATTGTGCGCCGTGAAATCCTCGATATTTTCTCACGATTGGGCTTCAGCGTGGCCGAAGGACCTGAGGTTGAAGACGATTGGCACGTGTTTGGCGGGTTGAATTTCCCGCCTGATCACCCTGCGCGCGACATGCAAGACACGTTTTTCGTGGAAGGCAATGACGGTTTGCTGCTGCGTACCCACACGAGTTCGGTTCAAGTGCGCGTGATGGAAAGCAGCCAACCGCCCATTCGCATCGTGATGCCCGGTCGTGTGTTTCGCAACGAGGCCGTTTCAGCGCGCTCGCACTGTGCGTTTCACCAAATTGAAGGCCTCTACATCGACAAAGACGTGTCGTTTGCCGACTTGAAGCAAACCTTGCTGTACTTCGCTCAGGAGTTTTTTGGCAAGGCGAAGATTCGCCTGCGCCCGTCGTACTTCCCGTTTACCGAGCCCAGCGCCGAGATGGATGTGTACTGGGGACTTGAAACCGAAACCGACTACCGCATTACAAAAGGCACAGGTTGGCTTGAGGTTTTAGGCTGTGGGATGGTTGACCCGGAGGTGCTTCGCGCGTCGGGAATTGACCCCGAAGTGTATTCCGGTTTTGCCTTTGGAATGGGCATTGAGCGCATTGCGATGCTCCGTTACCAGATCGGCGATTTGCGGATGTTCTTTGAGAACGACCTTCGGTTTTTGCGGCAGTTTACCAGCGTTAGTTGAGGTTGGGAAGCTCAAAACTGAGCTTGCACCCTTCGTTTTCTTGTGAATCCAAGCGCACCTTGGCCCTGATTTTATCAGCCGCTATGCGTACGAGGTAAAGCCCTAAACCGGCTCCTGTTGACTTGTGCGTGCCCTTCACGAACATGTCAAAGACTTTGTCGCGTACTTTTTCGGCGATGCCTTGGCCATTGTCTTCTAACGTGATGCGTGCACCGCTCGGTTCGGTATAGATTTTGATGATGCAATAGTCATCGGGTGTGCCTTTGCGGTATGCAATGGCATTGGATATGGTTTGTTGGAGGATGACCTTGATGAGTTTGAAGTCGCTGAAGAACACACCGGCCTCTTGAATGTCCCACATGACCCGGATGTCTTTAACGTGCGCGAGTTCCTTTTCCTGAATTTGGTACCGCAGCTTGTTGAAGTCGATTTGTTCAACTTTTACATCGACTTTTTTGTAGTCAACGGCCCTGGAGAGGTTGATCAGGATGTCGTCCATCTGTTCGGTGCACGATTCGATCAATCCGAGGTACTTCTTTGTGCTGGCGTTGTGCTCTTCTTTGTCGAGCAGGCGCAACAGGCTTTTGATGCTGGTGAGTGGTGTGCGCAGGTCGTGCGAAGACTTGTAAATATAGGTATTGAGTTCTTTGTTGGCTTTGCGCAGTTCGCGGGTTCGTTTGTAAACTTTCCATTCGAGGATGCGGCTGAGTTTGCGCTTTTGACTGAACTCACGCAAGAGCAACAGAATGATGATGGTGAAGAAGATAACGCCAACGATGACCGCGTTGCGCATGGTGGCCAATTGGCTCTCTTCGAGCGCGGTGCGCATGTCGTCTTCGGTGCGGAGGTAGCTTTCTTCGGCGAATTTTCCTCGTGCGAGTTCGCGGCGGGTGTCTTCGTAGGTTTGAGCAAGGTTTAATTTGCCGAGGCTGTCAGCCACCACCAACGCAGCAAAGGCTTCTTCGTAACGTTTCCGTTTTTTAAAGAAGTCGGCCTTTTTGCGCGCGATGTGTTCAGCAAGTTCTGGCAACATGGCCGTGGTGGCGAGGTATTCGGCATCATTGAAGGCGAGCAACGCATCGGCATCGCGCTCTATTTGGCCGTAGTATACCGCCAGTTGGCAGTGGAGTGCAGCGGCTTGTGCCGGCGGAAGCGAAGCCACGCCGGGTTTGGCCATTTCAAGGTATTCGGCGGCTTGCCGGTAATCGCGGGCATCGGCGAAGAGGGTGGCCACCCGGGTAATGAACACCGTATTCTGATTGCCTTCGGCGAGCGAAATGGTGAGCGGTATGGCGCGCTCAGCGACTGTTCGTGCTTCTTCTGATTTGCCCGCTGCAATCAGGGTTTGAAGTATGCGTTCGTAGTTTTCGAGTTGGGCTTCTTGCAAACCGTATTCGGCATAAACGGCATTGGCATGTTCGAAATGTGCCTGCGCCGAGTCAAGACTCGCTACGCCAAAGAACACCTCGCCGAGCGTTTCGTGTGCATGCGCCTTTCGGAGGTGGTCAACCGAAGGGTCAGAAATGACTGAGCGCAGCAACGATTCAGCCACTTCATCGTTGCCTTGGCGGTGGTGAATCATGGCCGTTTTGAAACGCGCTAGGGCCATTGATTTCCGGTTTCCGCTGGCCTCAAAAAGCCGCAATGACGATGCGTAAAAGTCCAATGCACGTGAAAAGCTCTTCTGCTCGAAGTAGATGTTACCGCTTTCAAGATCGGCTTGGCCAATCAGTTCCGGATTTTCGGTGTGCTCGGTTGACTCGCGAAATTCTTGCAATGCTTTGACCGGACGGTTCAACACGAAGAAGCAACGACCACGTTGCAAATGCAGTCGGGCCAGCTCATCGCCTTCAACCAGCCCGTTGTTGAGGATGGAGTCAGAAAGGCTCAGATAACCCAGCAAATCAGCTTCGCTCTGCGGCAAAGCGCCATCTGAAGGGGCATTTTGCGGCGCAGCGAACAGCATCCCGAAGGCAAAGAAAAACCCTATGAAGGCTGCGGTAGAGCGCACGTTACTGAGTTAGGTTCATGTTGAAGTTAGCTGCCATCGGGTCACATCCGTGTAGGAATTTGACTGATAATGCCAATTTGCTTCAAAAGTAGAGCCCAAACGAGAGAGCGAGCACCAGTTCGCTTACAGTCTTTCAGCAACGCAACGTTAACAACCTAAGGGGGAGAGGCTTATTCGCGGTAAACGGCTTCGAGCACAACGTGACCAACCATGCCCACGGTTGCCGTGTCAATGATGCTCATGTTGTCAAGGTGGGTGTGGTGGAACAAACCGTACCCCATGGGCAACACGTCAATGTGGTATTCTACGATGTTGGCGCTTGGAATGCCTGCGATGTAGTTCACGAAGTAGTTGTCGTCAACGGTTTGTGGAGTGATTTTGTCGCGAAAGCGTTCTTCATAGCCGAGTTCCTGTGCAATGCCCCAAACATGGTTCACGATGTTGGGAGCCAAGGCCATTGAGGTGCCTTCTTTGTTGAAGATGGCCTTTTTGCTACCGACCATGTCGAGAAGAATGCCATACTTGGCGCGGTAATCAGACCTGTGTTTGTTGTAGGCCCAGTACTGCGAACCGAGGCACCAGAAACGGTAGCCTTCTTCACCGGTGTCGGCCCATTCAGGTGGCCCGTAATCTTCAACGTCGAAGAGCACGATGTCAACGCCCACTTCGGCCGGTGTTTTGCCAAGTTGCCGAGCAACTTCGAGTAGCACGCCTACGCCTGAGCCACCGTCGTTGGCGCCGTCGATGGGTTCTTTGGTGCGGGTGGAGTCTTTATCGGCGTACGGACGGGTATCCCAGTGTGCGTAGAGCATGATGCGCTTGCGCTTGTCGGGGCGGTATTGCCCTATGATGTTGCGCATGGGGAGCTGTGTGCCGTCCCAAGCCGTAACGGTGCTTTCCTGCACGATGACATCGGCGCCAAAGCGTTCAAGCTGGGCGATGAGGTAGTCGCCACAGGCACGGTGAGCGTCAGTTCCGGGAACGCGCGGACCAAATTCAACTTGGTCGGCAATGTACCGGTAGGCTGAATCAGCATTGAAGTCAGGAGTGGCCACAATTTGCGCCGGCTTGCCTGAGGCGGGCTTCTCTGTCGGCGTTTCGCTTTCGCAGCCGGCGATAAAAAGTGCAGCTCCTAGAGCCAGTAAACCGAGCCGTGTGGTGTTATGCGTCATAGGTCCAGGTAGTCCCTTCTTTGGTGTCTTTGACTTCAATTTTCATGGCTTTCAGGTGGTCGCGGATGCGGTCAGCAGTGGGCCAATCTTTGTTGGTTTTGGCATCAGCACGAATGGCGAGAATGAGTTCCATCAAGCCGTCTGACATGTCGTTAGCGGTATTGTCGCCTGATTCAAGTTGCAACCCGAGCACCTCTGAGAAAAAGGCCTTGAAGGTTTCAGAAAGCACTTCGCAGTCAGCACTGCTGAGCTCAAGTTGGTCGGCGAGGTTGCTGTTGACGGCTTTGACACCTTCAAATAGGACAGAGATCAAAACGGGAGTGTTGAAGTCATCGTCCATCGCTTGGTAGCACCGTTCGCGCCATGCGTGCGCGTCGAAGGCCGATGCGGGTCCGGCTTTCAACTTGTCGAGGCTGCCAATGGCGTTGCACAGTTTTTCAAATCCGCGTTCTGCTGCTTGCAGGGCTTCATTTGAAAAGTCGAGGGTGCTGGCGTAGTGGCCTTGCAGCATGAAGAAACGCACCGTCATTGGGGTGTACCCTTTGTCGAGCAGTTTATGATTGCCGGTGATGAGTTCTTCAGGGGTAAAGCCGTTGCCTTCTGACTTGGCCATTTTTCGACCGTTGACGGTGAGCATGTTGCCGTGCATCCAGTACTTCACGGGCTCAACTCCGTGGGCGCCTTTGTTTTGGGCAATTTCGCATTCGTGGTGGGGGAATTTCAAATCCATTCCGCCTCCGTGAATGTCGAATTGTGTGCCGAGGTATTTTGTGCTCATGGCCGAGCATTCGAGGTGCCATCCCGGAAACCCTTCGCCCCAAGGTGAAGGCCAGTGCATGAGGTGGCTGGGGTCGGCTTTTTTCCAAAGAGCGAAGTCGAGTGAGTTGCGTTTCTCATCCTGTCCGTCCAGTTCCCGCGTATTGCTAATCAGCTCATCGATTTTTCGTCCTGACAGTTCACCGTAAGGAAAATCTTGGCTGTATTTGCGTACGTCGAAGTACACCGAGCCATTCACTTCGTAGCCATAACCTTTGGTTATGATTTCTTTTATGAGCTCGATTTGCTCAATGATGTGACCGGTGGCCGTTGGTTCAATGGATGGAGGGAGGATGTTGAACACCCGCATGACATCGTGAAAGTCATTGGTGTAGCGTTGCACCACCTCCATCGGCTCGAGGTTTTCGAGTCGTGCTTTCTTGGCAATTTTGTCTTCGCCTTCGTCGCTGTCACCGGTGAGGTGACCGACATCGGTGATGTTGCGCACGTAGCGCACTTTGTACCCGATAAAGCTCAGGTAACGGTAAACGATGTCGAAGGTAAGGAAGGTGCGCACGTTGCCGAGGTGTACATTTGAATACACTGTAGGGCCACACACGTACATGCCTACGTAAGGTGAGTTCAAAGGCTCAAAGCGCTCTTTGTCGCGCTTGAGGCAGTTGTATATCACCAGTTTTCGGGTGATGGATTGATCGGTCAGCATGGCGCAAAAGTAAACAATATCAATGCCCATTGCACCAGAAAGGGCCGCTTGTAGGCGACCCTTTTCGGTTTGTTAAGTTGCAGTTATAGTTGTGATTTACTTGTTGTTCTCGTCAATGACCCCTGAGCCGAGGTAGCGCCCGTCTTGGTAGATCTCGATTTTGATCAGCAATCCGTCGGCGTTGTAGCGGTACCATTTACCGTTGTAGAGTCGGCCGTTTTTGAATTCACCGGCTTGGGTAATTTGGCGCGCTTTGTTGTACAGAATGTTGTGTCCGTTCGGCTCAAACCTGAAGGCTTCATTCGGTTCTGCTTCGGCAGGCGTGAGGTCAGGAGCCTGTGCAACCGGCAGGGCGTTTTCGGTCTTTTCGGTTGCTTTTGGTGCAGTGCTGCCTGCACCGTACTTGCGAATGCTGCCGGGTTCAAGCACACCGTCGTTCATTTCTTTGGTTTCTTTCAAACGGCCGTCGGGGTAGTAGCGGCGCATTTTGCCTTCTTCTTTGCCGTTGATGATTTCAACTTCAAGGGCCAGTTGCCCGTTGTCGTGGAAATACTTCTGCATTCCGTAGCGTTTGCCGTTGTCAGCGAAGAAAAACGCTTGCTGCGGTTTGCCATCGTTGTAAAAACGTGCAAACTCTCCAACGTTCTTGTTGCGGTGCCAACTGCCCCGCTCTTCGACCTGTCCGTTCGAGTAATAAATGGTATACGGTCCGTACGGACTGCCATTTCTGAAGGTGATTTCGTTGCGGATTTTACCGTCTGGGTAGTACCGTTTCCACAAGCCTTCTTTGTTTCCGTTGAGGTAGTGTCCTTCTTCTACGGTAGCGTTAGCGCCGTAACCGGCTTCATCGAGCATGTAGCCCTTAATAATCCAGTAGCCCTGTCGCAATCCGTTCGCATCAACGCGGTTGAGCTCGCCAAAGCCTTCAGCGAACACCTGAAACGAGAAGCTCAGAATGAAAAGGAGCGAAGAAAGTCTGATTAAAGTTTGATTAGGCATTTTCATACCAGGAGTTATCATTGGTTAACCCCTTGTACGCCAATCTTACTTCATGGTTTCACCGATCGTTCTTTTTTTTTCAATCTCGACCAGCATCACCTCGGTCATGCGGTCAATCGTGTAGGCCGGTCGCCAACCCCAATCATCCTGCGAAGCAGCATCATCAATTGACGATGGCCAAGTATCGGCAATTTTTTGGCGGAAATCAGGCGCGTAGTCGATGGTGAAGCTTGGTATTTTTTTTCGGATGGATGCAGCCAATTCCTCGGGCGTGAAGTCGATTCCCGCAAGGTTGTATGCTCCCCGCTCTCGGATGCGCTCGGCCGGAGCAGCCATCAGCTCCAGAGTGGCCCTGATAGCATCTTCAATGTACATCATCGGAAGCCGCGTCTCAGCCGATAAAAACGAGGTGTAGTGACCTTTGCTCAACGCTTCGTGGTAAATGTGCACGGCATAATCGGTGGTGCCTCCACCGGGCTCACTGCGGTGCCCAATCAAACCGGGGTAGCGCAAGCTCCGCACGTCGATGCCAAAATTGGCATGGTACCACGCACACCAGCGCTCGCCAGCTTGCTTCGAAATGCCGTACACCGTCGTTGGTTCGCACACGGTCAATTGCGGGGTGTTCAGTTTTGGTGTGGTAGGTCCAAAAACGGCAATCGATGAGGGCCAAAATACCTTTTTGACGAGTCCTTTCTTGGCCGCATTCAAGATGTTGAATAAGCCGTTCATGTTCAAATCCCACCCGCGTTCAGGGTACTTTTCAGCCGTGGCGCTCAAGAGTGCTGCAAGGTTGTACACCGTGTCAATGCGGTGCTTCTCGAGCAAGCGCTCCACCTCTTCGGCGTTGAGTACGTTCAGGTGTTCGAAAGTAAGGTCGTGGAGTTCAGGGTGTTCGGGCGGACGAATATCACTCCCCACAACGTTTTCAACTCCGTCGCGTTTTTTCAACGCAATCAGCAGCTCAATACCGATTTGGCCTGCTGCACCAATCACCAACGAACGTTCCGTCGCCATATGCTATCGTTTACCGGGTCATTTCCGGAGACACAAAGGTATAAAACAGCTGTGCACGGCAAGGGGTTCATTGCAACCGTGCAGCCTTGTGCTTACAAACTGAGCAAGTCTTTGAATTTCACCGCTTGTCGGCGCGAAATCTCCACTTCGGCGCCGCCGTGCAGGGTAGCTTTCAAGCGTCCGTTAAACCAAGTATCGACTTTTTCAACGTGGTTCACATTGATAATCTGCTGACGGTTCGCACGGAAAAACACATCTTCAGGCAGCCGCTCTTCAAGTTGGTTCAGCGAGCGCAGAATAAGCGGCTTGAAACTTTCAAAGTACACCCTTGAATAGTTGCCATACACTTCAAACATGCGAATGTCGCCAAGGCGCACCAACCAACATTTTTCGCCGTCTTTCACGAAAACACGTTTGTCAGGGTGCAGCACACCTTCTTGATGAGCAGCGGCAGCCTGCGTTTGGGCCGCTTCGTTCTGCTTGATGAAGCGCTCCAAGGCACCCGCCAACCGATCAGGATTCACCGGCTTTAGAATGTAGTCAAGGGCATTGTACTCAAACGATTTGATGGCGTACTCATCGTACGCAGTGGTGAAAATCACTCCGGGAACACTCTCGAGCTCTTCCAAGAGCTGAAAACCGTCTTTCCCCGGCATGTGAATGTCGAGAAACAAAAGATCGGGGTCATGCGCTTCAATCAACTCCTTGGCCGTGTCGGCATTGTCGGCTTCGGCAACAATCTCAACTTCAGGGTGCGCTTCAAGCATGGTGCGCAGCTCCAAACGAGCAAGCCGCGAATCTTCTACAATGATGGCGGTGATGTTATTCATGGTGGTAAGGGATTTCAATTCGTGCGATAACATTTTCGCCTTCTTGGCGGATGTGGAAGTTGGCCGCATCTCCATACAGCAGCCGTAAACGACGGCGTACGTTCGGCAAACCAATGCCGTTGTTGTCGCGGTTGTCATTGGATGGAGAGAGCCAGGTTCCGGAGTTGCTCACTTCAATGCACAAGCGGTCGCTGATGCGCTCGGCCGAAACGCTTACTTCGCCACCATCCGGACGAGCCGATACGCCATGTTTCACACTGTTTTCAACCAAAATTTGAATGATCATCGGAGGGATGACCGCCTTTTGCAACGCTTCATCAACCTCAATCCGATAGTTCAATCGGCTTTCGTACTGAATTTTATTCAAGACAAGAAAGTCGTTCACCACATTGATTTCTTCGCGGAGGGCCACTTCGCGTTTCTCGGTCATGGTCATGCTGTAACGCAACAGTTCTGAGAGTTTGAGCAAGGCTTCACGTGAACGTGGAACGTCTTCGAGCATCAACGCACGAATGTTGTTCAACGCATTGAACATGAAATGCGGATTGATTTGGCCTTTCAAGGTGTTCAGTTGTGCATCGCGCACGGCCATCTCGCCTTTGTACCGATCAAGACGGGCAGTTTGTGCCAACCTGAAGTAATGCCAAGCGAAGTAAATAATGGCCCAAATCAGCACAACAAAGTAGTTGTTAATCGCCGTGAGCCAAAGCACCGCTCGGTCGAAGACAGGAGCAGATTCAGGAAGTGCCAGGTGGGCGAGGTACTGCGACCCTAACATCATGGCTGACCAAAGCAGCGAGGTAATCAATGCGCCACCAAATAGCGGGAACAGCACCGAACGCAAGCTCGAAGCAGAAAAATTCCCGCGCTTGATGTAGGCACGGTACAATGAGGTCATGCCAAAGCCACCGCCGGCCATCACCAAGGCCAAGAACAGGGTAATCCACTCGGTTTTTCCCCGCAACAAATTGACCGCTATCGTTGCCAAAAACAACAACGACCACCCCGTAATCTGAAAGGCCCAAAACGGACCCCTGTTTTCATTTTCGGCTGCCGTCATCATTAAATGCGTTTCTCAAAGCGTTGTCGACCCTTCGCACATCCAAGAGTACCAACACAATCATCCATCCATAAACAACCAATTGCGCAGCCTCAAACGGGAAGAGCACGGTAACGGCAAGTGCAATGACCGCCAACCACGCTGCTGAGCGAAGCATCACCCGCGGAGCCATCCGATTGGCAAAATCCCATGCATCTTGACTCTGCATGGCACGACGCGTGCGGTATCCGTAGCTTGAGTTAATCTTCTTGGGCGGATTTCGTTGTGTTATCCATCCAGCAATACCCAAAATAACAGCCGGTAACAAGTTCATTATCAATTCAATTGCGAAATTGGTCATTTGCTCGGCACGTTTTCAAACACCGGTTAATCTGTGAAGGTAATCAAGCATTCCCTTGCTCCGTTGTTTTTTCTGAGGAACGGATGCGTACCCATGTTGAACGGAACGACCATCTATTTTGCTAATTTTCGCCACAGAAATACACCAAGTGCTACTGAGTCTCTTCGGATCCGGAAATCCAAACAAACCCCTCACTCCTGACGAGTACCGGGAATACTTTGACCAGTACTACAAAGCCGTGCGCAGTTTTTTGTACTTCAAAACCGGCGATGAAGACCTCGCCGAAGACATTGCGCAAGACACGTTCGTCAAGCTTTGGGAAAACCGCGCGTCCATTGAACGTAAAACCGTTAAAGCCTACCTCTACACCATCGCAGGCAACCTCGCCATCAACCAACTCAAGAGGCAACAACTGCGTTTCAAGTACATCAACGCGAGCGAAGACCGCGTTGAAAACAACTCGCCCGAGTACCTCATGATGATGAACGACTTCCGCAAACAGCTTGAAGACGCCATCAACGCCATGCCCGATGGCAGCAAAGAGGTGTTTCTCATGAACCGACTTGAAGACCTCAAGTACCGCGAAATTGCCGAGCGCCTTAACATCACGGTCAAAGCCGTCGAAAAAAGAATGAGCAAAGCACTTCAGATTTTGCGAGAAAAGCTCAATATTGACGTGTGATTCATCGTCTTCTGATTTGCATCGTACTCGTTTTCTCACTGGCATCCGCGCAAGCGCTCCTCGCTCAGTCAGATACGTTGCGCGTTGCCTTTTCCGGAAATGACGTTTCGCTTGACCGTGCCTTGCTCACCATCCGTCGCAATTACGATGTCGCCGTGGTGTATGATAGCCAAGCCCTTCGAGGGGTAACCGTTTCGGGCGATGGCAGTTTGATGCCCTTCACCGAATTGCTTGGTCTATGGCTTGATGACTCGGCTTTTACCTTCGAAGTGGTGAACGCAACTGTCATCATTTTTCCGAAAGAAGAAGCCTTGCCCGAATCGTCGCAACCTGAATTTGGTATTTCGGCTGCCGGCCGTATCACCGATGCCGACACCGGAGAAGCCCTGCCTTTTGCCAACGTCGTGGTCATCTCAAACGGAAGAGGCGCCACCGCCAACGCCCAAGGCTGGTTTTATTTGCCCAATGTACCGGCCGATACCAGCACCTTCATGGTTTCCTATTTGGGTTTTGAACCGCAAAGGGTTCGGCCGATTGAGTTCGAGAAAGCATCGGCCATGACGGTTGAATTGCGAAAACGCAGTGCGGTGCTTCCGGCAGCGGTGGTAAAAGCATCGCGCCGCAGCGAGGTCATTCGCGTCGATAGGCCATCGCTCGTGAGCATCGACAATGAATGGGTAAACCTACTTCCCAATACCGGTGAACCTGACCCCATACGCAACCTCCAGCTGTTGCCGGGTGTGAGCGGCGCACTTGAAAACTCAGCGAATCTTCACATCCGTGGAGGGGCTGCCGACGAAAACCTTGTCGTGTACGATGGCATCACCATCTACTACCTTGACCATTTTTACGGACTCTTTTCAGCTTTCAATGCCAACAGTGTAAAAAACATTCGGCTGCACAAAGGGGTGTTTGAGCCCATGCACGGCGGTCGAGCGGCTTCAGTGGTTGAAGTCACCGGAAAAACGGGCAACCGTAAAGCAACAACTGCAAAAGCCGATGTAGGACTGCTCTCCGCATCCGTCCACCTTGAAACCCCCATCATCGGAAACAAAGCGGCGCTCATGCTCTCAGCGCGCCGTTCGTTCACCGATGTGCTCTACTCACCGCTGTTTCAAAACCTCTTCAACAACCTTTATGCCAACAGCACGGCGGGTGGCGCACCGAACGACGATGGCGTTTTCGGTGAAGATCGCGCACCCGATTTCGCGTTTTACGACCTGACCGGAAAAGTAAGCTGGGAAAGCGACGCCGGTGATCAGTTTTCATTCACCCTCTACAACGGCAGCGACCAGCTCGCCATGGAGTTTACCGAAGCCTCGCGCGATATGCGCTTCATGTACGGCTACAACGACCAAAGCCGCTGGGGCACCACAGGTGCAGGCGCGCGGTGGGCACGCCAATGGTCGCCCGAAACCGATGGCGTGCTCACCTTAGGCTATTCAGTGTTTCGCTCTGAACTTTTTGGTTTTGACCGACGCAGCAATTTGCTGCTTGGCATTGAAGAAACCTTGTTTTTTGACCGTGACACCGAGCTCAGCGACCTCACCATGCGCTACGATTGGAGCCACCAAAAAGGCAACCACCGCATTGGCATGGGCACGGCCAACACGGCCCTTCGCGTTGAAAACCGAAGGCTTGATAGCGAAGGCGAATCAATTGACAACATCGCAGCAGAGGCCATTTTGGCGTTTTATTTGCAAGACGAATGGCAGGCCACCGGTCGCCTATCAATCACCGGAGGTGTGCGGTCAACCTACTATTCAGGCTTCGATCGCGCGTACCATGAACCGCGTCTGATGGCCCGTTACAAGGCAAGTGAACGGCTGAGTTTTCACGGCGGGTATGGCAGAACTTGGCAGTTCATTCGCAACGTGCGCCGGCAAGACCTCTTCCTCAACACGGCCGATGAATGGCGCCTCGCCGAAGCTGAAGTACCCGCCCTCAGAGCCGATCAAATCAGCGCCGGTGCAACGGTTAAACTGGGCCAGTTTGAATTCAACACCGAGGCCTATGCACGTGCGACTTCAGGCAGCATTGAAGATGCCCTTCGCTTCATCGCCTTTGAGCCGGGCACCTTCGCCAATGACCTCCTCGTAGGCACAGGCAATGCGCGTGGTGTCGAGTTTCTCCTCAGTAAAAACACCGGTATTCATACCGGATGGCTCGCCTACACCCTGGCCGAGGCCCGCAACAGCTTCGACCAGCTCAATAACAGTTCCGTGCCAAGCTACTACGATCGCCGCAACGAGCTGAAGTTCGTGTACGGCTTCAATCCCGGAAAGTACCGCGCAGGCGTTGTCTTTGTTTACGGCTCGGGGTTGCCGTTCACAGCGGCAAACGGCACCTATCTTGTTGGTTTGCCCACCGGTGAGCAGCGCGAGCTCGTTGCGTTTTCATCGCTCAACGGCGCCCGATTGCCCGCTTACCACCGCCTCGATGTGTCGGGCGGCCGCACCTTCGAATGGGGCAGTACACGCAGCTACGTCGGTTTATCGTTGTACAACGTGTACAACCGGCGCAACTTGCAAAACCGTTTCTTCTTCAGCGGAGGCTCAGAAGGCGACGATCTTCTGGTCAATTTCAGCGACATTGTTTTCCTTGGTTTTGTGCCATCAATACGCGTAAGCATCGAATGGTAAAGCAGCTCTACATACCTGTTCTGGTTCTATTTTTTCTGGCCTGCCGGCCGGATGAAACCCAACCCACGCTTGTGATGAATGCACTGCTGGTTGATCAACAGCCACTCAGCGTTGAGCTGTCGTTGCTGAACGTCTTTGTCTCCGAACCGGCCAACGGTGCAGTTGTAGTGGTTCGTTTTGAAGGGATCGATGGGATGGATGAGGTGCAAGAGTACACCTTGATTCGCGCGGCCGATGACCCGACCCGTTTCTCCGCTCCTGAAGACGCTCCACCGATCGAATCAGGCAAGCGTTACACCTTAATCGCCACATGGGATGGCCAACAGGCCAGTGCCTCAGTCGTCGTTCCTGAGCCCATTTCCTTCATCCAAATCAGCAACACGTCTATCCCCATTGATGAGTCGTCAACCGGGCAGCCTGTCTTCTCGGTGCTGTGGGAGGCCAATCCGGGGTTCTCGCGTTTGTTTACGCTTACTGAGCCGAGCAATGATCCGGCGTTGATTCCGTTTCCAGTGCCTTCCGGCCGTTTCAATGAGCAGTTCAGGCTTCCCGTGCCCGGTCAAGGCACAACGCTTTGGGACATTGATTTTCGCTACTATGGTTTGCACGAACTCGGGGTTTACACCATCGACGCGCAGTACGATGCAGTGTTTTTCTATACGCCCGGTGAAGGCGGTTCGCGATTAACCAGGGGGCCGTCAAACGTAGAGAACGGTGCGGGAGTTGTGGCCGCAGCGAGTTACACCGGCATTGAGATTGAAATTTTACCGTAAAAAGTGATTTTAGAGGTAGGGGATGCCCGCTTACCTTTGTATATGTTCAGTATTTGCCTAAACACACCCAAGTGGATCGCAAGGAATTGTTTGAAGAAACGTTGAAAAGCATGCGCCTGCCGCAAGCATCCGAGACCGAAGCGTCGTGGATGAAATTGCAGCAATGCATCGGTGCTGAAGTACGAACCCCAATTGTGCATATCAATCGCCGCAGGGTTCCTGCATGGGCTGCAGCAGCGGCCGTGTTGGTGCTGGTGGTAGGTGCCCTTGCCCTGTTTAGCGGTGGGTCAACTGAAACAGGCAGTGTAACGGCCATGGCGTATGAAACGGCCATCCTTCCTGACGGCAGTGAAGTGCGTTTGGCGCCCGGTGCCCGCATCGAGTACAGCATTGAAGAAGGCGGTGAGCGCATTATCAACCTCACCGGCGAAGCGTTTTTTGAAGTAACCAAAGGAGAGCGTTTCGTGGTAAACACCACCGCCGGTGAGGTTGAAGTGCTTGGTACTTCGTTTACCGTGTTTGCAGCCGAAGATCAGTTCTCTGTAGAGTGCGTTACCGGCAAGGTGGCCGTGAGTGCCGGGGAGTCGAAACAGCACATTACAGCCGGTCAGGCGGTAAAGAAGCGCAACGGCACGTTGTGCGCGCCCTATGCGCACAATCAAACCGGAAATGCTCTGGGCTCAGACGAGCGCTCGTACACCAATGCTGACTTGAATCGTGTTTTTCAACACGTCGAGCAACATTTTAACGTCATCGTGCGTCTTCAAGGAGACCTCACCGGGCAAGAGTTCTCGGGAAGTTTTGTAATGCGCGACGCAGAAAGCACGCTTCGCATCATCACTCGGGCCATGAACCTCAGTTTGGAACAGGTTGATGCAACGACTTACACGGTCAGCGCTGCCGATTAACGTAGAAACCCAACCGCTCGTCGTTTTCGAGTTGGTAGATATCACCAAATAGGTGAATTTTGCAAGGCTTAAGGAGCTTGACATCATGTCGAGTTCATTAGTATAGTTAGTTTTAGTTAAGGTTTGGAGCGGCCCTGGTAACGACTGGGGCCGCTTTGTTTTTTGCCAATTCCTCATCCATCCCAAAAAGTCGCCCGCTAAATCGTACCTTTGCGCGCATTTTTGAGCACATTCCATGAACGCCATTCGCAACATCGCCATCATCGCACACGTCGACCACGGCAAAACCACCCTCGTTGATAAAATCATCCAGGAGTGCAGAGCCCTCGATCAGCGCAAAGAATCGACCGAACTCGTGCTCGATAACAACGACCTTGAACGTGAGCGTGGCATCACCATTCTCTCCAAAAACGTAGCAGTTAACTACAAAGATGTCAAGATCAACATCATTGACACTCCCGGGCACAGCGACTTTGGCGGCGAGGTTGAGCGCGTGCTCAAAATGGCTGACGGTGTGCTCTTGCTCGTTGATGCCTTCGAAGGACCGATGCCGCAAACCCGCTTCGTGCTTTCAAAAGCCATCGAGCTGAATTTGAAGCCGATTGTGGTAGTGAACAAGGTTGATAAAGACAATTGCCGTCCTGATGAAGTGCATGAAGCCGTTTTCGAGCTTATGTTCAACCTGGAGGCGAGTGAAGATCAGCTCAACTTTCCAACCCTGTACGGGTCGTCAAAGAATGGATGGATGAGCACCGATTGGAAGAAACCAACTTCTGACCTTACCGCACTGCTCGATACCGTTCTTGAACACATCCCGGAAGCTCCTTTCCGCGAAGGTTCAGTGCAAATGCAGATCGCATCGCTTGACCACTCGCCATTTACAGGTCGCATCGCCATCGGACGCGTATTCCGTGGCACCTTGACCGAGGGCCAAACCATTGCGCTGTGCACCAAAGACAATGCGCCCAAGAAAATGCGCGTGAAAGAATTGTACGTGTTCCAAGGATTGGGACGAGTAAAGGTGAACCAAGTGAACAGCGGTGACCTGTGCGCAGTGGTTGGTTTGGAAGGATTCGAAATTGGCGATACCATCGCCGATGCCGAGCAGCCCGAAGCACTTCCGCGCATTGCCGTCGACGAGCCTACCATGAGTATGCTCTTCACCATCAATACATCGCCGTTTTTTGGTCGTGAAGGCAAGTTTGTGACCTCCCGTCAGTTGCGCGATCGACTCTACAAAGAAACCGAGAAGAACCTCGCCTTGCGCATTGAAGACACCAACTCGGAAGATACCTTCAACGTGTTTGGTCGCGGTATTCTTCACCTTTCGATTTTGGTTGAAACCATGCGCCGTGAAGGCTATGAGCTTCAGCTCGGCAAACCGCGTGTGATCACACGTGAAATTGATGGTAAGAAAAACGAACCCTACGAAACCTTGGTGATTGATATCCCGGGTGACTCTGCCGGTAAAGCCATTGAGTTGGCCACGCAACGCAAGGGCGAATTGCTCGTTATGGAGCCTAAAGGCGATCTGCAACACTTGGAGTTCGCCATCCCGTCACGCGGGTTGATTGGCTTGCGTAGTGCGCTCATGACGGCATCGGCCGGTGAAGCAATCATCACACACCGGTTTGAGAAATTTGGCATCTGGAAAGGTGACATCGGCGACCGCCGCAAGGGAGCGATGGTATCCGGTGAAACCGGACAAGCCTTGGCCTATGCCATTGACCGCTTGCAAGACCGCGGTACCTTCTTCATCGATCCGGGAGAAGAGGTGTACAAAGGTCAGGTGATTGGGGAGAACAGCCGCGAAGGAGATCTTGAGGTGAACGTAATCAAGGGGAAGAAGCTCACTAACATTCGTGCCTCAGGTGCTGATGATGCAGCGAAAATCGCCCCGAAGAAGCAGTACTCGCTTGAAGAGGCCATGGAGTACATCGGCGACGACGAGTACTTGGAGGTTACTCCGCAGTCAATCAGGATGCGTAAGATTCCACACATGTGGAAGCGCTGATTACAAATCGGCTTCAATCACATTAAGTACTTCTCCGGTGGTGTTGTCAACGACAAACGCCACTGCATGTGCGTTTTCCATGACCCACGCGTCGTTCCAAGGAAAGGTGTAGTCTTTTTGAATGGCGGTGCCGGCTGATGCATTGGCTGGGCTGAACTGCAGACCCAGCGCACCCGTAACCGAACCACGAAGCACGTGCTTGTGGTGGTAATCGGGCACCACTTCAGGGTTGTTCCCGTACCAGAGCTGGTAGTCGTACAATTCCGATTCGGTGATGAGAATCACCAAGTTGGTGCTGTTTGCATAATCACTTGCGAAGTTTCCGTGCACATGGATGTTCACCACGTTGTCATCGGGTAGTGGATAGGCAATGATTTGCATATTCACAGCTGCGGTTTGAACCATTTCAGCAGCGGTTTGCCCCGACCAAAGGCTTGGTGGAGAAAACGCCCCTGAGCCCCCTGTGCGGTTAACGCGCCCGAGTGGATTTGCTTGGAAGTCAAGTTGGTTGAAGTAGAATTCACCTGCGTCGGTAATCCAATTCGTGTTGAACGATGATGAAGCCTCGTCAAATGCTGCCAAGCTACCGGCATGTATGGCCACCAAAGCAACACGGTTAGGGTGGGATGTTATGAGGGCTGAAGCGATTACGCCTGCGTCAGGACAGTTTCCGCACTGGTGAGCGGTAAAGTCTTCCAAAAGCACATTTTTTAGCGTCGATGTTGGAGCTCCAAACGATGGCGGAGGTCCGTAAACCGCTTCATTGTACAACCCGGTATTGGGAATAATCGGGTCTTCAATCACGTCGCAAGCTCCGAAAAGGAGGGTTACCGCGACAACTGCCAAAATTGCACTAACCTTTTTCATTAGAAACTTGTAGTATAGGTGATTTCAAATCCGTTTGATGCCGGCACAGCGCGGCAAACTCCTCCGACACAAAAAATACCTTCACGACGTTTTCCATAACCCAAAGAGAGGCGATGTGCACCGTCAATATAGCCAACTGTACCGAATAGGTAATGAACACGTTCGGCAGGATTTGGATTCCCAAAGTTCCATTGATCCATAACGCTAATAAACCAATGGGGTGAGTACGAGTACTCAAACAACACGGTGCCCCAATCGCCTTTGTCTTGGTCGGTGAACAATGTTTGAAATTCCGTACGCAACGAGTGGTTCTTCGCAAGTCGGTTTTGAAGTTCGAGCACGTGAATGTTGGCGTACACGATGCCCTTGAAATCAATGGTTACCGGCGTCACCAGAGTGTTGAATTCGAAGTAATAGAAGGTGTATTTTGCCTTGAAGTCTTTTGAAATTTTGCGATCGATTTCAACGTTGAAGTCGCGAATGAACTTCTCGTCACCAAAGCCGAGGCTATTGCGTCGGTAACCGGTGACGAGGCCTTCTGCGCCAACGAGACCCGTTGTGTCAATGTTGTTGGCCGCGGCGTAATTGATCGTGATGTTTGTACCGTACTTACCGAAGATGGCATTGCGCAGTTTTTTGAGCGGTGGTGCATCGTCAGGCAAGTCTTTGATGGGCTTGAGTTTTTTAAATACCTCAATGCTGAACCCTGATTCGCCATCGAGAACAGTAGCGTAGGGGTAGAGCGTAGCGGCGAGGTTGTAGGTGTGCACTTTGGTAATGGCCGGAATGAAGTTGATGGGCGCATCGAACAAAAGCTGGTCGCGGTCAGAGCGGAAGCTCAGGTTATCAACCATCTTGGCGTTTAGGTTGATGCCAAATCCGGCTTTGCTGTAGGCTAGGTTTGCGAAGTACCCTTCACCCGGTTTGAAGATGTAGTTATTGTCGGCATTCGGGTCATTGATTTTTCTGACGTATTCGCCGTAGAAGTTCCATCCTCCATAAAATACTTGAGCACGTGCAGCGTATAGGGCTACATTATCAGGCATTTGTAAAATAAGGGTGTCTTTTTCGAGGGTAGTTGCAGGCTGGTAACGACTCACGAAAGAACCGCCCAAAGTGACCTGCATTTTGGAGTCTTTAAGGGGTTCAAAGAGTTGGTTAACGCCCACTTCTGCATCAGCTGCGCGCACAATACCCGGGCCGTTGATCAAACGGCTGTCAAAATCAAAGCGCTGCTTAGCGTAGATGGTTTTGATTTGTACGCCCTCAATCGGACGAACAATCAGGCGGATGCCATCCATGGAATTGTCAAGGCCTAAGTAACGTTCTTCATACGATCGGAAGGCCATGCCTGAGCCGAACTGGTCGAAGAAGTTACCGAGTGTAACATCGAATTTTTCGCTTTGGTACTGAGCAAAGCGGTAGCCGATGCCGGTGCCCTTGAAACGGCCGGGGTACCCCAAGAGAGGGTTCAGGTACGACTCGTAGCGTAAACCTGCTGAGAACCCGCCTTTGGTATAGATGAGGTTACCCCAAGCATTGAAGCCGGTTTTCTCATCGGGTACTTGAGCGCCAATGAGGCTGTCTTCGGCGTAGCTCTGCCAAATCATGGAGAAGTTACCCGTGATGTTGCCCTGTTCTCCCTCAGAAAACTGTGCAAAGAGATAGGAAGGCAACAGCAGAGCCATTGCCGCAATGAGAAGCGAGCGTTTCAAGGTTTACAGAAGTTTGGTGGTAGCGTTGTGCTTAGAGTTTGCGGAGGATTTCCTCTACCTCTTCCTCATCGCCATCCGAGTAGTTGTTGTTTTGCCAGATGATTTTGCCTGTTCCGTCAATGATGAAGGTGTGAGGAACATTGGTCACCTGCATGGTGCGTGCGAAGTCGCGGTTCGGATCAAGAAGCACTTGATACGGCCATTCAACACTGTTGATGTACGGAGCAACGCGGTTGGCTGTGCGCTGGTCATCGATGCTTACCGCGATGAGCGATGCACCGTAGTTTTTCTCCCAATCTTCAATGTACTCCATGTAGTTGTTGAGCTCGCGCTTGCAGGGGCTGCACCAGGTCGCCCAAAACGAAACGATAACCGGTTTTCCCTGACCAACGAGCGAAGCCGTGTTGTGGGTTTTTCCGTTTACGTCTTTCAGGTTTACCGAAGGAACGTTTTGTGCAGAGGCTTGAAGCGCGAACGCGAGGGCCAAAAGAGTCAACAAGTGTTTCATTGAAATGGGTATTAAAAAAAGAGATCAACAGCGTGGTAGCAAAAGCTGTACCAAACTGTTGATCTCTTTAGGTTGATCGATTACTTGGATACAGTCAATCGCTTGGTGGTGTTAAACGCACCTGCGTTGATGTTTACCATGTAAAGGCCTGCGCTCAACTCTGACAAGTCGAGAACAAAGCGCTGCTCACCTGCTGGGAGAACGCCGTAGTCGAATGACATAACACGCTGACCGGTGATGTTGATGATGTCAACGGTTGTGTGAGCTGCAGTAGCCAAACCGAATACGAGGTTGGTTGAAACGTTGGCAGGGTTAGGGAAGAGCATGGTGCCAGCGGCAAATTCCTCTTCAGAAACACCTACGTTGATGGTAACGGTTTCAAAGCTAGCAGTCTCTTCATCGTACTCGTAGCTGCCATCGTAGCCGTAAATCCATGAGCTGATTTGGAGGTTGTCATCGATGCTCATTACTTGAGCGAAGCCATCAACTCCACACTGCGAGTAAAGGCTGCCCTGTAAGCCGTCACCAAAACCATCTTCAAGGATGAAGCGGTAGCAACCGGTAGAAGGAACGCTAACATACCACTCGTACAATTCGAGGTCGTCGAGTGTGTTTTCAGCTACTGAGAATACCGTAGTGTTGTTGTTGGTGTTAACGATGCTCCAAGAAACTTCCTCACCCCAGCAGTCGGTTGAAATTACAACCTTGATGAGGCTGGTTGATTCAACTGCACGCAAACCGCTAGCCATAACCGTGTTGTTGGTTGCATTGGCATCGCCGCTTGCAGTCACAGTGATTTGAACAGGAGCATCGCTGTTAACGCTTGCACTTCCGATGTTTACTTCGGTCATTGCGTAAGTTCCGAGGTTGCCGGTCCAGTTGTATGACAAGTTAACACCAGCACCTGTAGCGGTAATGGTGGCTGCAGTCAATGGCTGAAGGCCCATGTTCTGGAGGGTGATGGTGAAATCGATTGGAGCCGAACCACATGCTCCGATAGAGCCGGTGTACTCAACGGCTGATGCGTCAACCGCGGCAGTAGCTACCGGACAAGCCTGGGCCTGCGCTTGGTAAACGGCTGCTCCGGGCTGAGATGGGTTCAGCTGAAGTACGCGGTTAGGACAAATGGTGAAAATGGTTGGGTAAAACGCCAAGTCGTAGAGATCTGCGATTTGATCGTCGTTTGCCATTGGGTACGGTGTGCCGGTTACCCAGTCACCGATTGAGTTGCCTCCGCCGAAAATGGTATTTGGAGCAGTTGAAGGGTCAGCTTCGATAGCGAACACCATCAACTCGTCAGTGCCATTCGGCCCGTACATGTTGTACGCATCTTTCAAAGCACCGGCATTCGGGTGGCCTGTGCCTGTTTGGTGGTAGTTCCAGCAAGGGCCACACCATACAGCGAACAAGTCAATGATCACTGTCTTGCCTTCATCGAGGTAGTCGTACAAGGTGTGCGTGTTACCGTTGGTGTCGGTAATGGTGAAGTTCGGGGCGATTGAGCCATCGGCCAACTGCGCTTGAACATTCAAAGCGGCGAATCCGAAGACCGCTACAGCGATTGAGCGTAGAATTTGTTTCATACTAAAAAAGGTTTCCCGTGTAAATGTGTGATGTAAAATTAGGGTTATTTCCTTGGAGTCGACAACAGGTTCAAAAGGAATCTCGTATTCCAGACGAAGGGGGCGGACCGGTATTTTGGTCTTTTTTTCTTTGGTTGGATGAGTGAGAGGCGCGGAAATACAGCGGTTTGGGAGTGTCGAACCCTTGGATTTACACCTTGGATTATTGAATTTTTGCGCTCGTAGGATTCCCCGTGTTCACCACAGCTTGCGCGCAGAGGTTGTGCTTGTTTTCTTGGTCGGCTTGGATTCCTATTGACGTGGTCGTTTCGTTGATTGATGGTCAAATTATCGGTTTCCTTGCGTGCTTTCGTTATCTTTGTGATGATTAAAAAAAAGCGTATGCGTAAGATTGTACTCCTTTGTGTGGTGATGTTTTCAGCGCCGTTTTGGGCAATTGCCCAGCTAGAGCTAGGAAACGTGGTGTGGGAAGTTACCGGCAGTTTAGACGTACCGGAAGACGATGAGATCGTTGCAGAGTGGGATGTGATCAACGCGGGCTCTTCTGCAGTTAGCCTACGTGCGCGCCGCACCATGATCTACAACCCTGAGCCATTCAATCTGCCGTATGATCAAAACGGATCAGGCGCACGTGAGCGTTTTTGTTGGGGGCCGTTGTGCTACCAATACGGCACGGCAATGACACCGGCTACCGAATCGCTTTTGGTGACCATTGAGCCAGGTGCCTCGAACAACACCTTTAAAGGGCTGTATGAGCACATGGGTGTAGCCGGAGCTGCGCAAGTTCGTTACTGCTTTTTTGACGTGAACAATCCGTCGCTGGAAATTTGCCAAGAAGTCCTCTACTGTGTTGATGCAGAGGTTTGCGCGTTATCGGTATCCGATTACCGCATGCCGGAGTTGTCGAACATAGGGCCTAACCCGGTGATTGGGCGCTCAGCCTTTAACTACGACCTCGGGTCGAGTTCAGGTCAGCGCGAAGTTATCATTTACAACATGGTGGGTGCTCAAGTACAGCGCATTCCACTAAATAACCCCAGGGGTACAGTATTTATAACCGCTGATGATTACGACGCAGGTATTTACTTCTACGCCCTTTTGGTGAACGGAACTCCCGTGAGCACGAAGAAATTTATTGTTTCGAAATAAGTAGAACCGTTCCTTGTAAGGCCCCTCGCGGGGCCTTTTTTTATGCCCTCGCGCATCCATCCATCCATCCAAAAAAGAAAGCGTACGAATCGCACAAAAGACCCTAATTTTGCGCCTCTATGGATACCATTCGCAAACAAGACGCCCTTGATTACCATTCGTCAGGGAGGAAAGGAAAGTTGGAAGTTATTCCTTCTAAGCCTTACAGTTCACAGCGCGACCTGTCACTGGCCTACTCGCCAGGCGTTGCTGAGCCGTGCTTGGCCATTGCTGAGAACCCCGAAGATGCGTACAAGTACACAACCAAAGGAAACCTTGTTGCTGTAATCAGCAACGGAACAGCCGTTTTGGGCTTGGGCGATATCGGTCCGCTCGCGAGCAAACCGGTTATGGAAGGCAAGGGGCTGTTGTTCAAAATTTTTGCCGACATCGATTGCTTCGACATTGAGGTTGACGCCTCTGACGTTGACAAGTTTGTGGAGACCGTTAAGGCGATTTCGCCAACCTTCGGGGGCATTAATCTCGAAGACATCAAGGCGCCTGAAGCATTCGAAATTGAACGGCGTTTGGTAGAAGAGCTCGATATTCCGGTGATGCACGATGATCAGCACGGTACGGCGATCATTTCGTCGGCTGCGTTGCTGAACGCTTTGGAGTTGGCCGATAAGAAGATTGGGGAGGTGCGCATTGTGGTGAGTGGAGCAGGTGCCTCAGCCATGTCGTGCCTCGACCTCTACTTGCAGCTCGGCGCACGCGTCGAAAACATTGCAGTATTTGATTCCAAAGGACTCGTCCACACCGACCGTACCGACCTCGACATCCGTAAAGCCCGTTTTGCCTCGTCGAAAGACTACGCTGACTTGGCCGATGCCATGAAAGGGGCCGACGTTTTTGTTGGTCTGAGCCGTGGCGGAGTTGTTTCGGCCGATATGGTGAAGGCCATGGCTGACGACCCCATTGTTTTTGCACTGGCCAATCCTGATCCGGAAATCCCTTACGAAGAGGCGATGGCCGCACGCGAAGATTTGATTATGGCAACCGGTCGTTCTGACCATCCTAATCAAGTGAACAATGTGCTGGGCTTCCCGTTCATTTTTCGAGGTGCGCTCGATGTACGCGCAACGTCGATCAACAATGACATGAAGCTTGCAGCGGTTAAGGCCATTGCAGAGTTGGCGAAAGAGCCTGTTCCTGATGAGGTGAACGAAGCCTATGATATGCGCAACATCACCTTTGGTCGAGAGCTCATTATTCCCAAGCCGCTTGACCCTCGGTTGATCACGTCAGTGGCTACTGCTGTTGCCAGGGCGGCCATTGCTTCGGGAGTTGCACGACGAAAGATTAACGATTGGGGCGCCTACGAACAAGAGCTGCGCCAACGATTGGGTCGTGACAATAAACTGATTAAGAGCATCACCGAACGAGCTCGCAAGCGTCCGAAGCGCGTCGTATTCGCCGAAGCCGATCATTACAAGATCTTGAAGGCCGCTGAGCAAGCGGTTGACGAGCGAGTGGCTTTTCCGATTCTTTTGGGTGATCGTGAGCGCATTTTGGCCATGATAGAGGCGAACAAAATTGAGCTTCGGGAGTACGAGATCATTGATCCACGCCATGAAACGGAAGCAACGCGCAGAAGTCATTTTGGAGAGTTGTACTTTAAAATGCGTCAGCGCAAAGGTATGACCTTGTACGATGCTCAACGCGCGATGCGCGAGCGGAACCATTTCGGCGCGATGTTGGTTGAAACCGGTTATGCTGACGCACTGATTTCAGGGCTAACCCGAAACTACCGCAACGTTATACGACCGGCATTGCAAATCATTGGGATGGAGGAAGGAGGCCAAAAGGTTGCCGGGATGTACATTATTCAAGGCAGTTCAGGGCCGGTGTTCTTTGCCGATACCACGGTAAATACGAATCCGACGGCGGAAGAGTTGGTCGAGATTACACTCATGGTTGCTCGAGCGGTTCGCAGAATGCGAATTACACCGCGCATTGCAATGCTGAGTTACTCGAATTTTGGCTCTGCCAACGGGCCTGACGCGGAGAAAATGCGCAAAGCGGTTGATATTCTTCATAGAAATCACCCTGAGTTGATTGTCGATGGTGAGATTCAAGCCAACTTTGCTTTGAATGCTGAGTTGATTTCAGAGAATTTCCCATTTAGTATGCTCAATGGACGCAAGGTCAATACGTTAATTTTTCCTAACCTTGCGGCCGGAAATATCGCCTACAAACTGATGCAGGAAATGGGTGAGAAGGAAGTGATTGGTCCTATTCTTTTAGGGATGAAGCGCTCTTTTCACATTCTGCAAATGGGTTCATCGGTGCGTGAAATCATCAACATGGTGCGCATCGCTGTAGTCGATGCACAGAATAAGTAACAATGCTGCACCATCTCAGAGGCAAGCTCACAGAGAAAAGTCCGACCCATGCCGTCATTGAAACGCATGGCGTTGGCTATTTTCTGAACATCACAGTGACTACTGCTTCGCAATTGGGCGAAGGAGAAGTGTTGCTGTATGTGCACGAAGTCATTCGTGAAGATGCGCACGAGCTGTACGGTTTTTTCGACCGCAATGAACGCGAAGCTTTCCGCAAGCTCGTTGGTGTATCGGGCGTTGGAGCCGGTACGGCGCGAATGGTACTTTCGTCAATGACCCCCGGCGACTTGGCCTCGGCCATTCTGAATCAAGATGTAAACGCCTTGAAGAATGTTAAGGGCATAGGATTGAAAACTGCTCAGCGCATTTTGGTTGATTTGCAGGGGAAATTTGGAGGTTCTGCCGGTGCCGGAGAAATTTTTGCAGTTTCAGGCAATACGACTTTGAATGAAGCGTTAACAGCATTGTCGTCGCTCGGCTTCGACAAAACCAAAGCACAACAAACTCTCGACAGAATCTTGAAGTCTGAAGGTTCGAATTTGTCTGTTGAAGACTTAATTCGGCTCGCTCTCAGGCAGATGTAGTATGAAATTGCGGGGAAAACATCTGATTGGTGGAGCGGCATTCATGGCGTTGCTTGGCATTATGCGTGCCGTGGTGGCACTTGATGTTCACCCATTTGGGGGCGAAGCTATTCCTCCTTACCGGCCCATGGTGGAAACAGCTGTTGCCGATACCGGTGGAGTACAGTTGCCATTCCCGCACGGCGAAGATGCAAACAATCCGACCGAATCAACCGGAGGTATCAGTCTTGACTGGCCTGAGAACATTCAATACGGAGTAGAGTACGATCCGGAGACCGGGCAATATGTGGTTGTTCAAACCATTGGTGATTCATTGGTATTCAGAAACAGTACTTCGTTCAGTTTGGAGGAGTACCTGAATTATGACATCCGGAAGAACCTGTCTGAGTACTGGGCTGAGCGCCAAGAGGAAGAAGATGAAGCCAATCGCTCATGGTCACCGAAGCTCGAAGTAGGTGGCGAGGGCTTCCGCAACATCTTCGGCAGCAACGAAATAGAAATCCGCCCTCAGGGATCAGCCGAGTTGACCTTCGGCTTCAACCGTTCGAAAACCGATAACCCGCGCATCCCTGAAAGGCAAAGAACCATCACCACTTTCAACTTCGATCAGCGCATTCAGCTGAACGTTGTGGGCAAGATTGGCACGAAAATGCAGTTGACCACGCAGTACAATACTGAGGCGACCTTTGATTTCGAGAATCAAATGAAGCTGGAGTACACCGGTGACGAAGATGATATTATTAAGAAGATTGAAGCCGGTAACGTGAGTTTGCCGCTTCGCGGGACGTTGATTACCGGCAGCCAAAGTCTTTTCGGTGTCAAAATGGAAACCCAATGGGGCCGTTTGCGCAACACCACCATTTTCTCTCAACAGCAAGGTGAACGACGTGAAATTACCGTAGAAGGAGGGGCACAAACCCAATTGTTTGATATCCGCGCCGACAATTACGAAGCCAATCGGCACTACTTCCTTTCGATGTGGTTCCGCGACCAGTACGATCAAGCATTGGCCAGTTTGCCGATTGTGAATTCTGGGGTGAACATTACGCGCATCGAAGTGTGGGCGGTGAATATGCAAGCCAGCACTGAGAATGTGCGGAATTGCATTGCATTTGCCGATCTGGGTGAACACCCTGACTACATTTCGTCAAACTTGCCTGTTCAGCTCTTGTCTGATCGACCTGACATTGCCATCAACCCATCGCGCAGCCCGAATAACCTGAACAACGACATTTTCCTTGACATGATCGGAAATCCGGATGTCATGAGTTACACCGGTGCGAATGGGGCCATTTCGGCAATGAACATGGGCTATGAGCAGGGCATTCACTACGAGCGCGTGGGCAATGCGCGGATGCTGAACCCATCGGAGTACACGTTTAACAGTCGCCTCGGATTTATCTCGTTGCGGCAGTCATTGAACAACGCTGAAGTACTCGCCGTGTCGTACGAGTACACCCTGAATGGCCAAACCTACCAGGTTGGTACATTGTCTCAGGATGGATTTGCTGCCCCCGATGCACTGATTCTGAAAATGCTCAAGTCGAGCATCACGCAGGTAAAACTTGACAACGGCGATGCGGCACCGCTCTGGGATTTGATGATGAAGAACGTATACTCGATGGGTGCGTTTGGAGTAAGCCGCGACAATTTCAGGCTAGACATTTGGTACAACGACCCTTCAACCGGCGTTGATTTGAACTACATTCCGCGCGCTCCGCTTGACGATGATTTGCTTCTGCAGTTGCTCAACCTCGACCGCGTCGACGTCAACAGCATGCCTTACCAGGATGGCTTTTTTGACTTCATAGACAACGCGGCCACCATGGGTGGTACGATTGATGCGCAGAGTGGACGGATATTCCTTCCGACTGTTGAGCCGTTTGGTTCGCACTTGGCAGGTGTAATTCAAGACCAGGTTGAGAGCCCGGAACTCGCCGAGCAACTCGTGCGCACCATCGTATACCAGCCTCTTTACGACTCAACCAAAACGGCGGCGCAGTTGATTCCGTCGTTGAATCGCTTCCGTTTGCGTGGGCAGTTCCAGTCGCAATCTGGTTCGGAGATTTCGTTGAATGCGCTCAATGTGCCTCCGGGTTCTGTGACGGTTACAGCCGGTGGTGTAATGCTGGTTGAAAACCAAGATTACACCGTTGACTACAACTTGGGTCGTGTTCGAATTCTCAACGAAGGCCTTCTCGAATCGGGAACTCCGATTAACATTTCGCTTGAGAGCAACTCGCTTTTCAATATTCAAATGCGCACCCTAATGGGAACGCGGTTTGATTATGAATTGGGCGATCGAATGAATGTTGGTGCGACCGTACTGAACCTTCGTGAACGTCCGCTGACCCAAAAGGTAAACGTGGGTGATGAACCCGTGAACAACACCATTATGGGTGTTGATTTCGCCTACCAAGACGAATCGGAGTTCATTACCCGTATGATCGATAAGATTCCGGGCATCAACACCAAAGCGACTTCGAACATTGATATTGCAGCAGAAGCTGCTTACCTTATTCCGGGGCACTCCAGAGCCATTGGCCGAGAGGGCAATGCCTACATTGATGATTTTGAAGGCAGCCAGTCAGTGATTGACATTCGTGCTGTGAACCAGTGGTTCTTGGCAAGTACGCCGAAGTTGCAGAACAACCTCTTTCCGGAAGGAGGTTTGGAAGATTCACTCGTGTACAATTACAACCGAGCGAAGTTGTCGTGGTACGTGATTGACCCGCAGTTTTTCCGTGGACAAGGTTTGCCTGACGGACAGGTAAGCGCCGACATTAAGAGCGACCACCGCATGCGCGAGGTTCTTGAAGGTGAGGTGTTCCCGAACAGGGAGCTTCCGGCAGGAACACCGCCGCTTATCCCAACCCTTGACTTGACGTACTACCCCAACGAACGCGGCCAGTACAACTACGAAAGGCCAACCGGAGCACCCGGGATTTCAGCCGGTTTAAATCCCGATGGAAGCTTGGCCGAACCCGAAACACGTTGGGCGGGTATTCAACGTGCCCTTATCACCACTGACTTTGAAACAGCCAACGTGCAGTTCATTCAGTTTTGGTTGATGGATCCGTTCAACGAAGATTCACCGAACAACAACGGTGGTGACTTGTACTTCAACCTTGGTAACGTATCGGAAGACGTTTTGAACGACTCTCAGTTGTCGTATGAAAACGGTATGCCCAGTCCGAACCAAGACCTTCCGACCTTGGAATCAACTTGGGGCAATTACCCTGACCCCGCTACGTTCAACGTAGTGAATGCCTTTGACAACAGCGTGGGGAACTACGCTACGCAAGACATTGGCCTCGACGGCTTGTCGAGCAGTCAGGAACAAAACTTTTTCGCCGCCTGGCTTGCCGAAGTGCAGGGCTTTCTTACACCCCAGGCTTACCAACAGTACTTGGCTGACCCATCGGCCGATGATTTTCGGTACTTCCGTGATCCTGAGTACCAGGCCCAAGACTTTAACATTCTTCAGCGCTACAAACGATTTAACGGCTACGAGGGGAACTCTGATACAGGTACACCAAACGGCTATCCAATTGCGGCGACGACCATTCCGAACACCGAAGACATTAACCAAGACATTACCCTGAGTACGATTGAAGCGTACTACCAGTACAAAGTGTCGCTGCGTCCGCAAGATTTGGGCGAGCAAAACATCGGAAGCAACTACATTACTGATTCGTTTGAGCAAACGGTAGAGACTGCCAATGGCGAACAACGAACTGTGCGCTGGTACCAGTTCAAGATTCCAATTTTTGAGTACGACGACCGCATTGGTGGTATTCCTGACTTCCGTTCAATTCGATTCATTCGAATGTTTTTGAAGGATTGGGATGAAGAGGTAACCCTTCGTTTTGCGCGTTTGGAGCTCATTCGCGGCGAGTGGCGACCTTACCTCGACAACCTTAAGGGTCCGCAAGAAATTGTAGCAGATGACCCTGCGCCAACGACCTTTACGATTAATGCGGTGAATATCGAAGAGAACGGAAACCGAGACCCTGTTCCGTACGTTATTCCACCGGGCATTATTCGTGAAATCGATGTGGGCACTGCCAACCAGCGCCGTTTGAATGAGCAGTCGCTTTCGCTTGAAGTGTGTAACCTAACAGATGGAGATGCACGAGCTGCATTCAGAAACATCAGTTATGACATGCGATTGTACAAACGCTTAAGAATGTTTGTGCACGCTGAGGCCGGCCCTGATGGCTTGCCGCTGAACGACAATGAGGTCACATGTTTCATTCGTCTTGGAAGCGACTTCAATGAGAACTACTACGAGTACGAGGTTCCGCTTAAAGTGACGCCTTTTTTTACCGGTGTTCCGGATGAGATATGGCCCACGGAGAACGAAATTGACCTCGAATTCACTTCGCTGCAAAATGTCAAGCTCGCAAGGCCTGCTGGTTATCCGGCGTTTCTTGAGTTCAGCCAGATGGAAGACGGCCGCAGGGTGACGGTGAAAGGCAACCCGAACCTTGCCAATGTGATTACCATCATGATTGGCGTTCGCAACCCTTTGAGAGACAATAACCCGTTCATTGGCAATGCTGATGACGGTCTCGCAAAGTGTGCGACAGTATGGGTGAACGAGCTTCGATTGACTGACTTCGACGAGCCAGGTGGCTGGGCCGCTGTTGCACGGATGAATGCGACACTGGCTGATTTTGGCAATGTGGCAGTGGCAGCGAACATGTCGACCCCTGGTTGGGGCGGCATTGAACAGCGTGTCCTTGAGCGCCAACGTGCAACCATACGCGGCATCGATGCAAACGCTACACTCCAACTCGGGAAGTTCTTCCCCGAAAATTTTGGTGTTCAGCTTCCTCTGTACATTGGGTATAGCGAAACCGTTACCACCCCACAGTTCGACCCGCTAACCCCTGACATCGAACTCGATCAACGCGACCTCAGCCGTGAACGGCGGTCAAACGCTGAAACGGTCGTGCGGAGAAAAAGCGTCAACTTTAACAACGTACGCATCAATCCTACTCCGAATCCTAATAAGCCTCCAAAAGAGCCGAAGCCAACCAAGGATAGCAAAGACGGCGACGCAAGCGATCCCAAAGGAAGTAAAGGAGGCAAAGGAGGAGCTGGAAGCACGGGCCCAAAAGACCCGCGTTTTTACAACATCTCAAACTTTAGCTTGAGCTACGGCTACAACGAACTATTTAACCGTGACTTCAATACCGAGTTCCGCATTATCCGCACCTACAACGGTGGGGTGAACTATGCTTTCAATAATAAACCCAAAGAAGTTAAGCCGTTCGCTAAAGTGGGCATCATAAAAACGAGTCCACTCCTGAAATGGCTGAAAGACTTCAATTTCTACACCGGTATTAAGTCGTTCACCTTCAACACAACCATGAACCGAACCTACGAGACCAGTAGGGTTCGAAACAACACTGCCGAACTCTTCGGTATTGAAACCAACGTTCTTATCAATACCCAGGCCATGAAAACCTGGAATTGGACCCGCCAGTACAACGTCAACTACGATATTACCAAGGCGCTGAAATTTACCTATTCAGCCAATAACTTGGCGCTCATTGGAGAACCTCCGGGGGTGATTGACCGCGAAGACATTGATTGGTATGAAGCCTACCGCGACACTGTGTGGAACAACATCCGTGACCTCGGTGAAACGACCAACTTCAATCAAGATGTGTCGCTTTCGTACAAGCTGCCTTTTGATAAATTGCCCTTGCTCGACTTTATTTCATCGGATGCGCGTTACCAAGGCAGTTACCGATGGGATCGCGCTCCCTTCTCGCAAGATTCACTCGGAAATACGATTCAAAACTCGCGTAACCTCACCTTGAATGCGCAAGCCAACTTCTTGAACTTGTACAACAAGAGCAAGTTGCTGAAAGAGATTAACAATCCGAAACCAAAAAATCAAAGCCGCGGAAATGTGCGCAACGAAGACCGTGATGGCTTCGGTAATACCAAGGAGGAGGAAGAAGAACGCGAACGCGTGAACCCCTTGCACCTCGTCTTGAGGCTCATGATGACCGTGCGCAACGTTTCAGGCAGTTACACCCGAAATGAAGGGATGCTGCTGCCGGGGTATACACCTCGGACGCGTTTTGGGGGGATGGATCAGAACTTCACCGCACCGGGAATACCCTTCGTTTTGGGCTGGCAAAATACTGACCTTCTTGGCAATCCTTCAAGCAATTTCCCATTGGAAGCGGCACAGAACGGATGGATGAGCACATCGGCGTTCCTAAACCAAGCCTACCAAGAAACCTTCTCGGAAACGTGGAATGCCCGCGCGAATCTGGAGCCGATTCGGTACTTGAAAGTCGAGTTGTCAGCCAATCGCCAAGAATCGCGTAACAATCAAAGCTTCTTCCGATTTGTGCCCGATGCCGAAGAATTCCAGTTTCAATCACCCATGGAAACAGGAAACTTTACGGCTTCTATCGTGACCTGGGGAACAGCTTTCGTGCGCGACGATGCAGAATTCAACTCGCCCGTGTTTGAACAATTCCTTCTCAACCGCCTCGCCATTTCAGAGCGACTGAACGAAGAAACCTACCGCCTTGACACTCCTGAAGACAATGGCTACTACGCAGGGTGGGGGCCGACCTCACAAGACGTCACCATTGCCGCATTCATAGCGGCCTACACAGGGAAAGACGCAAGAGAAGTCGCCCTTGACCCGTTCCGCACGCAGGTACTACCCAACTGGCGTGTGACCTACGACGGATTCAGTAAAATGGCTGCAGTGAAAAAACACTTCAAGCAGTTCAACATGAGCCATACCTACCGATCAATCATATCGGCAAACTATGTGACCAACTTGAACTACACCGAAGACCCGCAAACAGGCTTACCCACCGCTACTGATCAAAGTGAGTTCACCAACTTCATCCCACAACGGCAAATCAACAGCATAACCATTTCGGAGCAAATGGCTCCCCTCGTAGGTATCGATATGACCCTCAAAACCAAGGGTAAAAACGACCCGCAGGTGCGTGTTGAACTCCAGCGCGATCGCACGCTGAACTTCGGTTTGGCAAACTACCAAGTAACTGAAACCCGGGGGAATTCAATTGTAATCGGTGTGGGTTACCGCTTCAATGAGGTGCCCAACCCATTCTTCCGCTCGAAGAGCAAATTACCGGTGCCAATGTTGAAAGAAACAACCCTCGCTCTGCGCGCCGATGTCACCATCCGTGATAATGTGACCGTGATTCGAAAAATGGAAGAGCGACAGAACCAACCTACCGCCGGTCAGCAAATTATCTCAATTCGTACTTCAGCCGACCTTGAAGTATCAAACAAACTCACCCTCCGCTTCTTCTACGACCACCAGCTGACTCAGCCAAAGATTTCGATTGCATTCCCAACTTCGAACATCAACTCGGGCATTACACTCCGATTCCAGGTGACTCAGTAAAAAGCAAACCGCAAAAAATCTATTTTTGCGCAAATTCATTGCAAACCATGAACATTCCACAAAACCTGCGCTACACCAAAGACCACGAGTGGGTGCGCCTTGAAGGAAACACCGCCATTATCGGAATCACTGATTTCGCTCAAGGTGAATTGGGTGATATCGTCTTCGTTGAGATCGAAACCGAAGGTGAAGAGCTCGCTGCCGAAGAAGTCTTCGGTACCGTTGAGGCCGTGAAAACGGTGTCTGACCTTTTTATGCCTGTGGCCGGCGAGGTGTTGGAAGTGAATAGCGCAATCGCTGACAACCCGGCTCTCGTCAATGAAGACCCGTACGGCGAAGGCTGGATGATAAAAGTGAAGGTGAACAATCCCGACGATGTGAGTGCTCTCCTCGATGCTGCGGGTTACGAAGCGATTGTAGGCTGATATGTTCGCAAGGCACATGATGTGGTCGTTCATTTGGACGATCGTCGTGGGCTTTCTCTACCTCCTCCCCGGTGAAGACCTGCCCGTCGTTGGCATTTGGGATCTGCTAAGTGCTGATAAAATCGCTCACGTGGGCGTGTTTACCTTGCTCAGTCTGTTCACAGCAACAGGCCTAAAGCGACAGATTCGGTTTGCGTTTCTCAATGACCGAGCTGCGTTCGTCGCTGCAGGTGGAAGCGCTTTGTACGGCACAGCCTTGGAGTTTGCACAAACGGCACTTACCACAGGTCGCTACTTCGAAATGGGTGATATAATCGCAAATGTCGTGGGCTGCGTACTTGGAATTGTGATCTTTCGTTTGATTTATGGACGAAGCTGAATGGCATCGTCGATGGTTTTTATGTAATTTTCCGCACCGAAACGAATTCAGGTTATGATTGAACGGAAAACTCCCGAAGCAAACATTGAGAAAAAACGCTCTGCATGGCGTGCGATTGGCTTCGTGGCCGCGCTCTCATTGATGCTATCAGCACTCGCGTGGACCTCCTACGACATCAGTGAGGCTGCTGCCTTCAACTTCGAAATGGATCTCATCGAAGACGAAGAAATCCCGGTCGACCAAATTACCCCCCCACCACCACCACCGCCCCCGCAGCAAACAACCATCATCGAAATCGTTGACGACGAAGAGGAAATCGAAGAAGAACTCGAAGTCGATGACATGGAAATCGACGATAACACTGAAATCGAAACCATTGAAGAGGTCGAGGAAGAGGTTGAAGACGATACTCCGTTCATGATCGTTGAAAACATGCCTGCCCTTGGTGAATGCAAGAAACTCCGCGGAGATGAGCGCCACCAATGCACGCAAATGGAAATCATTAAGTACGTGTCGCAAAATACTAAGTACCCGCCCATCGCAAAAGATGCAGGTATTCAAGGTACGGTGTTCGTGTACTTCGTGGTCGACAAAAAAGGCAAAGTGACCGACGCCAAGGTGCTCCGCCCTGTTGACCCTCGTCTCGACAAAGAAGCGCTTCGCGTAATTGAATCGCTCCCTTCGTTTGAGCCCGGTGAACAACGCGGTAAAGCTGTTTCGGTTCAATACACCATCCCTGTGAAGTTCATCATTCGATAATACACCCTTGTGGTTCACCAAAAGGCCGACCGAATACGTCGGCCTTTTTTCGTTTTCAGACCTGTGATTATTGAATTTCTTTCAACGACGGTAATGTATACATCAGGCTTTCATGCACGTTGATTCAGTATAACCCAAATCAATGTGTATGAAACGCAGTTCTTCCATCCACCAAGAATCGTCAGAACAGGTCTTAACGCGACGCGCCCTTGGTTTTATCACCGCACTTTCATTGGTGCTCGGGGCCCTCTCTTGGACCAGCTTCTCATGGAGCAAGAATGAACTCTTCAGTTACCGTGACCTCTCAACCGTTGAAGAGGAACTGCCCATGGTGAAACTTGAGGAGCCAAAGCTCTCGAAGCCACCAAAGCCGAAGACCTTTTTGATCATTTCTCCCGATCCTGATCCCGATCCCGAGCCCCGGCCTGAACCCGATCCTCAGCCCGATCCAGAACCCGGCTTCGACCCCGACCCCTTTGTCGATCATAACGGTATTGACGATGGCTTCCGCGACACCGCCGACGATGAAACCCCTTTCACCATTGTTGAACACATGCCGGCCGTGCCCGGTTGCGAGCACCTGCGCGGCCCAGAGCGCGATCGCTGCACAGAGTTGGCCATTTTGCAACACCTCAGTCAACATGCGCGCTTCCCGCGAAGGCTGATGGATCTCTACAACTCCGGCTCCGTTTACCTGTCGTTTGTCATTGGCAAAGATGGCCGCGTCAAAGACCTCACCATCCTCCGCGAAAGCCATCCGCTCTTTGGGCAAGAGGTCATGAAAGCGGCTCAATCGCTGCCAGTATTTACGCCGGGTGAGCAGCAGGGGCGCAAAGTTCCTGTTCAGTATGTCGTACCCGTGAGCTTCAAAAAGTCGTAGTTCTTTTTTGGTTGGATGGATGACCGAATACCGCTTCTACGGCAGCGATGGCACGCCCCAAGCGCAGCTCGCCACTGCCTGAAACAACCACAAAAGGATGCTTCCACTCCTCCAACACGGCCGTGTAGCGCTCGAACAGCGACTCGCGGTCGTGTTCATTTTCACGCAAGGGGTCGTAGCTCCACGGCAAGTCAGGTGCACAGAGAATGGTCAGCGCCGGACGGTGGTGCTTAACCCATTCGGTCAAACGTTCATTCTCGGTTGAGAACTTCAAGGTTTGCCAAACGTGTAGAATGGCCGCATCGCCATCCCAAAAGCGAATTTTACCGGTCGGTGCTTTGGGCCATTCCCACCACTGGAGCTGTCCGGCAACAATGGCATCCAAATCAGTAGCGGTGTAGTGGTGTCCGTGCCGTTCGAGGTAGGTACGGGCATATTCCGGTACATACCATGTTTGGTAGTGCACGGCGAGCGCAACAGCGAGCGCAGTTTTGCCGCTCGACTCAGGCCCGCTGATTGCGATGTCGAAGCCTCCATCCATCCTCAAAACCAGCCAATTGCAAAGTATCCGTCAATGGCCATGGCAAGGTACACAACGAAGAGCAGTGCTCCGATGTACATTTTACGAGCCGAGTAGAGGAAGAATGCCACTGAGTTCACAACCATCCAGTACAACCAGTTTTCGTGTACGTAGGTGACCATAAGCCATGTGGCTATGATGCTGAAAACCGTGGTGAATGAGTCAATCAAAGGCAATTTCGACGTCGTTTTGCGGCGAAGGTATCCGGCGAGACCGAAGGTCAGTAAAGCCCCGCTTGAAATGTAAAGCAGGTGGCTGCTGACTGAAAGTGTTTTAGCGGCGAATCCATCCATCCCCAAAGCCCCATAAACGGCCATAGCTACATAGAAAAGATGCAAACCGGTTTCTGCGAAAAGCTGTTTTCGGTAGCACAGCAGCGCGAAGCCCAGCGAGCCTATGAACGCAGGTGCGTAACAACCGGGAAACACCCCGCGCAAGTAAAGCCAAGTGTAGGCCAAACTCAGCAGCGTAGCGGTGATTTCGAGCGCCAGATCAATCGATCTGCGGGACCTCATACGCATCGGCGTTCAGGTATTTCGCAACGAGTACAAAGGTATTGGGCGTGCGCATTGTAGCAATGCTCGCTGTTTGAATCGCTTGCATCACCGCAACAGCTTCTCCGCGCACTTGCGTGCTCATGCCGCCGGTTCGCGTTTCAATGCCTTCTTGCTTACGCAGAATGCGGATGAACTCAATCACAAGGTCGTTGTAGTCGTTGCTCAGTGGGTAGAGGCTCAATTCGGCAGTCAAAATCATATCAGGGGTCTTCGTCGTCGTCAAAGATGCAGTTGCACGGAGGTGAGAGAATCAGTTCGGTTTTGGGCAGCAACTCGTGCAAACGCTCTTGTTCGTAGGCGTTCATTTCATTGTTCAGCAGGTCAACCAAGCGGAGTTTTTCCATGCGCATCAACGAGCCGGGGTAATACCCAATCATGTTGCTCCACAGGATGAGTTCTTCGAGGGCCCGCAAGCGGTGAATGTCGTCAGGCAGGCGCGAGAGTGCATTGTCAGACAGGTCAAGGTGCCTCAGTTTTGAGAGGTTTACAATAGCTTGTGGAAAGCGTTCAAACCGGTTTTTGGCAAGAGTAAGGCGCTCAAGGTTTTTGAGCTTTGCGAGCTCGGGCGGCAAACTATCGAGGCGATTGCGATCGAGGCGAAGCTCAACGAGTTGGGTGAATGAGAACACTTCTTCGGGCACCTTTCGGAGGCGTTTTTTCGACAAATCGAGCCTGAACACCGGTGTTTCAGCCTTCAGTGCAGCTTCGACAGACGTGTAAACACGACTGCTATCAGCGCGCGAAGCGGGCGCTTCGGCTGATTGAGCTGCGCACTGAGTGGCGAGCAAAAAAAACAGCAGTACAGGCGTTAAATACTTCATTGCAACAGCGCTAAGGCGGCTGATCGGTCGCTCGTCAGCTGCTTGCGCAAGGCATCTTCGCTGTCGAATTTGCGTTCATCGCGCAAACGCGCAACAAACTCAACTCGGAGATGCTTTCCGTAGAGGTCGAGCTGTTGATCGAAAACGTGAACCTCGATGCGCTGCTCGCCGCTGCCGCTGACGGTCGGACGGATGCCGATGTTGAGCATTCCTTTGTAGCGCCGACCTTCGATTTCAACCCGTACGGCATAGGCGCCGTTTGCGGGAGTAAGCTTCAGCGGGTTGCTGAGGTGAAGGTTTGCGGTAGGGAAGCCCAACGAGCGACCGATGCCGTCTCCCTCTATAACGATTCCTGAGAGCGGATAGTTGTATCCGAGGTAGGTATTTGCTAGGGCAACATCGCCCAATGCAAGCGCACGGCGGGTTTTGGTGCTGCTCACATTCATCTCTGAAATCGCCAAAGGAGAGATTTCCTCAACGTCAAATCCGAACATTTCGCCGAATTCGCTCAAGGCCGTGAAGTCGCCCTCCCGGTTTTTTCCAAAACGGTGGTCGTACCCGACCACCATCAAATGCACACCAATGCCTTCGACCAGAATCTCGCGCGCATAGTCGAGCGCAGGAATGGCTGCAAATTGCATATCGAACGGATGAATGATCAAATGGTCGATGCCCGACTTTGCCAAGCGCTCGATTTGTTCTTCCCTGTCGTTCAGTAAGCGCAACCCGTGGTCGTTCGGAAAGAGTACCATGCGCGGGTGCGGGCTAAACGTCAACAGCACGGTTTCGCCCTGAACTTCGAAAGCGCGTTCGCGCAAACGTTCCAAAATCGTGAGGTGGCCTTTGTGAACGCCGTCAAATGTTCCGGTTGTAACAACGGGTCTGATAGCGCCCGGAAACTCCTCAACACTGTAGTATACCTTCAATGCCGTAAGTGCTTAATCTTACACAAAGATAGACCATTTGAATGCGCTGCTTCCGCTGGTCGAATCGGTTGCTAACTTTTTTTACACAACTGTTGTCAACCCCGTTGGTTAACTGTACTTTTGCCGCGATTTTGTAGGTATTCATTCAGACTTCCCGATATGTCTCACAACATTGGAAAAGTAGCCCAGGTCATCGGTCCTGTAGTCGACGTAACATTCGAAACCGGTCATAAACTTCCAAACATCCTCGATGCATTGGTCATCACCCGTGACAACGGAGAGGAGCTTGTACTTGAGTGCCAACAGCACATCGGAGAAGATACTGTACGTACCATTTCGATGGATTCTACCGAGGGCCTACGTCGCGGTATGAACGTTGTTTCTACCGGCAAAGCGATCGCAATGCCTGTGGGCGACCAAATCAAAGGCCGTTTGTTCAACGTAGTAGGTACGCCCATTGACGGTATCGGCGCAGTGAACAAAGAAGGCGGCGCACCCATTCACCGCGCAGCCCCTCGCTTCGAAGACCTTTCAACCGCTACCGAAGTCCTTTTCACCGGTATTAAAGTCATCGACCTCATCGAGCCATACGCCAAAGGAGGTAAGATTGGCTTGTTTGGTGGTGCCGGTGTAGGTAAAACCGTATTGATTCAGGAGCTTATCAATAACATCGCCAAAGGATACGAAGGGTTCTCTGTGTTCGCCGGTGTAGGTGAGCGCACACGTGAAGGAAATGACCTTCTCCGCGAGATGATTGAATCGGGCATCGTTCGCTACGGCACTGACTTCATGCACAGCATGGAAGAAGGCGGTTGGGACCTCAGCAAGGTTGACATGAAATCGCTTGCTGAATCGAAAGCGACCTTCGTTTTCGGACAGATGAACGAGCCTCCCGGTGCACGTGCACGTGTAGCTCTCAGCGGTTTGACCGTTGCTGAATACTTCCGCGATGGAGATGAGCAGTCAGGCGGACGTGATATTCTGTTCTTCATTGACAACATCTTCCGCTTTACCCAAGCAGGTTCAGAAGTATCGGCCCTCCTTGGTCGTATGCCTTCAGCGGTAGGTTACCAACCAACCCTCGCAACCGAAATGGGTGCGATGCAAGAGCGCATTACTTCAACCAAGCGCGGTTCAATCACCTCAGTACAGGCCGTTTACGTACCTGCTGACGACTTGACTGACCCTGCTCCGGCAACCACCTTTGCCCACCTTGACGCAACTACAGTACTTTCACGTAAAATCGCTGAGTTGGGTATCTACCCTGCGGTTGACCCGCTCGACTCAACCTCGCGCATTCTTACGCCTGAAACCGTTGGTGACGAACACTACGACTGTGCGCAGCGCGTGAAAGAGATCCTTCAGCGTTACAAAGAACTCCAAGACATCATTGCCATTCTCGGTATGGATGAGCTTTCGGAAGAAGATAAACTCGCGGTTCACCGCGCACGCCGTGTGCAGCGTTTCCTTTCTCAGCCCTTCCACGTGGCTGAGCAGTTTACCGGGTTGAAAGGAGTTATGGTGCCTATTGAAGAAACCATCAAGGGCTTCAACATGATTCTCGAAGGCGAGATGGACAGGTTCCCCGAGGCTGCTTTCAACCTGAAAGGAACCATTGAAGAAGTGATTGAGGCCGGTGAGAAAATGCTCGCCGACGCTAAAAAATAACCGCTATGCGTGTAGAAATCCTTTCACCCGAAGCCAAGATTTTCAACGGCGAAGCCACCTATGTGGGTCTTCCGGGGTCTGATGGTAGTTTGGGTATCCTGAGAGGTCACGCTCCGTTGATCACCACCCTTCGTGCGGGTAAGGTCATCGTACGCACCGCCAAAGGCGAAGAAGTGTTTGATGTGAAAGGAGGTTCTGTAGAAGTGCTCAACGATACGGTCACCATCCTCGCAGAGTAAAAAAAACACTCGCTACCCTTTACGACTCCAAAATTCTGTTGCGCTTCCTCAATCGATGGGGAAGCGCAACGTGTTCTCTGACATGGCTAAAGACCACCGCCAGAGCCCCCATGTACAAGGGGATGAGTGGGATTTTAAACCGCGCCAGCGCGCCGAAATTCGAGGTGGTTACCCCAATCATAAAGGCGAAGAGCACGGCGAATACAAAGCAATACAGAAGCATTGGGTTGCGTTTGATGAGGCCCAAAGTGACAGAGGGCCGAACCGCTAAGATCACGTACAGCGTGGCCAGAAGAATAAACATGTTCTCCAGTCCGGCAAAAATCATCACCACGTTGCGCGACTCCCAAATAAAGGGCCGAAACAAACCTGCTGTCACAGCAGCCGGTAACTTGCCCGCTACACTGGCGAAGGTGGGTTCAATGGTACCGATGTCAAAGCTTGACCCTTCGTAGTAGTCTTGCTTGAGGTCGTATTGAATGATGGCCGCTGTTTGGAGTGCCCGGTCAGGTGAGAACCGGCCCAAACGGTCGCCGAATGCAGTTAGCGCGAAGTAGCTTCCAAAAACGATAAAGGCATAGATGCCCGGTACAATAATGTAGCGGAAGTAGGCATTCTTGATGCGCTGAATGCGCTTGTAGAAGTACCACACAAGCGTGCCCGGAAACAATATGAGCAAGATGTAGGGCTTGATGGCAAGAATGGCGAAGCCGCTGATGAGTATGGCCACAAGGGGCCAGAACCGTTTCTTGCTGTTGATGAGGTCATTGGTGGCTACAATGAAGTAGCAGGTGGCCGCAAGGGTGAAGCTATCTTTCAAAATGCCGGAGCCCCAGAAAACGACTGAGGGCATGAATAAGACGGCTACGCTAAGGTTTGCAGTGTACTTGGGGAAGTAGCCCACAAACATCCTAAAGAGCTTCCAAAGGCCACCGTAGGTGGCAACAGATACCAGTACAGTGCTCAGAAAGAAGCTCTTTCCTGAGAGAAGCACGAATGGAACGCAGAATTTGATGACCGTTCGGGTTTTCTCGTCATAGAACATGTAGCTCATGGGTGAGCCTGTTCGGCTATTGAACAGGCTTTTTATTTCGGGTGTGCCTCCGCCCAGCATGGCCGCTGCAAAGTCGTTCGAATCATCAAACAGCAGATTCACATAGGCCATGGCACATTCGTAGTAGCCAATGGTGTCGCCGCCCTTGTAATAGAGGGTGTAAATAAGTCCAAATGCGATGCCACCGATGAGTTTCAGCCAGAGCCCCGGTAGGAAGTACTGCCAAGACGGGTCAGCCTTAACGCGGTTGCGCACAAGCTGTTGGCCAAGCAAAGACAGCGCAATGATGAGAAGAACCATGGCCAGGTACTCCCACAGCTCAACAGCGATTTTGCCGAAAGTGAGGGTTGGAATATGCATCAGCTGTGATGGTAGGGTTCTCCTTTGAGGATGGTGTGGGCACGGTAAATTTGTTCAAGCGCAAGGATGCGTACCATTTGGTGGGTGAGTGTCATTTTTGATAAGGAAAGGGATGCGTTGGCTCGCGCCTTTACCTCCTGATCAAAACCATGGGCTCCACCAATGACGAACACCATGTTGCGTGTACCTGCCAAGTGGTGTTTTGCGAAGAAGTCAGCGAAGCCCTCTGAAGTAACTGACTTTCCATGCTCGTCGAAAATGACTACATAATCGCTCGCCGCAATGTGCTTCATTTGCTTTTGGGCCTCCATACGAAGGAGGGCAGCCGGGTCTGGCTTCTTGGTTTTGGCCTTCACATCATCGGTTTCAATGTGCTGAAAGGCGGTGTAATGCGGAATTCGGTCAGCGTAACGCTTCACCGCATCGCGCACCCAACCATCGTCTGACTTACCGGTACTGATGAGAGTAATTTTCATTGTGAGCTCACCTCAAAGAAACGATATTTTCAGTGATGCTGCTTTCACTCGTTGCGGCATGATTGTTGATAATACATTGCGCAATGGAAGACGATAGCTCCCGCATCGCTTAGAAAATAGTGTACCTTTAAGCTGACGATTTTGCGGAGAACATCGTTTCTTAGCATCAAGAAAACATGAAACAGTTCACGTCCATATTCGCAGTGTTCTTTCTGGTCGCCGTTGCATTTACGGCATCAGCGCAAACTGACATCACGCCTTCGGTAGTGCAAGCGCTGAGCAAGGGCGACGCCGCCGTCCTCGGAAAGCACCTTGTGTCGTCGGTTGATGTTGCCATTCTTGACGACGAAGACATGTATCCGCGTGATCAGGTAGTGGCCAAGCTCAACCAGTTTTTCCAAAAGAACTCTCCAAAGTCATTTGAGATTAAGCACCAAGGCACAAGCAAACTCGATGATCATTACCGCATTGGTGATTTGACCACATCGACGGGCTTGTTCCGCGTAACCTTCTTCATGAAGAAAACGGGGGCGACCATGGAAATCAAACAGTTGCGCATTGAGCGCTATTGAACATGCAGCATGAACTCGAGGCATTCATTCGCAATGCCCTTTCTGAAGACATTGGCAGTGGTGATCACTCTTCACTGGCCTGCATTCCGGCCGAGGCGACACGACGTGCCCGTTTGCTGGTGAAAGAAGATGGCGTTCTCGCCGGAGTTAACCTTGCCTTGGAGGTTTTTCGCATTCACGATACCCGGCTGAAGACCACCCTGTACATGGCCGATGGTGCCACCATTCGGCAAGGCGATGTGGCCTTCGAAGTTGAAGGCCCCGCCCAGTCAATCTTGGCGGTTGAACGCTTGGTTTTGAACATCATGCAGCGCATGAGCGGCATAGCTACAACTACCCGTCGCGTTGTTGACCTCGTTGAGGGCACCGGCGTGCGCATTCTTGATACGCGCAAAACCACTCCGGGCTTGCGTTACCTTGAAAAAATGGCTGTGCGCATTGGCGGGGGAGTGAACCACCGCTTCGGTTTGTACGACATGATCATGTTGAAAGACAACCACATCGATTATGCCGGTGGCATTCCACAAGCGATGGGTCGTGTGCGCAACTACATGAACGCCCATGGCTTGCGTTTGCCTGTCGAGGTTGAGGCGCGCAACATGGATGAAGTGACCCTGATTCTAAAAGAAGAAGGCGTAACGCGCATCATGCTTGATAACTTCGATCCTGCTCAACTGAAAGCGGCTGTAGCCTTCATCAATCGGCAAATGGAAACCGAAGCCAGTGGCGGCATCACACCTGAAACGGTGCGTGCTTATGCCGAAACCGGCGTTGATTACATTTCAATGGGTGCGCTCACGCACAGTGTAAAAAGCCTCGATCTTAGTCTGAAAGCTTTCGATTAGTCGGTTATTTTTGCAGGATGAAAGGTCTACTCTCACGTCTGCAATACACCCGTCCGGTTCGCATCTTGCGCGCTGTTTCGATGCGTTTGAGGCCCTGGGGCTTTGAAGGTCTGAGCTTGTATTCGGTAGCAGCGTTCTTCATTGAAGGGCTTCAAAAAGGCGCGTTGACCTCGCGTGCGGCCGCGATATCGTTTCGGTTTTTTCTGGCGGTATTCCCGGTTATCATTATGCTCCTGTCGTTGATTCCAATCATTCCAATCGACAATTTTCAGGAGAACCTCTTCGAGAGCATCAAGGGATTCTTCCCCGGTGATACCTTCAATTTGGTTGAGGCCACGGTTGAAGACTTGGTGATCAAAAGCCACAATACCATTTTCTCAATCGGCTTTATTTTGTCGGTATTTTATGCGAGCAACAGCGTAAACGCGATTTTACTTGGCTTCAACGAGTCGTATAACATTGAAGACAAAGGCAACGTGTTCATCATCCGACTGGCTTCGGTGCTCTTGATGCTCATTTTGGGCATCTTTATTTTTGTAGCGGTGGTGCTTATTATTTTCAGCGGTGTGGCCTTTGAATGGCTTGTAGCAAAAGACTTTGTGAGCCAAGAGAACGTTATTTTGCTGCAGATGGCAAACGGCGTGATTTCGTTGCTCCTGATCTACATGTCGATCACCATCCTCTACAATTTTGGCGATTTCGAACACCGCAAATGGAAGACCTTCTCGGCCGGTGCAACGCTAACAACGTTGCTGCTGATTTTAACATCGCTGGGTTTTGCGTGGTTTGTCAATAACTTTGCCTCGTACAACAAGCTCTACGGCTCCATCGGTACGTTTTTGCTGCTGCTGATTTGGATCAACTTGAACAGCACCATTTTGCTCATTGGCTTCGAGTTGAACACAAGCATCATGAAAGCAAAAGAAGGCAAGCTGCATGAGAGCAGTATTCTGAACAATTCGCCGGAGGTTTAACGGCCCAAGAACTGCTTTAATTCGGGTAGAAGTCGCGCCGATCTGGCAACCGACAGAAAGAGCAAGGCTGTGACACTGCCTTTCATTAAGAGGCTCAAATAGATGTTGCCAAACAAGTTAGGAATTAGCACCAACGATGAAATGGCTGCAATGAGCAAACTTGCAATGAGCAAACTTCGGCTGAAAGGGTTGATCTTGAAGTAGCGCTGCACGTAGTACACCTTCAGGCCGGTGTAAACGGTTGCTGAGATTGCGGTAGCCAGCGCAGCACCGGTTATACCCATGTTGAGTCCATCCGGGTGCATGAAAAAAAGGTTCGTGGCGATGGTAAGCACAATGAGCAGCAGATTCAAGTAGAAATTTGATCTGTAGTACTTTGAGTAGACCAATATACCACCTGACACCCCTCCGGCCATTTGGAGCAACTTTGCAATTCCGATAAAGAACACTACCCATTTACCTCCGCTAAACTTATCGGGCAAGAGCTGCATGATTTCATCTATGGGGACCCAAATGCAGCAGAAAATGAGGCCGCCCAAGGTCAACTGCATCAGGCTCGACTTCACATAGACTTCGGTCAATTTGGTAATCTCGTTTGCGGCAATGGATGCTGAAACCACAGGCATTGAAATGGCCGAGATTGACTTTTGTGGGAGCAGTGCCACTGACCCGATATAAAATGCAAGGGTGTAAAATGCCACTTCTTCAAGCGAGGCAAGTAGCCCAATCATGACAATGTCAAGATTGGTGACTGCAATGGCCGCTCCGCGATCAAGGATGGCGTAGAAACTGTAGGTGGCAACCTCCTTTACCTTTAGCGGAAAGCGACCTTCAAATTTGAGATGGAATGCATTTTTGCGCGCCGAAATTAGCGTCACGAGCATGGCGATCACGTAGCCTGCGACGTATGCCCAGAGCAAAACATCAAACCCATAGAGCTCCATCCAGAAGCCCACGACCACCACCAAATACCAGCTTTTCAAAAAGGTCTCATTCAGAAACTGGTACAAGGTTGATTTCAACTGAGCGCCAAGGTAGCCCCCGAAAACCTGAAAGAAGGTCAGTGCTGTCGTAAGTACAAACAGTTCGGGAATGTGCGCAATCAACAACTTGCTTTCATCTGCATTAATGAGCTGAAATCCGGTCTCGCCGAAGAAAATCACCAAGCCAAGAAAGAAGAGCGTTCCGGCTGTTGGCGCCAGCATGAGTCGTCCCAAAAAAAGAGATCGGTCAGCACCTGAAACTGAAGGTAAAAACCGTAGAAACGCATTGGGAATGCCGCCATGAATAAACTGCGAGAAAATCATCGCATAGGCCACAATCACTTTGAGCAAACCCCAGCCTTCTTCGTAGGTGTCAAAAGCAGCCGGCAACACAACGATGGTGTTTACAGCGCCAATTATGGTGGCTAGAAAGATTGAAACGGCGTTTCGGGTGGCTTGGCGTTGAATGATTCCCAAGGGCTCGTTTTTCGGTGAATTTAGAGAATTATGATCGGCTTAATGGCGTTGGTTTTGCAGACTCAGAGTGGCCCAGCCATGGGTTAATTTCTCAGTCAGGTGGTGACGTGTATAAGCAGTCAGGTTTCGTTTTTCGGCTAGCGCCGGATGAGCGGCGAAGTGCTTCAAAAGCGTTTCTCGGAGCGTTGTTTCATCGTCGTAGTCGATAACGGGTTCTGCAGCCGTTTCGTGCATCAATTGGGCAAGGTCGCCATCAACAGGCCCGATGGCCAGTATCGGACGGCCCGATGCGAGGTACTCAAATACTTTGCCCGTGACAATGCCCTTCGCATTGTGGGTGCGGTTGGCGACCAATAGCAGCACAGAGGCCTTTTGCTGGAAGGTCACCACATCGCGGTGTTCAAGGTAAGGTATGTGTTCAAGGTGGCTTGTCAAACCGGCTTCGGCAATGCTGTCGCGCACTGAAATGTCAAGCTTACCTATGGTTTGGATCACGAAATCGCGTGGCAGTTGGTGGTCTGAATTCAATTCTCCAAGTACCTTCCACAGGGTGTGTGGATTGCGCGCCGGACTAAATGACCCGATGTGGGCCAGCACAAACCGTGGGTCGGGGAGCACGTCGGGTAAGGCGGTGTCGGCCTCGTCGAAGCCATTGGGCACCACCGTTATGCGCGCCTTAGGTTCTTTGGAAAGCAATCCCAATCGCATGGTTTCGCCGATGGCAATAACCTGGTCGGCTTCACGTAGCACGGCTGCTTCGAGCCGGAGGTGACGTTTGTTGGCCCATGCACTCAAGTAGAGTTCGTGGTAGAAGTCGATGTCGGTCCACGGGTCGCGGAAGTCGGCCACCCAAGGCAGACCGGTTCGTTTTTTGAGCTCGCGGGCGATGAGGTGCATGCTGTGCGGCGGACCCGTGCTTACGATGAGGTCAACCGGGTGCTCATCAAGCCACCGTGTTAGAAAGCGCACGGAGGGTTTGATCCACAAAAAACGGGCATCGGGTATGAAGAAATTGCCACGCACCCAACGTGCGAAGCGTTCGAGTCGGCGGGGCTTTCGGCTTTCAGACAGGAATCCTGTTTGGATTTTTTCATCGCCTTTGAGGCCGAGCAGCTTGCGGTACAGGCTGTAGGGTTCAGTGATGGGTGTTTTGATCACTTCACACGCTGCGCTTACCTCTGCCAACAGACTGTCGTCGATGCTGGGGAATTCGGGGTTTTCGGGCGTGTACACCACAGGCATCCATCCGAAATCGGGCAGGTACTTGCTGAATTTTAACCAGCGTTGAACACCGGCGCCTCCGCTTGGGGGCCAATAGTAGGTAATGATGAGAACCTTTTTGTGCTGCATTGCAGGGTGGCTGGCGTTCAAAGGTACGTCAAAGGCGCAGAGTGCACATCCGACCGGAGGGAGCAAAAAAGAAAACGGCTATTCACCCAAATTTTGCGTGTATTCAGGGTAGTCGGCTTCGGGGTCAAAAGGGATGCTGATGAGTTGCTGCGCGAGGTCATTGATGGCGGCGCTCATCCAGGTGCCAAACGCTTCGGCGAACTCGGGGGTCATGGTGCGGTTGGTTTTGCCGTCGGTTACGGTCATGAAGCCCGAACTGTAGTTTCGGGAGGAGATGATGCCCGCGATGGGTGCGCTGTTGGGCGAATTGGCGGCGGCGATCCATGCGTAGATGAGGCATTGCATGAGTTTCGGCTTCGGACTTTCAAGCAGTTTCAGTTGCCAATCGGAGGGCAATGCGAGCTCTTTGGTGTCAACGCCACCGGTTTTGTAATCAACGATGCGCAACTGCTGTTGAACGTGGTCAACCCGGTCGGCCTTGCCGCTAAGCACGATGCCCTTTGACAGGTCGGCGCTGAGTCGGGCTTCGAGGGCTGTTACCACTACCTTGTGCTGTTCGGCTTCGTTGGCGCTGATGTCAATCAGTTTTTCGGCAAAGTTCAGGGCCACGCGCCGTAAAAGGTAGTTCACCCCGTATTTCGTGAGCTGCAGGTTGTAAAACTTCTCGAGTTTCTCGTCGACGAGCGTTTCCAGCCTTTGTTTTTCAGCGCGCAGGGCATCGGCGTCAAGTTCAACGTTGATGAAGGCCTCGAAAATGGTTTCGACGACCTCGTGCACAATGGTGCCGAGGGTGTTGCTTTCGATTTCTTCTTCGATTTCGTTTTGCTCACCCAAGGAAAGGATGTAGCGAAAGAAGAACTCACGCGGATTTTGCAGCCACTTGTTGAAAGCCGAAGGCGAGAGGCCGCGTTGAAGCAATTCATTTATGCGCTGCTGGGTGAATTCGCCGGTTTCGATGGGCACGATTTCGGGGGTAGCCGCCGGATTAGCGGTCATGACTTGGCTGTGGTGCACCTGCACGGCGCTTTCAGGCAAGAGTCGGCAGGTTTCGAGTTGCTGAACAAATCGGCTGCGTTCGCCTTCGTCGTGGCTTTCGCCGGCGGTGAAGGTGATGTAAACCTCTTCGGCGCGCTGAATCAGTCGGTAGAAATAGTAGGCGTAGTAGGCATCGCGTTCGCGTGCGTTCGGCAATTGAAGAAACGCCCTGAGGTCATTGGGAAGGAAGCTTTCTGCGTTTATTTTTCTGGGAAGGATGTCTTCATTCGCATTCACAATGATCACCCGCTTGAAATCGAGCGCCCGTGACTCGAGCAAACCCATGATTTGCAAGCCGATGAGGGGCTCACCCACGAGGTTGATCTGCAGTTGACCGAAGAGCTTTCGGTAAATGCGTTCGAACTCGCGCAGATCAGCAACGACAGGATACCGCTCAATCAGCCGGTGCATGCGCGCATTGAGCTGCGTGAGGAGGTTCCAGCCTTGCAAGCGTTCTTTGCCGTCGTTCTCGCCGGGAGCCGAGAGCGGCTCAACGGCGTGGAGTACACTGAGGTAGCTTTTAGGCGTTCTGGTGCGCAGAGCGTCGTAGAGCGCGTCAAAAAACGCTTGCACGGCTTGATTGGGTGCCGTGTTGGCGAGAAAGGCATTTACGGTTGATTGGTCAACGAAAACCGCATTGGAATGTACGACGTGGTTGGCCAAACGGTACATTGCTTTGCCCGAGGCATGGCCTGAAACGGCGATGTAGGGGTGTCGGCAAAAGGCCAGCAAAAGGTTGTGCCGGACCTGTTTGCTGCGGCTGTCGAGCAGACGAAAAACCGAGCTTACCAAGCTTTGGTAAGGTGTGTGCGACAGGGTGCGTCCCATGGTAATGTTGACGCCTTCGAAGTGATCGGGCAGGGCGCGCAGCAGCACAGGCAGCACGCTGTTATCAGAGAGAATCACCGCAGTTTCGGTGGCTTCTTGCGGATTGATTTTGCGCAATACTTCTCCTACGTAGTGCATTTGGGTAACCGTTCCTGAGCACCCGACGAGCTTGATGGTTTTAGCTTGTTTTAGGAAATTGCGCGGTAGGCTGCGTTTATCGAGTTCGGGAAAGCGCCGCACAAACAAACCGGCTTCGCTGCGTTTGTCGTGCACATAATAGCGATCGGCATCCCACCAGAAGGTGGCCTTTCCGAGTTCGACAAGCCGCTTGATGAGCGTGTGTTCAGCAGCGGTAAGTGCGTTAAGACCGGCGAAAACAATGTGCTCTACATTGAGGCGTTCGAATGCCTTCACGGGGTCTTTGGCAGCAACGCGGGCGATGGCACCTCCATACCAGTGCTGCGATTCGGTCATTTTTTGGTTGAATTGTGTGTACAATTCACCGAGTTGCATCCAGAATCGGTTGTATTCTTTTTGGTTTTCAGACCAGAGGTGGTCGTCTTCACCAAAGCTCCACGCCTCGATGTCTTTGAAGTCTTTGAGGTTTTTAAAGACCGATTTGGCATCGGCCAATTGGTGGTCGATTTCGTTGAAATCGGCCAGGGCCATTGGTCCCCATTGAAGGAAAGGTTCGAGACGGGCATCGGGTTCGGCGTGTTCGCGCCAGGTGGCGAAGAGGTCGAAGGTGAGGTCAAGACCATCGCCGCGCTGCATGCCCGTCATGCGCTCGGTGAGTTCGGTCATTGTGAGCAGTTCAGGCAACCAGCCTGAATGTTTGGAGTGGCGGCTTAGCGCGCGCTTCAGAAACAGGCCCGAGCGCCGTGCAGGCAGCACAACTACAGTGTTTTCGAACCGGTGGCCATGCACCTCGATGAGGTGTTCAGCGAGTTCGTCGAGAAAGCGTTTCAATGGAATGCAATTTGGCTTTACAATTTAAGGCCATTGCGGATAAACACAACAAATTCGCGAAAAGCTGCGCGTTGCGTCAGCACTTTGCGGATTTCAGTTGAAAGTGAGCTTTTGTGCTCGGTGTTTTGTGTTGTTGTTTCTTCTTGGATGGATGAGCCGCCTGCGGTACTTTGCACATGGTTAGTAGGCAAATCGCCCTCGCTCAGCTCATCGTTGGCTTGCGAGATGTCGATGCCGCGTTCTTTTAAGATGCGCGAGAGCTCATCGGCAGCACGGTAGCGTTCATCGGCGTCTTTTCGGTAGCCGAGTTGTTCTTCGAGCATGCCGAGGTTGTTGAGCGATATGGCGTCTTCGGGGTCGAGCTCGATGGCTTTTTTGTAGTCTTCGATGGCCCCCATAATGTCTTTCATCGCGTTGCGGATGTAGGCCCTCGAGGCGTAGCGGTAGCTGTAATCGGGCTGCAGGTTAACAGCGCGGTTGAGTTCGCTGAGGGCCTCTTTTTTTCGTCCGACCTGGAATAAGCATACAGCACGGTCGTGGATGAGGTCAGGGTCGTTCGATAGTTCAAGAAAGGCACGGTCGAAGGCCTGCAGGGCCTCGGGCCACTTGCGTGCTTTCACCAATTCGTTTGCGGTAATCCAATCAGGGTTGTGCATCTTCGCGTAAAATTAAGCCATGTCTGACCGCAAATTTCCGATTTACTGCGAATCGATCAGCGGTGGTTCGCTTTATTGCATCGAAAGCGACACACTAATGACAGAATACCAGCGAATTGGTTCAAAGTACCTGGTGCATCACTTGGTGGCGCGTATTTTACCGGAGCGAGTGCTCATCTCCGATATGGTCGAGAACGCTGACGGACGTTGGCCGCGCATCAGCGCCGTCGATTACCGTGAGCGTGTTGAGAACTGGGAGCGAACGCTCATTCGCTTGGGCGCAGGGTGACGTAATTTCGTGACATGGAAATCAGCAAGAACGTGAGTTTAAGGCCGTACAACACCTTTGGTGTTGAGGCAAGGGCCGAAGAGCTGCTGTCGGTTTCAACCACCGAGCAGGCCCTTGAAGCGGCGTCTTACCTCAGTCGACACAGGCGTGAGCTGTTGGTGTTGGGTGGAGGAAGCAATGTGCTGTTTCGCGCCAATCCGAAAGGAACCGTCTTGGTAAACCGCATTTTTGGCGTTGAGACGGTGAACGCAACCGATGAAGCCGTTTGGTTGCGCGTGGGTGCGGGCGAGGTGTGGCACGATTTTGTTGAGCATTGCATTGATCGCGAGCTCGCCGGGATTGAAAACTTGGCCTTGATTCCCGGAAGGGTAGGTGCAAGTCCGATGCAAAACATCGGCGCCTACGGAGTTGAAATTGAATCGGTCTTTGATTCGCTTGAGGCCGTGCATTTGCCCACCGGTGAGGTGCACCGCTTTGACCGTCACGATTGCCGTTTTGGTTACCGCGAAAGTGTTTTCAAAAGCGTTTATAAAGGCCAATACTTGATTACCCATGTGACCTATCGCTTATCGCGTGAGCCGAATTTCAACACGGCCTATGGAGCGATTGGCACAGAACTTGAGCGCATGGGAGTAAATGGGTTGAGCTTGCGGGCGGTGGCCGATGCCGTGATCTCAATTCGCCGCAGCAAATTGCCTGACCCGGCTGTGTTGGGCAACGCTGGTAGTTTTTTCAAAAATCCGGTGGTTTCAGCCGATGTGTATGCAGCGGTGAAGGCGCTACGGCCTGATGTGGTGGCGTATCCGGCAGGTGATGGTGCGATGAAACTGGCAGCAGGATGGCTGATTGAGCAAGCCGGTTGGAAAGGACATCGGGTTGGTGCTTGTGGGGTGCATGACCGTCAGGCCCTTGTGCTGGTGAACCACGGTTCAGCTACCGGAAACGAGATTTACGCCCTCAGCAGCGCCATCGTTGACGACGTAAATACGAAGTTCGGCGTTGAGCTTGAGCGCGAGGTGAACATCATCGGCTAATTAACCCGTTCAATTTAGAGCGATTCTAAGTGCGGGAGTGACGTTTATCACCTACTGCCGTTTGAGAAGCGGGTAGTTTTCGGTCATGAAACACCTTCTGCGATGGGCCGTGGTGTTGGCCGCGATGCAACCCGTGCTTGGGTGCACACAGAACACTAACAGCTTCACCTACAACCTTGAACTGGTGCCGGTTGACTTGCCTGATTTACCGGGAATTCATTCGTACGCACATGCCCAGCACGAAGGCAAATGGCTGATTATTGGCGGACGACTCGATGGCCTCCATGCCCGACAGCCGTTTAACTCGTTTCCGGCCAATTCAAACAACACCTTGATGATGGTGGTTGACCTCGAGGCTTCGGCTGTGTACACTGCATCGGTCGACCAATTGCCTACCGCATTGGCCGAACAGTTCCAATCGTCAAACCTCAATTACCATCAAGTTGGCGAGGTGCTTTACTTGGTGGGCGGTTATGCATTCTCAGCATCGGCCGATGACCACATTACCCAGCCTCGAATCGCAGCGCTTTCAGTGCCGGAGGTGATTGAGGCCATTGTTGAAGGTGGCTCCTTTGACGGATTGATTGATTACATCGACAATGATTTTTTTGCCGTTACAGGCGGGCAGCTCCACGTGCTGGGTAATCGGTTGGCTTTGGTGGGTGGCCACCGTTTCGACGGACGTTACAACCCGATGAACAACCCCACTTTCACCCAAAGCTACACCAACGGCATCCGTTTATTTACGGCCTCGTTTGTTGATGGGGTATTAACGGTGGGTGACTTTGAAACATGGTCTGACCCTGTTCACCTGCACCGCCGCGATTACGATTTGTTGCCGTACCGCACTGCCGATGGTACGAACGGTTTGACCTTGTTTTCAGGTGTTTTTCAACTCAACGAAGACCTGCCATTTTTGTATCCCGTTGCAATTACCGAAGAGGGTTATACCCCCGTTACTGAATTCAACCAGTACCTGAGTCAGTACCACAACGCCTGTGTTTCATTGTACAGTGCTGATGCGCAGCAAACGCATGCCTTGTTTTTCGGAGGGATGAGCCAGTTTTATTACCAGAACGACGTGTTGGTTGAAGATCAACTGGTGCCGTTTGTGAAAACGGTGAGTAGGGTTACGCGCTTTGCGGATGGTGCAATGGCTGAGTTTCGTCTCCCGGTTGAGTTTGATGCGTTTCGCGGCGCCAGTGCTGAGTTTTTTCCTGCGGAGGATATCCCGGTAGATTCCGAAACCGGCTTGGTACTGCTAGATGAAATCACTGCCGACAGCTTCACCCTTGGTTATGTGGTGGGCGGCATCAACAGCGGACAGTTGAATCCGTTTTCGGTGAACCAAACCTCGTCGACCTCTGCGAGTTCAGTGGTGTTTGAGGTGCGCTTAACGCGAACGACTGTCTCAGTAGGAACACCCGTGGTGAACGAATCGGCTCCGGAAGTCACCGTATACCCCAATCCCGTGGAGGGGGTATTTCACATCGGCTTTGCGTTAAACGCACCGATAGACGTTGCGGTGATGCTCACTGACACCAAGGGCACACTCGTTATGAACGAGCCGCTAGGCACATTGAGCGCCGGCGCACAAGACTTGGAACTGGAACTGTACGAAGACTTCAGCGGAGAGGTGCTGTTGGTTACGGTTGTCTTCGGGAATCGTCACTACGTGACGAAGCGCTTAGTGGTGCGTTGAGCGGCAGAGGCGTGGTTTAACGTCCATCCGTCCTCATCCATCCTCAAAAAAAGAAGCCTAGAACTTGGCGCAGGGAATGATCCTTTTGCGTGCGGCTCTTACATTTTTGACACTGGCCCATTGGTATGCCAACGAGATTTCGTGGGCACCGGCTGTAGAGCCAAGGCCGAGGGTTGAGATGGTGATGTCGTAGCTGTAGCCGAATCGGAAGCTGTCGGTGGCTACGCCTGCCATGAGGGCCACGGCATCGTGATTGGGGTAGCCGTAGCCATTTGATTTGAGCAGGGGCAAACCGCGGTACCACATTCCGATTACGATGGGGTTGAGTTCGTAGTAGGCTCCGAGGTCGAGTTGGCTGAAATCGCCTTGCTGTTTGTAGTTCATGGCGACCACGAGGTCGTTGCCGTTGCGTTTGTACGGGCCACCGGAGAAACTGAAGCGGTATCCACCGTGAACGGAGAGTTTCATGGGGATGATGCCTTGGCGATCGGCCCAGATGCTTTCGTTGGGTTGGTTGATGTGGTGCGCGGCACCGCCAATCCAGAACCGTGGGTTGAACACGAGGAAGCCTGCGGCCGCGTCGAAGAACGATACCGGGTCAAACACCATTTCTTCGAGTGAGGTGCCGGCGTTTCTGATCAACTGGTCGCTGAAGGTGAGGTCGCTGAAGTTGAGGTTGCGGTTTCCGTAGCCCACTTGTATGGCAGGTCGGATAACGGTTTCGCGGGTAATGGCGAACTCGTAAGCGTATTGCACCGCGATGGAGTTTCCGCGGAGGGCACCGGTTCCGGCGCGGTCGTGCGTGGCGATGAATCCGAAGCCGCTGTTGAGTTCAGGAACGTACACATCGTAGGCGAAGTTGTAGGCGACCCAAGAACGCGGGATGGCCGGCCATTGGTTGCGGTAATTGGCGCTCAAGCGGTGCTGCGGCGTAGTGCCGGCAAAGGCCGGATTGAGGTAGGTAGGCGCCGCGTAGAACTGGGTGAACTGCGTTGCTTGCCCAAACGCGCTTGCATTGACCAGCAGCGCCAAGAATGCTATGACGATGCGGGTATTCATGGCGCGATGAGTAGGTAAGGGGTAAGCTCGACTTCTTTCTGATCAGCAGTCTCCGGAAAGGGGAAGGCCAATTCATCGATGACCGAGTTGTAGCCGTCGGCTTCGATAAGCACCTTGTACGGAGTCAGCGGATGCAAAACAGCAATGAATTTTCCGCTCAGGCGGTTGCTGCGGTAAACACCTTGCACTTCGCGTGTAGCTTCATCGATCACGGTAATGGTAGCTGCGATGGCGTTTCCTTCGAGGTCATTGAGTTTACCTTTCACGACGATGGTGGCCTGACGACGGTTCACGAAGTCGATGCTGTAGAGGTCTTGGTCGCCAAAGCCCCCTTCACGTGCCGACGAAAAATAGCCGGTTCGTCCGCCTGCGTCAAGAGTGAGGTAAAGGTCATCATCAACGGTATTGACCGGGAAACCGAGGTTCTTTGGCGTGCTCCAAAGGTCATCATTGGCTTTGGTAGAACGAAAGATGTCGTAGCCACCAATGGTGGTATGACCGTTCGACGCGAAGTACAGTGTTTTGCCATCGACATCGAGGTGGGGTGCGTCTTCGTCGTAGGGTGTGTTTACGATGGGGCCCAGGTTGCGTGGGAGGCTCCATTGACCGTTGGGCAGCATGCGCACGCGGTAGAGGTCTTTGCCGCCATAACCACCCGGACGATTGCTGCTAAAAATGAGCAGTTTGCCATCTGCAGAAAGTGTTGCTGAAGCTTCTTGGAATTGAGAATTGATGGTGGCAGGTAGTTTTTCAGGGGTTGACCATTTACCGTCTTGCAGGCGGCTAATGTAGAGGTCGCCGCCGGTTTGGTTTTCATTGGTGCGGTACACGACCATGGTTTTGCCATCGGCAGCGATGCTCACGGTAGCGTCATGGGTGTTGGAGTTGATTGGCGTGCCGATGTTGGTGGCATTGCTCCAGCCGTTTTTATCGGCCAAGGTGAAGTAGATGTCTTCGAAAAATGCACTGTTGGGATCTTTGAGACCGCCTGTGCTATCGCTTCTGCGCGAAGTGAAGTAGAGCTTTTGGTTGTCAGGGGTAACGATGGGTACGTACTCAGGAGCTTCGGTGTTGACGGTAGGTCCGAGGTTGGTGACGCGCACATCGGCTGGATTTGCGAGGGCTTCTTTTGCGCGGGTCACTTGATCAATGTGCCTGAGCACTTCTTCGGAGGGTATGCTGCGGTCTCCGCTTTCGACGTAGGCGAGGAAATTTTCGTAGGCTTCGTCGAAGCGCAGATTTCGATGCAGTGCACGGGCGTAGTGGAAACGGGCTTGTGGAAGTTGTTGGGCTGCAGAGCGCAATAGTTTCAACGCGAAGGCCTTGTCGCCCTTCCATGAAAGTGCGGCTTGGCCGAGGGCCAAATTGACTTCAGCGTTGGCGGTGTCGCGTTTGTGCAGGGGTTCGAGCAGTTGGTACACCAAAGCATGGTCACCTTGGCTCAACGCCAACTGTGCGATGCGCAGGTCTTGGCGGTCGCGACGGCTCATGCTTGTTTGAGCAAAGCCTTGCACTGCAAGTAGCAGGGTCAATAGGAGGGTGAGGGTGTGCTTCATGGTTAGCGTGGCAATAGGGTGACATCGCCTGCCGTGGTGATGGTTTCGCCATTGGAGAATCGTGCTTTGACTTTCCAGGCGTAGACGTCTTGCTTACAAATTTGGCCTTTGTAGTAGCCATCCCAACCGATGTTGACATCGGTGCTTTCGAAGAGCAGTTCGCCCCATTTGTTGAAGATTTGCAGGTTGTATTCGGTAACTCCTTTTTGCAAAGGGAAGAACACGTCGTTGGTGTAGCCATTCGGGTCATAAACCCCGCCATTCGGACCAGAGGTAGTGGGAGTGAAGGCGTTGGGGAACACGATATCGGCATCTGGCCTTGCGTACACGGCGTCGGCCACCGAGTAGGTTGACGGACAGTCAAACTCGTTGTTGGCCGTGAGCGATATTGAGTACACGCCCTCTTCTTGGTAGTAATGTTCAGGTGCAAACTCGGTAGAGGTTGTGCCGTCGCCAAAGTCCCAGAAGTAGGTCGTAGCATTTTGTGATGCGTTCACGGTAAATAGCGGTTGGCCGGGCACAGAGAGTTCATCAGGCGTTACGGTGAAGAATGCTGCAGCACGTGGGTACACTTCAATGATGGCCTCTTGCACGATTTGGTCGTTGCTTCCCGGCGCAATGCCGTTTACGGTGAGCGATACAGTGTAGGTTCCCGGCTGGTTGTAGGTGTACACGGGGTTGGCAACGGTGGCTGTGCCGCCATCGCCAAAAATCCAGTTCCAGCCGGTCACGTATTCACTTTGGTCTTGGAAGACAACCGTCAGCGGCACACAGCCCGAAGCCGGACCGATGAAATCGGCTATTGGCGCTGGAGGGTCAATCTCAATGGTTTGCGTGAAGGTGTCGCTGCAGAAACCGTTGTCAACCTCTAGGGTTATGGTGAACATGCCCCATGTGCCGAAGTCGTAATTGCCCGGGTTCTCGCCTTCCAACACTGCGCCATTGCCCAATGCCCAGAAGAATTCTGCGCTTTGGCCTGCGGTGCTCAGATTCGTCAAATCGACGATTGTCTCAGGGAATTGCTGGTTTTGGGGAGTGGCTGTGAAATTTGCGTCAGGTACTGCGTACACGGTGATGTCAATGTAGGTGGTGTCGTTGCAACCGAAGAACGAGCTTGCCACGAGCATGGCTTCGTAGGTGACATCTTCAGTGGTGGTGTTGGTGTAGGTGTGCACCGGCGACGCCATGGTGTGGGTGTTTCCGTCGCCGAAATCCCAGAAATAGCTTAGCGCACCGTTTGATTCATTTTGAAAGTTGACCGTAAGGGGTGAGCAACCCACTTGGTTCGCGGAGGCTTCAGCTTCAAGCAATGGGAGAACGGTGATCGACAGTTGATCGCTGCTGCTGCATCCGCTGTTGGTGTATGCGTTTAGGGTAATGTTATAGGTGACCGGGTCATCGGCCAAATTGAAATAGGTGTGTGTGTGTTCGATGTCGCTAATGGTGCTTACTTCCCCGGTGCCGTAAACCCATTGAAAACTGTCAGCACCTACCGATTGGTTGCTGAATACGACATCGAGCGGGTAGCACCCAAGGGTAGTATCGATAACTGCGATGGAGATGGGTGTTCCGAACACGTCAACATCTACATAGCTGGTGTCGGTACAGCCGTAAATCGACGATGCAACGAGCATAATGGTGTAGGTGGTGTCTTGTCCGCCGCTGTTAATAAATGTCGTGGTAGGGTTGTTTTGGGAGGATGTGGTGCCGTTGCCGAAATCCCACGTGAAGCCGGCTGTTGCACCCAACGATTGGTTGCTGAAGGTCAATTGCACGGGCGAACAGCCTCCGTTGCCGGCGGTGAATGACGATACAACATTCGGGAATACAGTGTACGGTAGCGATGCTTCAGCGCTGCATCCGGCGTCGTTGAAGGCGGTCAAGGTTACGATGTAGGTTATAGGTTCTCCAGAAACGCTGGTGAAGGCGTAGGTGTGCTCAGGGTCAGCAACCGCGCTACCGGTGCCGTCGCCGTAATCCCAGTTGAATGAAGTCGCCTCAGCACTGGTGTTGGTCAGCACGGCTGGCGATGGATGGCAGCCTTCGTTGTTGCTCATCGAGAATCCAGCATCCGGAACCGGATTCACCACCACATCGGCCGTGGCCACATCGCTACACCCGTTTGGTGAATTGGCCGTTAAGGTAACGGTGTACACAATTTCATCAAGTGTGGTGTTTGTAAACACCGTGGATGGATTTTGCTGGGTTGAGATAATTCCATTGCCGAAATCCCATGTATAACTGCTGGCATTTTGTGTGGTGTTCAAGAACGACACCGGGTAGGGGGTGCATCCGGGCTGAGGCGCTAAAAAACCTGCTGTGATTTGTGGGAAGACTTCAATGGGAATGGTAAAGGTGTCGCTGCATCCATTGGCCGACAGGGCAATCAACTGCACTTCGTACACTTGGGTGATTGGCAGTTGATTGTCAAAGAGGTGACTGTGGATGGGTTCTGCGGTGTAGCTCGTATCGCCGTCAGAGTAGATCCAGATGTAATTGTCGGCTTGAATCGAAAGGTTTTGAAAGTTGACGAGCAACGGCGAGCACCCTGAGTTGGTGTCGGCGAAGCCTTGTGCAATGGGTTGTGGGTCAACCACCACGTCAGCAGAAGCTGTGCCGGTGCAACCAAACGCGGATGTACCTGTGAGGTTCACCGTGTAGGTGATTGGTGCCAAGGTTTGGTTGGTCCACATGTGGGTGGGGGTTGGCATGTTCGAGATCGGACTGCCATCGCCAAAATCCCATTCGTACAGGTTTATGCCTTGAATGAAGGGCATGGTGGTGATCAGGGGCGAACACGCGGTATCAGGCGTAATGGCGAAGCTAAACACTGCTGAAGGGTACACAATAACGTTCGACGATGTAGTATCGTTGCAGCCGTTGTCTTTGTAGGCGATGAGGGTCACCTGAAAGGTTTGTACAAAGCCGGTGAGGTTGCTATAAAGGTGGTTGGGGCTCTCATCGGTAGAAGTGTTGCCGTCACCGAAATCCCATAAGTAATTGTCGGCACCTTGTGAGGTGTTGATGAAGGTGGCCTCAAACGGGGCGCAGCTCGGCGGCAAGGAATTGTCGGTAAATCCTGCGATGGCTCCCGGATACACGGTGATGGGGAGAGAGTCACTGGCTGAACATCCGAATTCGGTGAAGGCGTTCATGACGGCCCAGTACACGGTGTCGGCATCGCTCAGGTTCAAAAAGGTGTGGGTGGGTTCGGCATCCACAGAAGCAGCTCCATCCGAGAAAATCCACTGGTAGCTGACAGCGCCGGTTGTGGTGTTTTCGAAGTTGACGGTTAGCGGAGAGCATCCTTCATCAATATCCAACCCAATCGAGGGAATGGGCGCAGGTTCTACAGAAATCGTTTGCGTGACTTGGTCGCTGCAATTCGCTGTGGTCACCGTAAGGGTGATGTCATAGCTGCCGATGTTCAAATAGGTGTGTGTGGGGTGCTGGAGGTTACTGGTTGATCCATCCCCAAAATCCCAAAACCATGAAAGAATGGGGTCACCCGGGTCGGGTATTGAAATGTCGGTGAACTGCGCTTGCGTGCCTTCGCACACGTTGTTGGCAATGAAGTTGGCCTGTGGCGAGTTGTACACGCGAATGACCTGCTGGGTGTTGTCGAGGCACCCGTTGAGGCCTTCAACGGTGAGGTTTACAACGTAGTTGCCCGGCTGCGAATAGTTGATAGGAGGCGGATTGGTGCCGTTGAAGCTGAACGGGGCCACGTCAAAGGTCCACGATGAGGTTTGTGCCCCGGTCGATTGGTTGGTGAAGGTGACTTCAAGCGAATCGCAACCGGCGACATCAGATGCTGCGATGACAGCGTTCGGTGCCGGGAGCACAACAACATCAAGGCAAGCAATGTCAGAGCATCCTGCCGATGCGCCCTGCACCGAAACGCGGGTGCAAACGGTGTAGGTGCCCGGGGCGTTGTACACAAAGGTGATGTTGCCTCCGCCGGTGGGTAACCAGCCGAGTCCGGTGCCGAGGTCCCATGCAAATTGATTACCGCCTCCGCTTGATTGCTGGAAGAAGGTCACAGGCTCACCAACGCAAATGGTATCAGCCGATGCGGCCAATGCCGCCGTTGGAGGTGGAACAATTTGAATGGTAATGCGCGCTGTGTCAATGCCGCAAAAGTTGCTGTCAAGCATGGTCACTTCGTAGGTTCCAATGCCCGGAAAGCCCACCGTTTGCGGGAAGGTCGGTGGCCAAGGCGTCCAGTCGATGATTGAATCGGTGCCCTGACCCCAGTAATCGCCGAAATTCCAGTACTCGTAGCGCTGAAAAATGTTCCCTTGGAAGAGGCAGTTCCGCTGCGTGGTATTGGTGAAGGTAACGGTGGTGTCGGGGTAACACAAGAGGGTTGCGGAGGCGGTGATGGCGGCGTCGTCAATGTCCCAAATTCGAATCGGACTGAAAGTCGCCACACTCGGTCCACCTTGAATGGTGTTGCAGTAGTTTTCGGCCGTGAGGGTTACAACCGTTTCGCAGTCGACTGTATTCTGCTCGTACACATGGGCAATCATTTGCTGCCAGTTGGTGTGGTCAAACACCAACGGCGGACTGCCATCTCCGAAATTCCAAGTAAACGTGGTGTTGTTGGATACGTTGGTTGACGAGTTATTGAACTCCATTTGCTGTGGGGCACACGCTTGGGTGAGACCGCCGACCGGAATTTGGATGGATGCGCTTGTAGATTCTTCCATCACCACGGTACCGTTGACCACGCACCCACTGAATACTTCAGTTATGGTGATGTTGTAGGTGGCTACAGCCGCGCTGTAGGTGTGCGAAATGATGGCCGGACTGTTCCAAGCAGCTCCGGTCGTATTGGGTGAGCCGTCGCCCCAGTTGATCTCGTAGCCGTTCCAGTTGTTGGGCGACTGCAAATTGAGCGTGAAGTTCTGACCGTTGCAGCTGTACCAGAACGGATTCGCAACGAGCTGACCGTCAAAGTCAAACACGTTGGGGCATTGAGCATTGGCCATTGCCGGTAACAACGCCAACAACACAATCACAGGGCGGAATAAGAGTTTCCTCGCACGTTCCATAGCAATGTATACGTAGCGAAGACCGCGAAGGTTATCGAAAATCATAGGGTGGGGTGGTGGTTGAGGCACGAAGCCGCCATTGCGGTTCACATGCTTCACTACCAAAGTTACCTGAGGCGAGGGGTTCAGGCGTGTAGGACAGTTCTGATTTTGTCCACAATGCGTTCAACAGCCGGACAAACCAAGGTGTTGCGGTAGGTCAAGTCGAGAATGGCGACCATTTTTCTGCGGTCGGTATGTGGGTATTCGCGGCATGCCTGAGGCCGTTCTTCGTACACGCTGCAGGTGTTGTCGGCATTGAGAAAGGTGCACGGTGATTGCTTCAACACATAGTCGGCGTCTTCGTCGGTGCGGAGGTAGCGGTCAACGAAATCGGCCGGTCGCACTTTGAAGTGCTTTGCCAAGCGTTCGATGTCGCGGTTGGTGAAAATCGGACTGGTGGTTTTGCAGCAGTTTGCGCAAGCCAAGCAATCGGTTTGGGCAAAGATTTCTGCGTGAGCTTCGTGAAAAAGGTGGTCGACTTCGCGTTCGGGAAGCCGTTTCAATGAGGTCAGGAATTTTTTATTGGCCTTGCGGCCGGATGCTCCTCGGGCCAAGTACTTGCCAGGAAAATCGTCAGTCATGCGGGTTGCTAAACGCCGGGTTGGTCGTAAACTCGGTGTCGGTGAGCGTTTTAAGGAAGGCCACCAAATCGGCTTTGCTCTGTGGCGTGAGCATCAAGCCGCCATCGGTATATTTCATGAACGGTGAGATGGTGGTTGAGGGTTGCCCACCTGAGTTGTAGTGCTCTACAACCTCCTCCAAGGTGGTGAAACGTCCGTCGTGCATGTAGGGCGCAGTGAGTTCGATGTTGCGAAGTGATGGTGTTTTGAACTTTCCGTTATCGAGCGGATTGCCCGTGATGGCGCCCACACCAAGGTCGCTGAATTGGCTGTCAAGGCCGTTGTTGGCCGGTAGGTAATTCGAGAATTGCAAGCCTGCTTCGCCGTGGCAGTGGAAACAATCGGCTCCAAATTCTCCGCCTTGTACCATGTCGGGGTCGCCACCTTCACGCAAGAAGAGTTCGTAACCGCGAAATTCATCATCGGTCATGGTGTATTCTCCGCGGCGCCATTTATCGAACTTGGCATCCTTTGAAATCATGGTGCGCAGAAACTGTGCCAAGGCTTTTACTGTGCGGTCAACGGTGATTTCGGTGGTTCCGAAGGCAGCCTGGTACATGGGCGGGTAGAGGTCATCGTTGCGAAGCCGGTCAAGGGCGTCTGGCCAAGAAAGGTTCATCTCGACCGGATTTGGAATGGGGTCAAGAAGTTGTTCTTCGAGGGTCGCTGCACGTCCATCCCAAAAATAATCACGCGCCCAGCCGAGGTTCATCAACGCCATTGATTGCCGCGTTCCCGGCGTTCCATTCACGCCTAGGCTAACCGTGTTGGGGTCAGAAAAGCCATGGCTAGGCAAGTGGCACGAACCGCAAGTGATGCTGCCGTCGAGCGAGAGTTGATTTTCCCAAAAGAGGTGACGCCCGAGTTGGATGCCTTCAACCGTAAGCGGGTTATCGCTCGGGATGTCCATCGGAGGAAAGAAAGGCGGAATCACCAAGGTGTAGGGCGTAGCTTGCGGATTCACATCGGGCCCTGCGATGATTTCTTCATCGGGTTTGCACCCGGATAACGCAACGGCAGCCACGAAGGCAATGCCTACGCCCCTTTGAATGCTATGTCGATTCAACGCCTTCATGTATGTGAAGGTACGAAACACGCTGCTCATGGCCGATGTTCAGGGTTGGTGATGAAGCTGTAGTCAGTGAGGGCATGAAGAAAGGCAATCAGCTGCTGTTGTTGCGTTGAGCTTAGGTTTAAGGGTTGGATGGATGGATGTTTGTTGGGGTGATCGGAGCCGCCTGAGTTAAAGTGCGCAATAACTTCTTCGAGCGTGCTCATGCTTCCGTCGTGCATGTACGGATTGGTGACACCTACGTTGCGAAGGGTAGGCACTTTGAAGCGGCCGTTGTCGGCGGGGTCGTCGGTGACACGCATGCGGCCGATGTCGTCGTACACTTCGTACAATCCAATGTTTACGAAGTCAAAGTTGGTGAACAGGGGCGGCACGTGGCACGAAGCGCAGGCGGTTTCGCTGCTCATAAAAATATTCATTCCGGCGACTTCGTCGGATGCGAGCGCGTTGGCATCGCCACGCATGTAGCTGTCGTAGCGGCTGTTGGCCGAGATAAGTGTGCGTTCAAAAGCTGCAATGGAACGGGTGATGACAAAGGCATCGGGTTCGCGGTTGTAGGCGGCGAGACTGAGCTTGGTAATTTCTTCGTCGCCGCGCAGGAGTTCGGCTGCTTGGGTGATGGGGAAGGCGAACTCGTCGTGGTTGTCAAACGGCGCGAGGATTTGCATTTCGAGTGTAGGCACGCCTCCGTCCATGAAAAGCGAAGGCTGCCAGGCCACGTTGGTGAGGGTTGGTGCGTTGCGGAAGCCGAGGCGTCCTTCAACACCCACGCTCACGGGTGAGTCGTCGGCGAAGGCCTCGGCGGGTTGGTGACAACTTCCGCAGCTCACGGTGCCGGTGCGCGACATCCGTTCGTCGAAAAAGATACGTTTGCCCAGTTCAACCCGCAGGCGGGTGGCTGCGTTGTCAGCGGGTTGCACCAGTTCAGGAAACCCGTGCGGTGCGAACAGCGGCAAGGGCGAGTCGCGCAGTTCAGGTTCAAGCGCAACGGGATCGGGCCTACAGGCCACAATCGCCGTTGCGATGAAAAGGTATGCCGTGATTCGGCGCATCATGCGTGCTTATTCAACACGGATTGAGTTGCCGAAGAGGGCGTTGAAGCGGTTGGCCAAAGGCATGTTGCCCATGGTGTGGGTGATGTTGTCAGTGGCCAAGTCGATGGTGTCATCGGCACCGGTCAAGAAGCTTGAGGCATCGAAAACCACATCAACTGTGGTTGTGTTTCCGGCCACAATGAAGCTGTGCGCCAATTCAATGTCGAGGTAGAAGTTGTCGGTACCTATGTGGAAGGCATAGGGATGAATCATGTTGTTCGGGTCATTGTCGAGGGCCACTTTGCCTTCAAACTTGCTAAAGATGTAGCCCGAATTCCAGGTCCAGAACATGCTCTCCGATGCTTCCACACTGAGTGGGTGGCTGCTGGGGTACTGAGCAGGGTCTTGGCCGGTGTTGAGATCGGCGGGAACGCCAATACCGAATCGGATGCTGCTGTACTCACCGTTGGGCAAGGTGTGGGTGAACGTTGCACCGTTGTTGAAGTTGACAAGGTCGATGTCTTCAATGAGTACAGGTGTACCGTCGGCTTTGACGGCATACACATCAGAGATGTAAGCCTTAAACGTTTCGACGAGCATCGGACGGTTATCAGGGTCGGCGTAGGTAGTGCCAATAGCGAAGGGTTGGTCGTCCCATTCTGCCCGAAAGTTCACCTCCACGGTTCCACTGGTGGGAGTTGGCGTAGGTGTTGGGGTGGGGTCAGTGGTTTCGTCTTCTTTATCGCATCCGGCGAGTGTGCCGATGAGTAGGGCTGCTCCGAGCCAAAATGAAAGGTGTGTTTTCATGTGAATTCTGTAGGTATGACGCACGAAAAGAGAATTTGGTGAATGGGTGCGTCATCCATCCATCCCAAAAATAAATACAAAAAAGTCGGGCAAAACCCGAATCAAAAACCGTAGAATTCAACAACTTGGTGGATGAGGCTCCGGAAAAAAGAAACCACTTGAGGTGGTTCCGAACGAGCGGGGCGTTTCAATCGCGGCTGCTGTTTCGACGGGAGAGCTGTTGTGAAGGGCTGCAGTTGAAGGGAAGAAGACCAGCAATTCGGGTACCGTTAACTGATTTGTTTTGGGTGCGTTTTCGCTCGGGTCTTCGATGGCTTCGAGCCGCGATTTCAAGACGCAGTTTCCTTTGCAGCACGATGACTCCACTTCGCGCTCAACGCATAGCTCGCGAGCGATTTGCTCTTGGTTCACGACGAAGTTGAGGTGAACAAGCGTTTTCGCCCCGGTTAGCAGAAGCAGTGGAGCGAACGAGAATATGACGAAGAGAATCCGCATTGTTTGATGAATCAAAAGTACGGCTTTGTATCTTGCTTCCCCATCGATAATGAAACAAAATTGCAATGCTTGACCTAACATTCGTTAAAAACAATGCCCCTGCCTTCGCGGTGTTGCGGGCATCGGCAGGGTCAGGGAAGACCTTCAGTTTGGTGCGCTTGTTTTTGGCCTTGTGCCTGCGGCACGACGAGCCGATGTACTTTCGGCACATTTTGGCCATAACCTTCACCAACAAGGCTGCGGGCGAAATGAAAGAACGCGTGCTAAAAGGCATGTTGGAGCTGAGTCAGGGCAAAGGCGATCATAGTGAAGCATTGTCTGAAATTCTTGGTGTTGCGGCCTCGGAACTGTCGAAAAGGGCTGCGCGAAGCCACGACGAGATGATGGCGAACTACGGTTTGTTGTCGGTGATGACGATTGATAAATTCGTCAACCGCCTTGTGCGCAGCTTTAGCCGAGAGATGTCGCTCGATACCGAGTTTCGAATTGTGCTCAATCAAGATGACCTTATTGGCGAAGCGGTTGACGCATTGATGTCGCGCATTGGAGGCGATGACCCGCTGTTTACTTCGCTCATTGAGCGGTATGCGATGCAGCGCCTTGACGACGAGCAAGGCTGGGACATGCGCCGCGATTTGAAAGACTTTGGAAAGCTGCTCTTCAGCGAACAAGTGGCTCCCTTGCTGGCGCAACTGGATGACTTCAGTTTTGAACGCTTTCTCGACGTGTACGACGTGCTTCGCAAGGAGGTGTTTACCGAAAGGAGTATCATCGAGGGAAGGGCCAAGGCTGCTTTGGACTTGATTGACCAGGCAGGGGTTCAGCACAATGACTTTAGCGGGCAAGGCGGCCAAATACCCTCGTACCTCAAAAAGGTGTGCAACGGCGAACTCCACGCCCCGGGTTCGTCTGTTCTTAAACAGCTCAGGGGAGAGCAGGGGCTCTACCCTAAAACCGCCGGGCCCGACGTTGCGGCTGCCATTGATGGCATCGACGCAGCACTGCGTGAGCATTTGAACTTTCTCAACGACTACTTCTCAGGCAGCGCCGGACAAGTATTGAGGCTTAAGATTGCCCTCATGGGTACCCTCTTCCAACTGGCCGTATTGAAGGCCTTGCGCGATAGTGTGGAAGAGGTAAGGGATGCCCGCAACGTCATGACCTTCAACGACCTCAACCGCTTGATTGAGCTGTTGGTGCGTGACAATCCGGCGCCGTTTATCTACGAACGATTGGGCGAGCGGTACCGGCATTACCTGATTGACGAATTTCAAGATACCTCGATTGTGCAGTGGCAAAATTTCTTACCGCTGGTTGATGAAAGCCTAGCGAAAGGGCATTACAACTTGCTTGTAGGCGATGGCAAGCAGGCCATTTACCGCTGGCGAAACGGCGATGTGCGGCAGCTTCAAAAGATGCCCGAAATCGTAGGTCGCGAACGCACGTCCGAAATGCGCTTGCGGGAAGACGCACTTCGACGCTACCTGGTTGAGAACTACCTCAACGACAACTGGCGGTCGCTCGATGAGGTGGTCAACTTCAACAACCGCCTCTTTCTCAATGCCAGTGCCAAGCTTCCCGAAGAGCTGAAAAGCATTTACCATGAGCCCGAGCAGGTACCCAAGGGCGGAGCCGGAGGCTGGGTAACAGCAATGGCCTATTATGACAACAAAGCCGTGCCTATGCAGGCCATGCGCATGGAGCACATCCTCGATCTCATCAGCCAAAACCTCGAACTGGGGTATAGCAAGCGTGACATTGCCATTCTCGTGAGGGACAACAAGGTGGGCGGACGCATTGCCCGTCATTTGCTGGCCGAAGGCATTGATACGGTCACCATTGAGAGTTTACAGTTGGGCTTGCACCCGGCGCCTTGGGCCGTTGTTTCGCTCTTAAAATGGCTCAACAATCGAAGCGACATGGCGGCTGCGGCTTGGTTCATCCAATGCCACAGAAGCACCTTAGGTGTTGCCAAACAAACCGAAAATGACTTTGTGCAATTGTTGAAGCCTACTTCGAACCCAAAGGTCAACACCCTTGATCTTGAGCAGTACCTCCGCGATGAGGTAGGGATTGACAATGCCGATGTGCTGGTGGGTATGAACTTGTACGATTTGGTGACCGAGTTGATGGCGAAGTTGCAGGTGTCAGAGCGCTATCCGGCACATGCTGAGGCCTTGCTTCAGCTTACGTTCAAGCATCAAAAAGATGCCAACGAAGGCATACCCGGCCTTCTTGAGCTGTGGGAGACCGAAGGCATCAAAACGAGCATTGTGGTGCCTGACTCCATCGATGGTGTTCAGGTGATGACCGTGCACAAAAGCAAGGGACTTGAGTTTCCGGTGGTCATTCACGTTGTGGGCGACCCTTCGAGGCAGTCAGGCAGCCGATTGCACCCCGTGTCGCTTGATGAAACCGTTTACCAACTGCCGGTTTCGGTGGTGCCGCTGTCGCGGCTGTCAGATACCGCTGTTGACGCCGACTACCTCGATGAGAAAGGCCGGCAGCTTCTTGACGACATGAACGTGATTTATGTTGGCATGACGCGCGCCGCACGGCACTTGCACATCCTTCTTGAAACTTCCAATAAAGACACTGACACTGCGCGGTTCAATGCCGCCAAAATCGCTCGCACTGCCATTCAAGAAATGGCAGGTGGAGCCGACTTATACGCAGGAGCGGTTGAGTTCGGTGCTCCCATCCATCCGGAAAATAAAAAAGAGCAAACTGAAGAGCGCATTGAAGTGCTCGCGCATTTAAGTCCGACCAATGCGCGCAACCACCTGAAAGTGAGCGTTGAAGGCGGCGTTAAAGAAGCCGCAGCCGGCGAATTAACGCCACGGCAGTTCGGCAATGAACTGCATGCCCTGCTCGCGGGGCTGCGCCACCACGATGACCTTGAACAGCTGCTCAACATGCAATGGCCATGGCAACGCATGAGCCGCAGCAGTTGGCAAGAACTCCAATCTGCGCTGGCATCGGTGGTTAATTTTGAAGGAGCCAAGCGTTGGTTTGACAAGGCCAATCGCGCATGGAATGAACGTGAAATCATGGTTGATAACGGTGATGCATTGCGGCCAGACCGCATCGTGCACATGGGCACGCACCTCGAAGTGGTTGACTACAAAACAGGTGTTCAGAAAAACGAACACCTTTCGCAGATCAACATGTACACCGCTACTTTGAACGCAGCGCTTAACGCTGAGGTACGCGGTTTTCTGTATTACACTGACCGACTTGAGGTTGTAGAAGTGAAAGAATAGCTTCGCTTTCGCACCACAAACTTAGGCTTGATTGGAATCGGGTTGTATCTTGCGGCACCGAACCTGAAACATGAGAGTCTCTTTACTGATTGCAGTGACCTTGCTTTTCGCGGCAAAGGCCTCACAGGCACAAACAAAAGCTGAAATCGTTGCGGCCGAGCGCGCTGCGGCTGCTCTTGACGCCAGTACGCGCGCCACGGGCTGTGCTCCTGCCACGGCGTTGCGCGACTTGGAGTGGAACAACGTGCGTGCCCTTATCTCGACCAATGCCGTTTTATGGCACGACCGTTCGCAGAGCAACGGAGCCTATGAAGTACCCAAAGGGAGCGGGTTGTCATCGATGTACGGTGGCTCCATCTGGATGGGCGGCCGATCACCCGATGGTCAGCTCAAACTTGCCGCCATGCGCTACGGGTCAACCGGGAGTGACTACTGGCCGGGTCCGCTCACCACCGATGGTGCGGCAGAAACCAATGAGTTGGTTTGCCAAGAGTACGACCGTTTTGAGCGTACCCTTCGCCTCGATGCCATTCGCCACCGCCAGTACTTCGATTGCATCAACTCGGATGACTGCGACTTGGCAGAGCTGAACCTTGAAGATTACGTTATCCCGTCGTACTTCTTCACCTACCCCGCCCAGGGCAATGTTGCCTTGGGTCAAGATTTCTACCTTGCCCCGTTTTATGATTACGATGGAGACGCCATCTATGACCCGAGTACCGGCGATTACCCTTGGTACGATTTCTTATCTGAAATCAACTGTGCCGAGCGCCGTCGCGAAGATCAGGTGCCGCTCTTCGGTGATGAAACCTACTACTGGATTTTCAACGACAAAGGCAATGTGCACTCTGAGTCGCAGGGCGAGCCCATCGGCATGGAGGTGCGCGCACAAGCCTTCGCTTTCTCGACCAACGACGAGATCAATAACATGACGTTTTACAACTTCGTGTTGATCAATCAAGGCACCCAAACGCTTACTGAAACCTACTTTGGCGTGTTTGTTGACAACGACATTGGCAATTTTGCTGACGACTACGTCGGATGCGATGTGCAGCGTGGCTTAGGCTACGGCTACAATGGCGATGCTTTTGACGAGCCGGGTGCTCTATCAGCCGGCTATGGTGCCAATCCACCTGCCCTCGGTGTCGACTTCTTTGAAGGGCCCTATCAAGATTCCGACGGTATCGATAACCCGCTTACGCCGGTGTTTGCAAATGCGATTGACTCGTTGGGAATCCCCTATGGAGGAATTGGCATAGGCTACGGCGACGGCATTATTGACAATGAACGCTTCGGCATGCGGAAGTTCCTCTACTTCAACTTTACCGGAGGTCTTAACGGTTTGCCTACCCTCGCAGCAGAGTACTACAACTACATGCGCGGATTCTGGCGCAACGGCCAGCGCATGGCGTATGGCGGTGACGCGTTGAACCCCAACACAGGAGCCGATCTCAACATCCCTGCTGACTACATGTTCCCCGATGATACCGACCCCTTCAACTGGGGCACCTTGGGTGTGCCGGTTGAACCGTGGACGGAGCAAACCGCCGGTAATCCACCCGGCGACCGACTCTTCTTGCAAAGCGCAGGGCCCTTCGTGCTTCAGCCCGGTGACTACAACAACATCACCGTGGGTGTGGTATGGGCGCGTGCAACGGGGGGTGATCCGTTTGAGTCGGTAGAGCTCCTCCGATTGGCCGATGACAAAGCGCAAGCATTGTTTGACAACTGCTTTGAGATTGTATCGGGTCCTGACGCGCCTGATGTTGACGTGGTTGAGTTAGACCGTGAAATCATTCTCATCCTCTCCAATGATAATCCGATTTCAAACAACTTCAATGAGAGCTACGTGGCCTTGGATGCCGCCATTCCAAGCTCTACCACTGACCTTGAACCGTTGAGCGATCTTGATCGATCATACACCTTCCAAGGCTACCAGATCTATCAGCTGTCAGGGCCGACCGTTTCAGTGTCTGATTTGGGAGACATTGACAAAGCGCGCCTGCTTTTCACCGTTGACAAAGACGATGATATTGATGTGGTTATCAATTACACCCGTGACCAAACCATGGGCGTTCCTGTGGCACAGCTCATGGCCGACGGAGAAAATGCGGGCATTCGCCACAGCTTCCGCATCCTCAACGATGCCTTTGCAAGCGGTGACCCGCGGTTGATCAACCACAAAACCTACTACTACCTTGTGCTCGCTTACGGCTATAACAATTACGAGGAGTTCAACCCTGTGTTGCTCACCGGACAAGACGAACAGTACAAGGCCAGTCGATCGGCGGCCGGAGGCTCGGCCATTCGAGTTTACACCGGCATACCTCACAAGCCGAACATTGGCGGTGGCGGAACCATCTTGAACTCCAGCTACGGAGACGGTGTGCCCATCACCCGCTTGGAAGGAACCGGTAACGGAAACAACTTCCTCGACATCTCTGCGGAGTCTGAGGCCGATATCTTGGCCAATAACATCGCTCAAGAACTTACCTACGTTCCCGGTCGTGGTCCGGTTGACATTAAAATCATCGACCCGCTCAATGTGCCTGCGGCCGACTTCGAATTGCGTCTGGCGCCCGAAGAAGACCTCGACCTGCGCCCCGGCGATGAAGCCTACTGGGTGTTAACCAACCTCACCATGCTCGAAGATGCCGACCCGGCCAACGACGAGCAAGCGGTGTACACCTCCAAGCAAACCATCGACGTGCTCACCGAAGAGGTGCTGCTCGAATGGGGCATCAGCATCGTCTTCCACCAGCACGAGTACACCGATAGCGGCCGCTTCACCACACCGGTGGGCCAAGGTCGAATTCGCTTCTCCGACCCTTCGCGCCCTTGGCTACAGGGTATCAGCGACCAAGAAGGCTTTAGCGAACTCAACTGGATTCGCTCAGGTACCCAAAACGCTGAAGGTGGCCTGCCTGAAGAGGTGGTGTTCAACGACCAACGTCCGGGTGACCCCCTCGATGAAGACCAACTCTACGAGGGCATTTTGGGAGGCACTTGGGCACCTTACTGCTTGGTGGCCGGCACCGATGTGGTAACTCCTGAAGGAAGCAACGAGTCGTTCTTCTCACCGTCTGTGGCTCCTACCACCGCCGCCTTTGCCGGTGTGTTGCAAAATGACAACTCCATCTCGCTCATCGGCAACGTTGACGTGGTTATCACCAGCGATAAATCCAAGTGGACCCGCTGCATGGTGTTTGAAATGCAACCCAACGAAGACCTCGCTCAAAACCTCACAGGTGAAGACCCTGTGAAGATGGAGCCCCGTCGTCACCCTTCGGTTGACAAGAACGGGCGCACTGTGGCAGAAGGAGGTAACGCTGCCGAAGCCACCCTCAACGGTGCTCAACCCAATGGAATGGGCTGGTTCCCGGGCTACGCCATCGACGTGGGTACCGGTGAACGCCTCAACATGGCCTTCGGTGAAGACTCATGGATGGCTGCCGACAACGGCCGCGACATGATCTGGAACCCATCATCGCGCATCGTTTCACCACTCGGTACCACCGTTTATGCCGGTGGTCAGCACTGGATCTATGTCTTCAAAAACCACCGCTACGAAGAAGCCAACGATGCCCTCATGCCGGCGTACGATCAAGGTCAGTACATCTATGAGCGCTTCCAAAACGGCGGTACTACCGATATCCGCCGCGTGTTCCGCGCTGCCACCTGGGTAGGGTCAGCATTGCTCAACGACGATTACAGCCTTTTGCCCATCGAGCAAGGCCTCATCCCCAACGATGTGCGCATTAGCCTGCGTGTGAGCAAAGAATACATGAAGTACTCACCGAGCCAGTTCGACTTCAACGACTTCAGCACCTCAGACAACTTCTGGAACCCGCTGTACCGCTTCTCAACCCGCAACCAAGCTACTGTTGTTGGCCAAACTGCTGTGGTTGAAAGCCTGCTCGATGAAATCAACGTGGTGCCCAACCCGTACTACGCCTACTCGCAGTACGAAACCAGCAAGCTCGATAACCGCGTGAAAATCACCAACCTGCCCGAGGTGTGCACGGTGAGCATCTACAACCTGACAGGAACACTCATCCGTCAGTACCAGAAAGCTGACCCTACCACCTCACTCGATTGGGACCTCAAAAACGAGGTCAACGTGCCCATCGCCGGCGGTGTGTACCTCATCCACATCGATATTCCTGACGTGGGCGAGAAAGTCCTCAAGTGGTTCGGCGTCATGCGCCCAACCGAC
>DAITMF010000011.1:0-75651 GCA_036835325.1 Flavobacteriales bacterium
CAGTGCCGCCGCAGTTGCCGCACTCGTCTACAAACAGACATGAGCCGTCGTCACACGAGGCTGAGGCGTCGAAGTTGCACGCTGCTGGGTTGGTGCAACCTGCAGTCGCAGTGCCTCCACAGTTTCCACAGCCGTCTACGAACAAACATGAGCCGTCGTCAACCATTGCAGAAGGGTCAAAGTTACATGCCGCTGGATTGGTGCAACCTCCAGCGGGCAAAACACATGAACCGTTATCGCATGTTGCCGAAGGGTTGAAGTTGCTCGCATCTGGGTTGGTGCATCCTAAAACCCCTGTAAATGTTACGGTAACCGGATTGGATGTCCGTGTACAACCATTAATGTCTTTCACCGTCACGATGTAGGTACCTGCGCTTACGTTGAATACACCGGAAGTTTGAAAGTTGATACCATCAAGGGAGTAGGTCAAACCGCCTGCGCCGCCAAAACCCTGAGCAACGATGAAACCATCGTTCACATCGGGACAAGAACTTGGGACGTTGCTGCTGATTCCTAGGTTAATGAGAGGTGGTTGAGTAATGGTAAACTGATTGCTTTGGGCCGTGCAGCCATTTGCATCGGTTGCGTAAACACGGTATTGCCCAGGTGCTAACCCAGTGAAATTTGGAGATGTTTGCGTGAAGACCCCAGGCTGAAGACCGTACGAAATGGTTCCTGTACCTCCGGTGACTGTAAACGACACTTCACCATCAGTCGCTCCGTTGCAGCTCGCTGGTGTGAGTACTTGGTTTGAGAATGCAATTGGAGCAGGATTAGCGATGGTAACGCTCGTAGTTAACTCACACCCCAATTGATCGTATGTTAAAATGTTGTAAGTGCCAGCAGCAAGTCCTGTGAACAGTTGCGATTGCAGCGGATTGCCACCATTCAACTGAGAGAATACAGCGCCCTGTCCGCCTGAGGTAAACACCTGAATTGAACCGTTGGTTCCGTTCGGACAAGAGGGTGCATTCACTACAATGTTATCGTATGTGAGGGTGCATGGAAAGATGCATGTACCAATGTCGGTGTTCGCGGCAGGGTCGAAGTTCAAGGCGGTCGGGTCAGTGCAACCGAACACAGCGTTGGGGTCAGAACTAAATGGCATGCGGAAGTTCACATCGCTCACTCCGGGAACACCATTAATAAGTACTTGAACGTTCAAGAAGCCTTCAAGAACCCCGTCGGTCGTGAACTGACCTACGAGAACCCGTAGGTCATCATCAGCGAAGGCGTTCACAGCATCGTTGCTAAACGGTATGAACCATGACCCGCCGGTGAGACCGTCGATTACGATGTTATTGCCTTGCTCAAATTGAGTAATCCATGGGTCAGTGCTTGAATCGAGCAAAGTTGCGGCAACGCCGGGTTGAATGGTGGATTCCTTACCAATGGTTACCCAACTGTCGTAAGCCAACTGCGGAAAAAACGGGAAAAACGCGGAGTTGATGTTCCCTCCATTCGCAACCGAAACGAGCGGTGTTTGGTAAAATGAAGTCGTCGTTCTGAGTTCCAACGGTTCAGCAGTGGTTGCATAAATGTTGGTCAAGAAATCGTTGGGGTTGGTCATCTTGGCGTACAACCTGTAGGTGACAAAGCCTGCAGGAATACCGGAGATAGAACCGTCGTGTACAAATACTGTTTCAACTTCGAGCGCTGTCGCTTGGCCTAGGCCAACAGTGATGAAGCCAAACAAACACACAAATGCAATAAGTAGTTTTTTCAGCATAACTAGTGATTTTGGTCAGGGTAGCTAAAGTACAAATATTCTACGAACGTCAACATACGGTCGCTGAATAATTAATTTCACACGGTGAACAACCGAATCTTTTTTAATCCACCCAAGGGTTCAGTAAGTCTGATTATCTTGCCCTCGATGGTGAACGAAGTCTATACAGCCCCTCGAGTAATCGGATTGACCGGCGGTATCGGAAGCGGCAAAACAACGGTTTCGCGCATTTTTCAAGCCTTGGGTTACCCTGTATTCTCAGCTGACAAGGCTGGCCATAAGGCCTACTTCATTCCTGAGGTAAAGGCAGCCGTCATCGATGTTTTCGGCGAAAACGTTTACAACCTTGATGGGTCGGTCAATCGAAAAGCCATTGCAGCATCGGTGTTTAAAAGCAACGAAAAATTGAACCGGCTGAACGAAATTATACATCCTGCTGTGAAGGTGTTGTTCAGCGAATGGCTACAGAATTTGTCGAACACTGAATTCGTCTTTCGAGAGGCAGCCATTCTTTTCGAAAGCGGAAGCCACTCTGATTGCGCTGCTGTGATTACTGTTTCCGCACCTGAAATCGCAAGGATAGCGCGTGTTCAGCAGCGCGATGCGGCTTCCGTTGACCAGGTAAAGGCTCGATTAAGTAAGCAAATGACAGATGAAGAACGTCGAGCCTTGGCTGACTACGAGATTGTCAATGATGGTGAGTCGGCAGTGATACCACAGATCACGCGAATCCTAGATACCCTTACTTCACAATTCGGCGGTCGGTAGCGTACTCGTTCACTTGTCGTGCAGTTTCTACCGATACCAGCTCAATCAGTCGCCGCTCAAAATTGCCAATGGGAGTATGTTTGCGGTCAGCAGCGAGCAGCCGATCCAATGACCACTTTTGATCGGTAAAGACTTTGTCTTGCAGCGACGGAACACCGGGGAAATTCCAATTCCCCGGGTGCAGTGAGGTGTGATCGCCATCAAACTCAGCCCAATGGCGACTTTCTTCTTCGTACAGGGGGATGGTTTCAGCCGCCAGTACCTCTGCAGTTTCGCTTTTTACCAAATAAAAACGAAACACAGCATCGTAACTCCTTTTGCTTTCAATTTCACGGTATTCAACCTTGCGTGCGAGTATGTTTCTGCCGAGGTAACCTTTCTGTTGAATATCGCGAACGATGTCGGTTTTGATATCAAATCGAAGCAGTTCAGCCACCACCACATACTCAGCACCTATCAACCTACCGGCTTCTATCAACGCCGATTGATCGAACATTCCTGACATTGAATTGCGCTGCTCTTCGAGTAAAATATCGAGATCATCGCGTGCCACAAGGCGAATGAAAGGGTTTTGCGCCTCAAGTACCCTTTGCTTAATGGCAGTGACCATTGCGCGCTCAGTACTACTTAGTGAAGCATTTGACCGTGTAATCGGAATCACAGTTAAATTGATGCGTCCTTTCTGAATGCATTCATCCATCAATTCAAGCACACCGTTGAAATCGGCATCAATCATTGACACCTTTTCAAAGAACCCGTACGCTTCTTGGTACAACCGAAGTTCCATTGCTTTCTGTCCTCTCCGAAAATCAGGCATCACCCGAATAACGCGGTCGAGGTACTCGACTTCCTCCATAGTGCGGTTGTACCTTCTCGCTACCCTAAGGTGCTCGCGCGCTTCATCCCACTGCTCACGTCGCACGGCGTCTTCGGCCTTTGTGTAACTCTCACGAGCGATTGACGCGAAGAGCTCCTCCCTCATCCCCCCAGAAAAAAAAGGAGCGCGCAATTCAAGCCATTTGTATTCGTTGACGAAGCGATCAGCATCGTCTAAAGCGGTCAGCGCTGCGTTGAAATTGCCTTGACTTTGAAGCATTTGTACTTCTGAAAACAACCGAGTTGTCACCGCATTTCCGGCATCCCTCAAGCCAATCAAAGCCTCGGTCACCGAAGGGTCGCTTTGGTAAATGCTCAGATACCTGTTGAACGCATCGCGGTGCATTCCTGCATTGCGCAAACTCGCCGCCTCTTCAAGCGTGCGCTTGTGCGGACTGCACCCTGCCAGGATACCCACTAGGAGAAACAGTACGTACAAACGGTTCAAAAACATGGCTAAAGGGCTTTCACTGACGGTAACAAAAACCGTACCACTTGCAAAGGTAAACGATGCAATTTGTGAATGGTTTACGGACTGACCAGATTTATACTAATGTTGAAGTAAGGTGTATTGCTCAACTCATTGATGGCGAAGTACGGCTGGTCGCCGAAGAAACCGCGGAAGAACTCATCCCCTCCATCCAACTCATCCAAATCAAAAAGGTAATTCACGCGGTACCCCGCTTGGGCCGAAATCCAAATGAAATTGTAGATCGAGCGCTCGTAAACCAAGCGGAAACGCAGTTCACTTCTGCGCAATTCGACGAAATCAGCACCGCTCCAGTCAACGTCCGGATTGTTGTTCAACCGGTACGACTGGCCTTCAAGCTCGAAACCGGCGAAGAGCATCGATCGTGGATTGAAGGTGTAGCGCACGTGTCCGCGGGCAGGCAACAACAATTCGGTTCCCCACTTGCCTCCGGTCGATGTCCAATTCAACAAAAACACCGGTATGTAATTCAGTTCACCGGCTCGGTAGGTGCGCGAAAGGCCCACACCCCATTGTTTGTTGTCAGACGGACGCTTGCCCCAGATGAGTGCTCCCGAATAGGTAGCATACTTAGGTGACTGGAAATTTGCCCAGCCATAGTTGCCATTGACATCCATTGAACCTTGAAAAATCACGAATGACTTTTCGTTGAACGGCTTGAAAACCGTGGTGTTGATTCCTGTTGTTTGCAGGCCATTTTGCTCGAGTGCAGTGTGCAAGTCGTGGGGAACGACCGCCAATCGTGGTTCGCTGTACTCATAGCGATGGCTCCAGTGATTGGCGCCGAGCTGTACAATTATATTGTTGCGGGAAATCACGGGTATATTAGCGGAAAGCCTCAAACCATGTGAGGCGTCAATTGAAGCAGTTTCGGGTAACTCGATGCCATTTGGCCCGCCAAAACTACCGGCGGTGAGCGTTTGCGCACCTTGCACATCGTAGCCAATGCTGATGAGCTTGGCCGGACTGAGACCTTTGACCTTCGACGAGCAAAACCGTTTGGCTTCGCCGTCAGTAAAGTCAAGGTTGTCGTACATGCTGTAGTCTTCTTCGTCTTCTTCACCTTCCACTTGTGCGAAGGAAAACGAAACGACCCCGCACAGGGCAAGGGTCGTAACAAGGTACTTCAAATCAATCCGCATGCCTGTTAATTCTTCGATGGAATGCTGAGTCGTTTCCAAACGTCGGTACGACCGAACGCCGAAACGCCAATGTAGCCCCGAATATCGAGGGTATTCGCATCGGTCATTTTGATGGTAGAACTGTAGGTGTTGCCGTTTTCAGGGTCATAAATTGTACCGTCTGCATATTCGCCATCTCCTTTAAACGTAAAGTCTTTCAGAATGCGGTAGCCGCGTAGTTTGTTCTCACGCAGCGCAGGGTCAGGGTTATTCTTGTCGGTCTTCGGCTCACCGGTCGTTTCGTCATTCGGTTCTTTGAGCCAAACGATTTTACCGTAGTACTTCTCGCCGATTTTCTCAATTTTCACGCGGGCTTTTCCGTGGCTGGGTTCCCACACGCCTACCAACTGGTCGGCTTCTTGGGCGAAGGCACCTGAAGCAGTGAATGCCAGGGTCAAAAGGGCGATAACAAAACGTGCAATCTTCATGATTCTTTTGCTTTATACGTTACTTCAAACTTCATTTTGACGGTGGCCTCAAGGTTGTCATCAAGATCGTTTGCCAAGCCAAGATCAAGGAGTACAATAAACTCATTCAACTTGAGAAACGGCGTGATGTTCGCCTCGGTACCCGTTGTTAGTTTTGCGCCTGCGGCGGATGAGGGAACGGGATTGAGCACGGCCACTTGTGTCATTTCAAGATCACCACCTGCAAAAGTCAGGCCAGCATCTGAAACGAGGCCTTCGGTAGGATTGCTGGTGTTTACCAAGATGACTTCTTTCACTTGAACGCTTACAATGTCATCGCGAGTAAGGCCTTGTTCTTCAAGCCACTGACTGAATGCTTGACTTATTGATGCCTGACCACTGTTCGGACCTTCAAACAAGGGGCCCTCGAGGCTGAAGTTTTGTTCAGCAACAAACTCCGACGATGCCGAAGGAGTGCATGAATGCAGAGCGAGCAGTGAACACACGGCTGCGCCGAAAAGGAAAAATCTCATACGCGCAAGTTTCAGCGAATATACGGCGCAAAGGCCAGTTTCTGAATGCCGTTAATCGAGTCGGCAAACGCCTCCTTGAAGCGTTGCGATTGCATCGAGGGCTTGGCATGCGTCTTCGGCCTCGACTTTCTTGATGTTCGTGAACACCTCACGATTGGTGCCTTGGTTGGTTGTGCATGTGCACGTAAAGTCTTTCTTGCACGATGAAAAACCGAGCAATACAACGAGCAAAACAGCAGTCGATAGAAATGGTTTCATAAAGAAATGAGCTAAAGGTTCAAGCAAGGTAGCTCCTCAGCGCAGAGGTGCTTCGCGGTACAAGGATAAAAAAAAAGGGGCAAATGCCCCTTTCAATGCTTTTTGACAACTGTTACTTAGTCAAGTGAGCAGCTACCACCGAGCAATGCGTTCACGGTGCTGATCGCGTCACAAGCTTCTTCTGCGTCAGACTTGTTCACGTCAGGAATAACGGTTGTTGTGGTTACTCCACCAACGGTGCAAGTGCAATCCCAATCTTTTTTACAAGAGGTCATGCCTACAATGAACAGAGCTGCAAGAGCGGGGATGAAAAACTTTTTCATGAGTAAGAGTTTTGATTTTGCGGCAATTTTAGGTAAAAAAGCATCGTGCTGTATTTTTTTAACAAAAAAACTTTTTCGATTCAAATTGAATCGTTGGGAGCGTTCGACTGAAATAGTCTGGCGATAGGCTCACGTAGCGCAAAATACCCTACCTTAGAAGCGCCTCGTAAAACCTGTTTAGAATGCAACGAATTCTTTTGTTGGCTATGCTGTGCACCACGGTGCTCGCCCCAACGATACTTCTGGGTCAAACCTACTTTTTACAAGGCAGTGCGCAGGTACTGGGTGATGACTGCTACCGACTCACCCCCGCAATCAACACCCAAACCGGAGCTGTTTGGTACGCCGATCAACTAAACCTAAACGAAGCCTTCTCCATCGAGTTCCAAATGAATTTGGGAACAGTTGACGCAAATGGCGCTGATGGCATCTGTTTCATTCTCCAAACCGTTGGCACAACGGCCATTGGTCAGTCAGGGGGTGGTTTGGGGTTCTTAGGATTTGCACCTGCCTTTGGCATAGAGTTCGACACTTGGCAGAACGGCGAGTTCGGCGACCCCTTCTTCGACCACATCGCCATGATTTCTGATGGCGACGTATCTCATGTCTCAGCCAATTCCATCGCCGGACCGGTGCAAGCTTCTGCGAGCTCCGCAAACATTGAAGACGGTCAAGACCATGTGGTACGCATTACGTGGAACCCTGAAACACAATTCGTCGAAGTGTTCTTTGATTGTGAATTGAGGTTGACGGCCACCATTGACCTTATCGGCGATATTTTCAACAACCAATCGACTGTTTTTTGGGGTTTCACGGCAAGTACGGGAGGTGCATCCAACAACCAAACAGTTTGCCTTCAGGAGAACATTCTTTCAACCGGCCCCGATGCTTTGGTATGCACCGGAGCATCCATCCAACTCTCTGCTGCAGGCGACCCTGCGGGAAGCTTTGAATGGTCTCCTCCCACCTTTCTTAATGATCCCAATTCACAAACTCCATTGTGTACTCCCACTGAGAGCATTCAATACACGGTAACCTACACTGACCTTTGTGGTAACGTGCAATCGGATGTGGTCAGTGTTAACGTAGATGACCTTGAATTAAACATCATTGGCCCTACGCAACTTGATTGCAACAATCCGGTGGCTACACTGACAGGGCAAACGAACTTTACCTTCAGCAACACCTGGCAATGGCAAACCCAAGACGGAAACTTTACCACAGGCACTACTGCAGCTAATGCCATTGTCAATCAACCAGGTACCTACACTTTGCTCCTTGACCATGCCGGTGAGTGCTCTACTCAAGCCAACATTACCTTGACAGCCGATTTCGACCCACCACTGATCTCCATCACAGGAGGTGCCGACTTAAGTTGTTTTGACCCGCAGAGTGCGCTTTCGGCCAGCAGTGACATTGCCGATGCCAACTACCTGTGGAGTTCGACTGTCAACGGCAGCTTTTCGGGAAGTGCAACAAGCAATAGCATTACCGCAGAGGCTCCGGCTACCTTTACGGTACAAGTAACCAACCCTGAGAACGGCTGTTCGGATGTGAGTTCAGTAACCGTTTCAAGCAACATTGTCTTCCCTGTATTGACCATGGGAACGGCCGACACCGTGAATTGCCGGCAACCGGTGTTGCCGATTGCCGGCACCGTTGCCGTGCCCGAAACTGTCATCTACCAATGGAGCGGCCCCGAAGGAGGGATTTCGGGAGGTTCAGCCAACAATGCACCACTGGTGCAAGAGGAAGGCTGGTACGTGCTGACGGTTCAAAACCCTGAAAATGGATGCTCAACAGTTGACAGTGTCTACGTGTTTAGCGACGGTGACATCGCCATCGACTACACAACGCTGAGCTTCCCTAACGTGTTTAGTCCGAACGGAGATGGCACCAACGATCGTTGGTTCCCAATGTTGCTGGTTGATCCGTCGTTCAATTTATCGACTTACGTAAGTCGCTTTGATTTAAGCGTGTACAACCGCTGGGGAACTCTGGTGCACAGCAGCGAGGGAACCCCTCGGTTTTGGGAAGGCCGTGATGCCAACGGACGTTTTCTCGAAGATGGGGTGTACTATTTCATCGTTGACTACGACGTGATCTGTGGTACGGCGCCAAAGTCTCCGGTATCGGGAACGATTCAGCTTGTGCGCTGATCAGATGTTTTGCAGCTTGACCAAACGGGCGTACTCCCCTTCGCGTGCCATGAGGTCAATGTGCGTGCCTTCTTCAGCGACTTGACCGTCGCGAATAACCACAATGCGATCGGCATTCTGGATGGTGCTCAAACGGTGAGCGATAACCAATGAAGTGCGGTTTTGCATGAGCTTGTAAATGGCATCCTGCACCAACTTTTCGCTCTCGGTGTCAAGGGCGCTGGTGGCTTCATCCAACACAAGAATTGGAGGGTTCATGTACACAGCGCGAGCGATGCTGATGCGTTGCTTTTGGCCGCCACTGAGCTTTCCTCCTCCATCCCCAACCACAAAATTAAAGTCGCCCGGGAGAGCAAGAATGAATTGCTCAGCATTGGCAACGCGAGCCGCTTCACGCACACGGTCCATATCAGGATGCTCTTCACCCAAGGCGATGTTGGCAATGATGCTGTCGTTGAACAGCAAAGCATCTTGAGTGACTACGCCCATCAGCTTTCGAACGTCGTAGAGTTTGTATTCGGTCAGTGGCAGCCCGTCGAGCTCAACAGCGCCCTCATTGACGTCGTAAAAGCGACCGACAAGGTTGGCAAGGGTTGACTTGCCTCCGCCTGAGGGGCCGACGAGCGCGACCGTTTCGCCTTTTTTGATTTCGAGGTTAAGGTTTTTAACCACTGTTTGCGAGGCGTAAGCAAAGCTTACATTCTTGAAGCGCAAGGTGCTGTTGAAATCAGGCTTGGCCAACGCATCGGGCTTGTCAACAATGCGCATATCGGCGTGCAGAATCGAGTTGATGCGGTCAATGCTTGCACCGCCCTTGTTGATTTTAAAAATGGCATCACTGAATGCCCGAGCCGGTGCGATGATTTGCGAGAACACCACCAAATAGCCGATGAAAAGGTCACCTGACATTCCGCCATCGCCTTTCAAAACGAGGCTTCCGCCAACGTACAGCAAAACGGCGATGACGCTTAACGAAATGAACTCGCTCATGGGTGAAGCCAAGTACTCGCGTTTGTAGAGTCTCCGCATCAAACTGAAGTAACCATCGTTGTGGTCGTCAAAACGTTTGAAAAAGCGTGTTTCGGCATTGAACGCCTTGATGATTTTCAGACCGGTGATTGACTCATCGATGACTGAAATGAGCTCGCCCAGCTTGTCTTTTCCGCGCTTGGCGGCATTCTTAAGGCTTTTTGCAATGCGTGAAATCAAAAAACCGGAGATGGGCAAAAAGATGAGCGCAAACAGGGTCAGTTTCCAGCTGATTGCGAAAAGTGTCGCCAGTGACAGCACAATCATCAGCGGCGATTTGATCATAACTTCGAGGGTTCCGATGACCGAGAATTCAATTTCCATGAGGTCATTGGTCATGCGCGAAATGATGTCGCCACGGCGTTCGTCGCTGTAGTATCCGATGGGCAAGTTGACCGCCTTACGGTACAGTTTCTGCCGCAAATCGCGGGCAACGCCCGTGCGAATGGTCGCCAAACTGTAAAGCGACAGGTAGCCAACGGTGTTTTTGAGCAGTGCAAGCACGACAATGAAGATGCACATCCAAAACAGGGCTTCGCCCCTGCCATTTTCAGCCACGTAGGCATCGAGCCAGCCGGCGATTTTGGCGTAACCAAAATCATCTCCTTCGGCGCTTTGCACTGCCGGCTCGCTTGCAAAAAGGATGCGTAGAAACGGCACAACACTGAGGAAGGTGAACAGCGAAAGAAACGCGTTCAACACATTGAAAACGATGTTGGCGTAGAGGTTTGATTTGTAACCGCCAATGAGCCGAAGTATGTCGGTAAACTTTTTCACAGAGGATTAGGCACCGGTGAATGTCCAAGGAGTAATGGCCCGCATTTCGGCCTTTACATCGTCGCTTACCTCGAGGCCATTGATGAAGGTTTGGATGGATGCTTCATCGATTGCCGCGTTGGTTCGGGTAAGCGCCTTCAGCGTTTCGTAGGGTTTTGGGTAGGCTTCTCTTCGGAGGATGGTTTGGATGGCCTCTGCCACCACCGCCCAATTTGCTTTGAGGTCGGCATCAAAGGCTTCTTTATTGAGGAGGAGCTTGCTCATGCCTTTGCGTGAGGCCTTGAGGGCGATAAGGCCGTACGACAACGGCATGCCCAAGTTTCGGAGGACTGTGGAGTCAGTGAGGTCACGCTGCAATCGCGACACCGGAAGTTTGGCTGCGAGGTGTTCGAGCAGTGCATTGGCCAAGCCGAGGTTGCCTTCGCTGTTCTCGAAGTCGATTGGATTGACCTTGTGGGGCATGGCCGACGAGCCGACTTCGCCCGCTTTGATCTTCTGCTTGAAGTACTCCATCGAGATGTAGGTCCACATATCGCGGTTAAAGTCGATCAAAATCGTGTGAATGCGCTTCAGCCCATCGCAGAATGCCGCGAGGTTGTCGTAGTGTTCGATTTGGGTGGTTGGGAAAGAGCGGCTCAGTTTCAAAGTGTTTTGTACAAAGTCGCTTGCGAAAGCATGCCAATCAATCGTTGGGTACGCTACGACGTGGGCATTTAGGTTACCGGTGGCCCCTCCGAATTTCGCACTGAACGGAAGGTTTTGCAACTGAGCCAGCTGCGTCTCAAGGCGCACCGCAAATACCTTAAGTTCTTTGCCAAGGCGGGTTGGTGAGGCCGGTTGGCCGTGGGTGCGAGCGAGCATGGCGACATCTTTCCACTCATCGGCCAGCGCATTGAGCTCATCAACGAGCGCGCGGAACTCAGGCAGGTATACCTTTTCGAAACCGTCTTTCAGCGACAGCGGTGTGGCTGTGTTGTTGATGTCTTGTGACGTCAATCCGAAATGGACGAACTCGAGAATGCTGTGGAGCTGCATTTCTTCGAGAACCGATTTCAGAAAGTATTCAACGGCTTTTACGTCGTGGTTGGTGGTTTCTTCGGTTTTTTTGATGGCCAATGCATCGGCTTCGCTGAATGCGTTGACTTTGCGGCGAAGCTCAGCACGGTGTGCTTCGCTAAGCGGAGGCAATTGGGGAAGGCCTACATCTGACAACGCGATGAGGTATTCGACTTCCACATGAAAACGGTAGCGAATCAATCCGAATTCAGAAAAGTAGGCGGCAAGTTCGTCGACTTTATTGCGGTACCGTCCATCGACAGGGGAAATCGCTGTCAGCGGTGTAAGTTCCATAGGAAACGCTTTGAAAAGCGCAAAGGTACGTCATTTTCAAGCATCCATTAAACCATTGCGCACGACCGGAGTCAAAGCTGTAGATTTCGATTGTGAAGCCTGAAGTGACCGATACCAGCTTGCCCACCGGAGAAGCACTTCGTGGACGTGAGACCGATGTATTCAACGCATTGGTTGAGCGCTACAGCATGCGCATATACCATCACTTGAGGCGAATGACCGGATCACACAACGATGCCGACGACTTGGTACAAGAGACCTACATACGTGTTTGGAAGGCGCTTCCTGAGTTCAGGGGCGACAGCGAGTGGTTCACTTGGATTTACCGCATTGCCACAAATCTATGCTTAAGTTTCTTGGAGAAGCAGCGCCGCATGCCCCTGGTCGAATTTGAGAGCTCGCACGCGAACGGCTCAGTTTACAGCGATGAACTCGACAGTGAAGCGGTTCTCAAGCGGCTCAATGAAGCCATCGCCTTGTTGCCTGAAAAGCAGCGGGCTGTATTTTGCATGCGCTACTTTGATGAGATGAGCTATGAGCAACTCAGCGCGGTCACTTCTACCTCTGTTGGTGCATTGAAGGCCTCTTACCATCATGCCGTAAAAAAACTAGAAGACTACCTAACGCATCCCCGATCATGAACGACATGAATTTTTACGAAGACGACCCAAAGAGCGATTTGCTTGATTCTGTGGGCAAGCGCAACGGGTATGCCGTGCCTGAAGGGTATGCCGAAGACCTACAGAACCGGCTTAAATCTACACCGGATCAATCCGAATCGGCAGCACCGAAGGTGGTTCGGCACTTGGCTAACCGGAAAATCTGGTCATTGGCAGCGGCTGCGGCCTGTTTGTTGGCTGCTGTTCTCATCCTTCCCCAAAAAGAAGAAAAACCAACCCCATGCACCACATTTGACTGCATGGTAGAAGCTTGGGCCGAAGATGATAATGCCCTCAGTGATTTACCGGATGACTTTATCGCCTCGCGCGATTTGCACGCCACAATTGACGTTTTGGATATGCAGTACGGGATGTTTGCCTCGATTGATGACACCACAATGGTGTTGTTTTTGACCGATGGTTACCTTTCATATTTGGAATTGTACGGACTTTTAGAACAGGAACAGCAATGAAACACGCAGTGATTTTACTGGCCTTTTTTGCCTCGCTTGGGGCTCTTGCACAACCTTCAGGAGAGCGCATTGAACGGTTAAAGCAACTGAAGGTGGCTTACCTCAGCGAGGCGCTGAATCTTACGGTTGAAGAAGGGCAGCAGTTCTGGCCCCTCTACAATGCCTACGAAGCAAAACGCGAGGCCAGTTTTCAGCAGCGAAGAGTGCTGTGGACGCAATTGAGCAAATCGGCCGAAAACAGCAGTGAGAAGTCATTGTTTGACGCGTTGGCCGCCGAACGCAGCCTACAGGAAGAGCTTCACCGCGAGACCGAAGCTTACGCGCGCAAGGTGCTGCCCATACTCGGGGTGAGCAGAACGGCGAAGCTGTTGAGTGCCGAAGAAGAATTCAGAGAGCGGTTGATGCGCGAATTGCGCGACCGTGGCGAAGGCGCGCAACGCCGGCGTTAACCGACGTCGTTGCTTTCTTTGAAGTCGAGACACACCGAGTTCACGCAGTATCTGACTCCGGTGCTGGTAGGTCCATCAGGAAATACATGTCCGAGGTGCGAATGGCATGAACCGCAGAGAATTTCTACGCGGATCATGTTGTGCGAATAGTCAGGCCGTTCGACAATCACTCCTTTGCCAATCGCGCGGTCAAAACTGGGCCATCCGCAGTGGCTATCGAACTTTGAATCGCTTGTGAAGAGTACTTCGTTGCATGCTTTGCAGTGGTAATTGCCTTGCTCAAAAAAGGTGGTGTACTTCCCTGAGAAAGGGAGTTCTGTGCCCGCCTTGCGCATGACGCGGTATTCTTCGGGCGTTAGTTCGGCCCGCCATTGCTCATCCGTTTTGACCACCTTGAGATTGCCGTGGTTTGTCTGATCCGCCATTGTTCCTTCTGCGTTTGTTTGAGCCTCCTCGTCCGGACTGACCATTCGACTGACCGCCGCTTTTGTGCCGGGGTTTTGACCCGCGGTTGTTGCCGTCGTTGCTTCGGTTTTTACTTCGACCCGAACCCGGTCTCGGGTCATACGCCGGAGCATCACCGAATTCGTTAGGGACCTCGAGCTTATTTACCGTTTGACCGATCAATTGTTCAATGCGGTAAAACTGAACTTGCTCTTCAGGGCCGATAAAGGTAACGGCTGTACCTGTGCGTGACGCCCGAGCGGTTCGGCCGATTCGGTGAACGTAGTCTTCGGCATCACGAGGAACATCGATGTTTACGACCATTTCGATGTCATCGATGTCAATGCCTCGTGCCACAACATTGGTGGCCACGAGTACCGGCAACTTTCGATTTCGGAACTCCAGGAGGACTTCTTCGCGTTCTTTTTGTTCGAGGTCGGATGAGATTTCGCGTGCTTTGACGCCCTTTTTGACCAAAGCCCTTGTGACTTCTGAAACGGCTTTTTTAGTGGATGCGAATACGATAACGCTTTTCCAGTCGTCAGATTTGAGGATGTGGGCTAACAAAGGCACTTTTTGTTGTCCGAACACCACGTAGGCCTGTTGGGTAACGCCTTCGGCCGGTTTGCTGAGCGCGATATTGACCGTAACCGGGTTTCGTTGGAATTGCCTTGTGAGGTTCAGGATGTTGTCGGGCATTGTAGCCGAGAACAGCAAGGTTTGCCGGTTCTCATTGGTTTGGTTGATGATGCGCACAATGTCTTGGTAGAACCCCATATCGAGCATACGATCGGCTTCATCAAGGATGAGCACTGGGCAGCTATCAAGCGGCACATAACCGAGGTTAATGTGCGAAAGCAAACGGCCTGGGGTTGCGATAACCACATCAACACCTTCTGTTAGGGCCTTTTTCTCCATACTGAAGCCCATGCCATCGCCACCGCCGTAGATGGCTTTGCTTGACAAGCCTGTGTAGTACGAAAGGCCTTCCATTGCTTGATCGATTTGAACGGCCAGTTCACGGGTTGGAACGATGATGAGTGCGCCAATTCCTTTTCGGTCAGGATTCTCCATCAAGCGATGAAGGGTTGGTATGAGGAAGGCCGCTGTTTTTCCGGTTCCGGTTTGGGCGATTCCGATGACGTCTTTTCCTTCAAGGATTGGAGGGATGGCTGCCGCCTGAATGGGCGTTGCCTTTTCGAAGCCCATGGCTGTAATACCGTCAATGACGTCGTCGTTCAGCGGTAATTCGTCGAAGTAAACCGGTTCTTCCGGTGATGTTTCTTGAGTATTCATGTGTATAGGATGCAATCTGTGCGATTCGATGGCGGGCGAACAGATTGCCTGTAAGAAAAGTAGTTGCCACCCGCTGCTAAGGTACGAGAAAGTTTGGGTTTGTGATTTCGTCAAAAAAAGTGAATCCCGATGCTTGCAACTTTCTAGTACCTTTAGGTGTCATTGTATTGATTGAAAACAACCACCGCTGCGTGAGCTACTTACTGCGTCATCTGTGCCTCGTTCTATTGCTTACGGCCTCTTTTAAGGCCGATGCGACGCACATCGTAGGTGGTGAGATTTACTACCGTCATTTGGGCAGCAACAATTACGAGATAACCTTGAAAGTGTACCGTGATTGCGGCCCCACCAACACCTTGGGCACGAATTTCGATCAGCAAGCTCGGGTTGGCATATTTCGCGACAACCTTCTTTTTTCGATGCTGAACATGGATTTGTTCTCCGCCGAAGTGAGTTTTGTTCCGGTTATACTTGACAATCCGTGTTTCGTATTACCACCTGGGGTGTGCGTTGAAGAAGCCGTTTACACTGAAACGGTCAACTTGCCCCCTCATCCATCCGGATACGACATCATGCACCAGCGGTGCTGCAGGAATCCATCCATCATTAACATTCAGTTTCCAGATGATTCAGGCGCAACCTTTTGGACGCAAGTACCCGGAAGCAACATTGTCACCGGAAATAGCAATCCGGTATTCAACAGTCTTCCACCGGTAGCGCTTTGCGCAGGCGCAGAGTTTGTATTTGACCACAGCGCTTCCGACATTGACGGCGATTCATTGGTGTACGAATTTTGTACCCCGATGCTGGGTGGAAGTCCGTTCGACCCAGCACCTCAACCGGGGCCGCCTCCGCCTTACCCACCCGTGGTTTGGATGCCTGGTTTCAATGGCGGGTATCAAATTGCCAGCGATCCCGCATTTTCGATTGACTCTCAAACAGGATTGATGTCTGGTCTCGCCACCCAAACCGGACAGTACGTCATGGGTGTGTGCGTATCTGAGTACCGCAATGGCGTTTTGCTGAGCACCACCAACCGTGATTTTCAGTTCAATGTGACCTTGTGCGAGCCGAATGTAGTGGTGACCGTGCCTGAGCAAGAAAGTTTTTGCGACGGATTGACCTTCTCGTTTTCGCAAACCTCGATTAACGCCGATAGCTTTTACTGGGATTTTGGCGACCCTACCACCGACGACGACTGGTCAACAGAGCCAAATCCTGAATGGACTTACGCCGACACCGGATTGTACACCGTAACCTTGATCGCTAACCCAGGTTGGACGTGTGCAGATACTGTATCGGCGGTATATGCAGCTTTCCCCGAAATCAATCCTGTGATTGTACAAACCGATTTCGACTGCTTGAATGATCAAACAGGATTGTACGATTTTGAAGCCGGAGGTAGCGACTTCACTTCAGAAGCCGAGTACTTGTGGGTATTCAATTTGCCCGGGGGTCCGGTTGTTTCTTCGCTTCAGAATCCTCAAAACATTGCAATACCACCTGATGCTTCGTTCAGCGTAACCCTCACCGTGTTCGACACCGGGTGTGAAAGCGTAGTCACTCAAGAGTTTACCCCGCCCCCTGCACCTGTGGCTTTATTTCCTGCCCAAGAAACCTTTTGCGGAGGCCTTACATACGGTTTTGAAAACCTAAGTCAAAACGCTGAGACGTATCTGTGGGACTTCGGTTTGCCTGGATCAGCTGCCACATCAACCGCTTTTGAACCTCAGTACACCTATGCCGATACAGGCGTTTACACTGTGACCCTCACGGCAATGGCGCCGGGAACATGTCCTGACCAAACTACCCAAACGCTCAACATTTATTGGTTGCTTGATGCGTTTTATGAGCCTCCGGCCGGACAGTGCTTTTCAGGCCACAGTTTCAGCTTCGCAGGAGAGGGCACTGAAGAGTCAGAAGCCGTTTACGAATGGGATTTCGAAGGACCGGCATCGTCGTCACAATTTACCGGCCAAAACATTGCCAATGTCACCTGGGATGCTCCCGGAGTCTACGAGGTAACGCTCACCGTTACAGCCAACGGCTGCGTTGACAGTTTCACGTGGCCGGTTGACATTATCCCCGATCCTAGCATTGATTTTTCAGGAGGCGGGGAAGGATGTCCACCTTTCCTCATCCACTTCGACAACAACTCCTTCACTGCTACGACGGCAAGTTATGTGTGGAATTTTGGGGATGGAAAAAGCAGCACCTTGGCCAATCCGATTCACACCTACGAATTTCCCGGCACCTTTGACGTCACTTTGACAATGACCACGGGAGGTGATTGTGTTCAAACCTTGAGCATGTCATTGAACGACGCAGTGTTTTCGTACCCGCTTCCGCAGGCGGGGCTTGATATTGAGCCCAATACGGTGAACATTCTCGATCCGATCATTGAAATCACCAACCTTTCAGAAGGCAATGTGACTTGCTTTTACAACTTCGGTGACGGTTCAACCAGCACAGAATGCGACCCCACATACAGCTACATCGGTTCAGGATACTTTGATGTAACGCAAACCGTAACCAATGAATACGGGTGCACAGATACCGCCAGAGGTGAAGTGCTTGTTGAAGGCACCTTGTTTTACGCTCCGAATGCATTTACACCTGACGGTGATGGCATCAATGATGCATGGAGGCCTGTTTTAACCGGATACACCCGCTACAAAATGGAAGTCTACAACCGTTGGGGTGAGCTTATTTTTTATTCGGAGGATGCGGAAGAGTGGTGGACAGGCGATGTGAAGGGAGGTGACCACTTCGCACAAGACGGCATCTACCTTTACCGTTGTGTGCTGCACGACTTGGCGGGTTTTCCGATGGAATTTGAAGGACACATCAACCTTGTTCGCTAAGGTTCAGACGGTTTATTGCTTCGAATAACGATTTCATTCACCGAATAATGCTTTGTTTATTCGTTGAAATTGTTACATTTGGAAGTAGCCAAACCAAAACCGAACGTGATGACTGACGGGAACAACAACAGGGACGATCTTTTTTCGAAATCGATTCGGGCAGGGAAGCGTACCTATTTTTTCGACGTGAAAACCACCAAAGGCAATGACCTTTACATGACGATAACGGAAAGCAAACGCCGTTATTCAGATGATGGGCGTCAGCAATACGAAAAGCACAAACTCTTCTTGTACAAGGAAGATTTCGATAAGTTTTTGGAAGGCTTGCAAGAAACAATCGACCGAATTTACGCGATTCGCGACAGCCACAACTATGACGATCGTTTCAATCGCCTTGACAACGATGAGGCCGACTACCACGAGGAGCATAGTGATAACGAGCGCGACTCTGCCCCTTCCCCATCGCCTTCTGTGCACAACATTGACTTCGACGACCTCGAAGATTGACTTCCCTTATTAGAAATTGACCATCAATGCAGCATGTTCGGCAAGAAGCGCGCGCGTTCGGTCGTCGGTAATGTGGCCGTCAGGAGTCATGCATTTATCAACTTCTGAAAGTTTAGGCTTCGCATACAGCACACTCACCTTCAAGTAGTTCAGTACGTTCGTGAACTGATCCATCGGACGTAACGCACCGGCTTTTCCTGTGGCAACGCCGATTAACCCGGCTTTCTTACACGCAAACAAGCGCGGTGGAACACAATCGATGAAGGTTTTTAAAACACCAGGGAACCCGCCGTTGTACTCTGGCATCACAAAGATGTACTTCGTAGCCGGCATCAACTGCTCGGTGATCATCCGGTTCACAGTAGTGCTTTTCTCAATCCAAAGGTCTTGGAAGGCGAAATCTGCCGGCAGGTCTTCAAGCGTTAAAAATCCGGCAGTTTCTACAATGTCACTGAGTTCATGGTAGTAATGTTCTGCGACTTTACGCGTATTGCTTCCGGGGCGGTTAGTGCCTGAGATTACAAGGTAGTTATCGTGTTGCATGGCTTCTTTTCAACGGGTTCGTTTCAATAACGTGTGTATAACTTTCAACAGACGAAAGGGCCGTTTCAACGTACCTTTACGCTCTCTGACGAGGTAAACAGTACTGTCTTACAATTCGTTCAGAGAGGCGCAAAATTAGTACGGATTTCATGGAATTGACTTGGTACGGACATTCATGCTTCCTGCTGGAAACCGGCGGAAAGCGGATTCTTTTTGACCCCTTTATTTCTCCAAACCCCAAGGCTGCGCACATTGATGTGGCCGCATTGAGGGCTGACTACATTTTGCTTTCACACGGCCATGCTGACCATGTTGCCGATGCTGAGCAGATTGCGAAACAGAGCGACGCTACTCTTGTGAGCAACTTTGAAATCGTAAGCTGGTACCAAGAAAAAGGCATCGAAAAAGTGTGGCCATTCAACATCGGTGGCCAACACCGCTTTGAGTGGGGAACCGTTCGGTACGTCAACGCCGTGCATTCGAGCGTGCTTCCTGACGGAAGCAACGGCGGCAATTCAGGTGGTTTTATCATCGATTGCGCCGAAGGACGACTGTACTTTGCCGGTGACACTGCACTTCACATGGACATGGAGCTCATCGGGCGGTTTTGGAAGCCCAATGTGGCCATACTGCCCATAGGCGACAATTTTACCATGGGTGTTGAAGATGCCATTCGCTGTTCAGAAATGATTCAGTGCAAAAAAATTGTTGGAATGCACTACGGAACCTTTCCGTACATTGAAATAGACACAGCAGAAGCTCAACAACAATTTGCTGACGCGGGTGCTGAATTGATCGTGTTTGCCATCGGCGAACGTAAAGCTGTATAGTATGGGGAAGATCATTGCCATCGCAAACCAAAAAGGAGGAGTTGGAAAAACCACCTCGGCCATCAACATCGCGGCATGCCTTGGTGTGCTAGAATACAAAACACTCCTCGTCGACGCTGACCCGCAAGCCAATGCCACATCAGGTGTGGGCATTGACCCCAAAAGCGTTGACAAGAGCATTTATGAGTGTTTGATCGATAAAATCGACATCCAAACGGCCATCATCAGCACGAGCAGTCCGAATCTTGATTTGATACCCGCGCACATCGACTTGGTGGGAGCTGAGATTGAACTCATCAACATGCCCAACCGTGAATACATGATGCGCCAAGCACTTGCCACGGTTAAAGACGATTATGACTTTGTGATCATCGATTGTTCACCCTCCTTGGGCTTGATTACAATCAACGCGCTGACGGCTGCTGACTCAACCATCATTCCGGTTCAATGCGAGTACTTCGCATTGGAGGGGTTGGGCAAGCTCCTTAATACCATCAAAATTGTGCAGAGCAAATTGAACCCCGATTTGGGCATCGAGGGCATACTCTTGACGATGTACGATACGCGCTTGCGGTTGGCCAATCAAGTGGTTGAAGAGGTGCGCATGCACTTTCAAGAAATGGTGTTTGACACCATCATTCACCGAAATACGCGCTTGGGAGAAGCCCCGAGCTATGGAGAAACGATTATTATGCACGATGCAAGTAGCAAAGGAACCATCAACTACTTGAACCTGACGCGTGAAATCCTCCAAAAGAATGAACTGACGCGCATTCGCGACAACGAGAAATACATCGATCTCAGCAATGGCTAAGCGGCAGGCACTGGGTCGTGGGCTAAGTGCCCTGCTCGAAAATGCCGCTTCGGCTCCCGAGTCAAAACCCGTCGAGAAAGGAAGCATCGGTAACGTCGCAGGCAATATCGCTCTACTGCGCATAGCGCAAATTGAAGCGAACCCATGGCAGCCACGGAGCACCTTCAACGAAGAGGCCTTGGAAGAACTCGCTGCGTCGATTGCCGAATTGGGTATCATTCAGCCAATCACCGTTCGAAGACTGTCGGCCAACCGCTACCAGCTCATTAGCGGTGAACGTCGATTTCGGGCATCGCAAATCGCAGAGCTCGAAGAGATACCGGCCTATGTGCGCACGGCAAACGATCAAGAGATGCTCGAAATGGCACTCGTTGAGAACATTCAACGGGAAAACCTCGATGCCATCGAAATTGCCATCAGTTACCAACGGCTGATGGATGAATGCTCGCTCACCCAAGATGCGCTCAGTGAACGTGTCGGTAAAAACAGAGCCACCATTGCCAACTACCTCCGTTTGTTGAAGCTTCCGGCCGACATCCAAATTGCGATCATTGAGAAAAAGCTTTCGATGGGGCATGCACGCGCCCTCATTAATGTTGAAGACCCGAAGGTGCAAAAGAGCATCACACAGAAAGTGATCAAAGAAGAGCTAAGTGTTCGGCAAACTGAAGAACTCGTCCGTGCAGCGCGGTCGGATAGCAACGAACGCAATGCAACAAAAGCACAGGGTTTGTCGTTCGAACATCAGAAAATGCGCGCCGACCTTCGCTTGCGACTCGGTCGTCAGGTTGAGCTGAAAACCAAAGACGATGGCAGCGGAAAAGTTGAAATCCGCTTCGAGAACGACGATGACCTGCGCCGCCTCATTGAAGTATTGAACGCTTGAAATTCTGTGCTATACTCGTATTCCTCTTCGTCTCGTTTAGTGGCGTAAAGAGCTATGGTCAAAACGACAGCTTACCTGCCGTTGACACCCTGTTCATGGCACCTGCCCGCGAACACTCTGTGCGCCGAGCCACCGTTATGAGTGCAGTGTTGCCTGGTTTGGGTCAGGCGTACAACAAAAAGTACTGGAAGGTTCCAATCGTATATGCAGGGATAGGAACCTGCGTGTTCTTCATCGCTGACAACACCAAGAACTATCGGTATTTCCGCGATGCCTTGATCGCCGAAACCGACAATGACCCGCTGACCATCAATCCAACCGGCGCGCCCGCTGCTACCATTCGTCCTGTAATGGAACAGTACCGCCAATGGCTTGATCTGTCGTACATTTCTTTGGCAGTTGTGTATGCATTGAACATCATCGATGCGCACGTTGACGCTCACCTTTTCTACTTCGACGTGGGTGAAGACCTACAAGCCAGCATCCGTCCGTCGGCCATACTTACCCCTCGTCCGAATCCCGGAATACGCCTCACCATTAATTTCTAATTTAGACGCATGAAGGTGGCAATCATCGGATACGGCAAAATGGGACAGGTTATTGAACCCATTTTAGTGGCGCGTGGTCACAACGTTGCGGCGCGCTACCGCTCGACCGATGCTTGGAGAAGCGCTGACTTGCACGGCATCGACCTTGCCATCGAATTCACCCATCCATCAGCAGCCGCGAGCAACCTTGAAGCGTGTTTGGAAGCTGGAATTCCCGTTGTCACGGGCACCACGGGTTGGTACGACCAACTTCCATCCATCCGCAAAAAAACAGAAGAAAAAAACGGAGCCATCTTCTACGCCAGCAACTTTAGCTTAGGCGTCAACCTCTTTAATGAAATTGTGCGCCAAGCCGCGACGCTCTTTGCCGAACATGCCGCGTATCTACCAGCCCTGAAAGAAATCCATCACATTCATAAAAAAGACGCCCCAAGCGGAACCGCCTTGACACTTGCTGAAAGTGTTTTGTCGGCCTACAACAAGCTTCACGGTTGGACGCTCGACGGCGCTTCAAACGCACTGCACATTGAGGCGCTTCGCGAAGGCGACGTGAAAGGGTACCACGAAGTACAATTCAATAGCACCACTGACCGCATTGTGTTATCGCATGAAGCCCACAGCCGTGATGGCTTTGCACTCGGCGCCGTTTTGGCAGCTGAATGGCTGCTGGGAAAGCATGGCGTTTTTGGCATGCGTGACCTTTTGAACTTACACCAATGAACGTAGCTGAAATTCTAATTGTACTGCTGTTTGCGCAGTATTTCGTCACACTCCCGATGATCTTCAAGAAGGGAGGAAAACCCATGTGGCATGGTTTTGTGCCCGTTTTGCAATTCTTGACCTTTCTGAAGCTCATCAAGCGCCCGTGGTACTGGTTGCTGTTGCTGCTCGTTCCGGGTGTTAACCTTTTGGTTCTGGTGATCATGAACGTTGAATTGGGCTTGGCCTTCAACAAACGTTCGGTCAAAGAACAGTGGTACTTTGGCGCCCTCCCATGGGTTGCCCTTGCTGATATGGCCTTTCGGATGAGCAACATCAAGTATGTCGGTCCGCGCGATTGGAGCAAAGTCAAAAAAACCATGGTTCGCGAATGGGGAGAAGCCATCTTGTTTGCCGTAATCGCTGCCACAGTCATACGCTCAATGTTTTTCGAAGCGTTCACCATTCCAACCGGTTCGATGGAAGGTTCGATGCTCGTGGGCGACTACCTGTTCGTTAGCAAAATGAGCTACGGCGCAAAGCTGCCGCAAACGCCTCTTTCGGTGCCGTTCATTCACAATGCGATGCCCGGTTCGCTTCGGAATTCATACGTAGAATGGGTGCAACTGCCTTACTGGAGGCTCCCGGGACTTGGAGGAGTTGATCGGTACGACCCGGTAGTGTTCAACTTCCCTCATGGAGACACTGTGCTCGTGCACCCCGCCTTGGTCGGACACGACTACTACGCGCGAATTCGCGACAAAGGCGTTGATTTGGCGCGCAGCTACGAGATATACTGGAACAATCCGGAAGCTTACAATGACCAAGCTCGAGCCTTCTTCAAAAACTACCCCAAATCGCCCATCGACATTAAAGGAAGACCCATCGACAAGGCTGAAAACTACATCAAACGCTGCATGGGCTTGCCGGGTGAAACCCTTGAACTGCGCGATCGCTTAGTGTACATCAACGGCAACCTCGTAGAAAATCCTGAGCACACGCAGTTTGACTACACCATGGTGCTGAAAAACGTAGCCATGATCAACAAGGTCAAAGAAACACTCGGACTTACCAATGTTGATTTCGACAAAATCGCCGGAACCAACCAGATCAACGAAACCAGCGTTTCTTTGACCAACGGCGAAGCTGAAAAGCTCCAAGCCATGGGTGTGCTCGACACCTTGTTCCTTGAAGATCAAACCCGTCTTCGTGGAACATTGTCTATTTTCCCGAATTCACTCGATGAGCCGTATGTCAATTGGGACAGCAACAACCTCGGTCCGATCTGGATACCGAAGGCCGGTGAATCGGTAGAGCTGAACCTTGCCAATCTTCCGCTGTACCGCCGTGCGATTGGTGTGTATGAAGGCAATGACCTTGAAGTTCGCGAAGGGCAAATCTTCATCAATGGCGCAGTCGCTACAGCCTACACCTTCAAGCTGAACTACTATTGGATGATGGGCGACAACCGCCACAACTCAGCCGATTCGCGCTTTTGGGGATTTGTTCCTGAAACCCATGTAGTTGGAAAGGCTGTGTTCACGTGGTTCTCGAAAGAGAATGTAAACGACCACGGGTCTGACCGCTACCGCACCGAACGCATGTTCAGGTTGGTAAACTGATGGTTGTACTGCCGCTTTGCTGTTTTCCCGATCGTTTGTGGTTTGCACGCTACCGCGGCGCAGACAGTGTGGTGATTGACTTGGGTGAACACTACGTGAAGCAGAGCTACCGCAACAGGTTTACCTTGATGGGCTCCCATGGCCCCTTCGTTTGCACCGCGCGTGTTCAGGGGCAGAAGGGCCAAAAAATGGCCATGTCTGACATCGCATTGGTTGACGACGAATGGCGACGGGTGGCACTTCGCGGACTGCGTTCGTCGTATGCCCGCTCACCTTTTTGGGAGCACTATGCAGAACGCATTGAATCCATCATTCTGCACAAACATGAGCGCCTCGTCGATCTCAATCGTGCTGCGTTGGATTTTCTTTTGGATGGGATGGGGATGGTCGAAAAGCACCGCTTCAGTGACTGGTATGTCGAGGTGGATGAGGGATGGATGGATTTCAGGATGGATGCTGAGCCCGGCTGCGAAGAAAATCATTTGCCTGCCTACCCTCAGGTGTTTGAAGACCGTCATGGCTTTGTTGGCGGATTGTCAGCGCTTGACCTTTTGCTCAACACCGGTCCGGAGGCCCTAAACTACCTCGGTTGATTAGCTTTTGTCAAGGATGACATCGAGAATGATGACCCGCTTTTCTTCTACTTTGTAATAGATGCGGTAGTTCCATGCCAGCACTGAATAGTAATCTCCTTCCAAGCTGAAAAATTTGGCTTTTCGTGCACTTTGGATGGGGTTTGAGGAAAGCCGGCGAATGACTTGAAGAATCACGCCACGGGCTTCTTCAGCACCAATGAGCGAGGTTGACTTCACATTCTCCAACACGCGGCGAAGCGAATTCACCGCGCGATCACAGAATACGATTTTGTACTGGCTCATGCTGCAAAGATACAACGAGTTTGGTTCATGATAAAGCTTGGTCGAGGTCGGCAATGAGATCTGTATAATGCTCAACGCCCACACTCAGTCGAATCAGGCTTGAAGTGATTCCCATAGCCGCTTTCAAATCGGCATCAACATCGGCGTGGGTCATGGTGGCGGGGTGCTCAGCCAAGCTCTCGGTTGAACCAAGGCTCACCGCCAGATGCACCAGCTTCAGTTTATTCAAGAAACGGAAGGCCTCAGGCTCTCCTCCCTTGACGTGGAATGACAGCATGGCGCCACCTGTTAGGCACTGTCGCTTGAAAATCTCGTGCTGATGGCCATCGGCTTCGGTAAGGTGCCCCAGGTAGTACACCTTCTCCACCGCGGGGTGATCGCGCAAAAAGTCAGCCACCTTCGAAGCGTTGGCGGCCTGTTGATCCATCCGAACCTTGAGTGTTTCGAGGCTTCGCATGAGCAACCAACCCGTCCATGGGCCTGCCATGCTCCCTAAGAAGGTTCGAAGGGTTCGAACAGGGGTCATGACTTCTTTCGATCCAAGGCAAGCGCCTGCAATGACATCGGAATGCCCACCGATGTACTTTGTAGCTGAATACAGCACCAAGTCAGCACCAAGTTTCAAAGGGTGCTGCCAAACCGGCCCCATGTAGGTGTTGTCAACGGCAACCAGCACCTTGCGGTCGGGCGTACTGAACTGGCGGGCTACGTCTACCACACAGGCAATATCAATGAGGTGATTGGTAGGGTTCGCCGGAGTCTCAACGTACACCATTTTGAGTTTTTCAGGGCCCGCTTCGCGGATGATCTCAGCGATGCGCTCGCAATCGTCCCAAGGATTGAAGCCAACCGCTTTAACGCCCAAGCGATGGAGGACGTGTTTCACAAAATGGTCGGTTCCGCCGTAGAGCGGGTTGCTGTGTAACACAACATCGCCAGGACTCAAGTACGCAAGCAACATGGTAGAAATGGCCGACATGCCGCTTTCGAAAACAGCGCATTCCTCCGCTTCATCCCATAAACACAAGCGGTTCTCGAGAATTTCAAGGTCGGGGTTGTTGAGACGGCTGTAGATCAAACCGAGTTTCTCATCGGGTTCTTGCTCGCGGATGCCGTAGGCTACCTCGAAGAAGCGTTTGCCTTCTTCTGCCGTTTTAAAAACGAAGGTTGATGTTTGAAAAATCGGACATTTAATCGCGCCTTCAGACCACGAAGGCTCGTAGCCGTATGACATCATCAGCGACTCGGGCCGCATTCCTTTCTTGAAATCACTCATACCGCAAAGGTAAAACCTTGGTGCGGCTTCAGATAGTTTACTGGTCACCCAAGCGATGAAGTTTTCAACGTATTCCAAAGCTGGGTGTGACCCTGCACAATACCTGCATGAAAGGCACGTTTGAATAGCTATCTTTGCCCCGCTTATGCGAAGTATGCGATTCCTCTTATTCTTGATTGGTGCAACAGCCATCACTGCATGCAGTGAGTACAACAAAGTGCTCAAGAGCAGTGACATTGATTACAAATACACCAAAGCCGTAGAGTACCTTGAAGAAGGCAAATGCTTTCAAGCATTGCCCATTTTTGAAGAGCTGATTGGCCTTACCCGAGGTTCGCAACGCGCTGAGAAGATTTATTACTACCACGCCAAGTCGCACTATTGTGCAAACGACTTTTACATGGCGAATTACTACTTCAACAATTTCGTCAAGAACTACTCATTTTCGCCCTATGCCGAAGAATGTCAGTTCCTTGCGGCAAAGTGCAGTTACAACCTCTCCCCCAACTTTAGCCTTGACCAAACCGATACAAAACTCGCTTTGAACGAATTGCAATTGTTCATGGACAGGTACCCTTCGTCGACGCTTCGAGACAGCTGCTCCACTATGATTACCACGCTGAACGGGAAATTGGAGAAAAAGAGCTACGAAGTTGCCAAGCTCTACGTGAAAACGGAGCAGTACAAGAGCGCCACACTGGCCCTCCAAAATGCGATCAAAGACTTTCCAAACTCACCTTACAGAGAAGAAATGATGTTCTTGGTGATCAAATCAAGCTACCAATACGCTGAACGCAGCATTGACGAGAAGAAATCTGAACGTTTTTCCGCAGCTATCGATCATTATTTTAACTTTGTATCCTATTTTCCCCAAAGCGCTTTCTTGAAAACAGCAGAAAACCTCTATGCTGGGTCGTTGAAAGAAATTGAACGGATGGAAAAGAAGAAAGACAATTTATAATCCGAACCCGTGAAAGCAGAACGTTCAACCATCACCCGTGATACTTTTGAAATCGACAGCCATGTCGATGGAAACCTCTTTGAAGCTGTCGTGGTTATCTCAAAACGCGCAAACCAACTGCAAAAAGCGCAGAAGGAAGAGCTGAGCTCCAAACTTGAAGAGTTCGCTACCTCGCAAGACAACCTCGAAGAAACCTTCGAAAACCGTGAGCAAATCGAGATTTCACGTCACTATGAACGCTTGCCTAAACCGCACAGCGTAGCTGTAAGCGAATTGCTTGAAGGCAAACTCTACGTACGCCGTCCTGAAGAAACTGAGGAATAACCTCTTCAACACTATACCCCAAAAAAAGCCCTTGGTACCCCCAAGGGCTTTTTTCTTAACCAATTAGCAATACCCGATTCTCAAAAAAATACTCTTCAACGGGTAAACAAGGGGTTGTTCTGCTTTGTACCTTTAAGGTTTTCCGTCGAAATACGGTTTCCTTAAACCTGCATGTATGCGCTTTTTTACCCTTTTATTATGTGGTCTAGTGATCACATTCAATGCATTGGCCCAAAGTGTCAGCCCCGATGCTGAGTTCTACCCGGGTCAGCTTTGGGTTCAGTTTGACCCGGCAGCCACCTCATCCATCCACAATGACCACGATCGGGTAGCAATTGACCCGTTTCTCAGCATCATAGGAGTAGAACTTGCCCAACGTTACGGGCTCACCGCTGTTCGTAAACCCTTTCACTTCGCCAAGAAACCGCACATCAGTGAAGTCTTTCAACTGAACTTTTCAGCCGTAGGCGAAGAGGATCGCTTTGCCCGCGAATTGGAAAAACTCAATGCCGTTGGCTACGCCGAGCGGGTGCCTGTAATGCGCCCAACGTTCACACCCAATGACCTCGGCCCCCAATCGGGAACCAATAATCAATGGGGGCTCTGGCGAATAAATGCACAAGATGCTTGGGACATTACCACAGGCTCAGGCAGTGGCATTGTCGTAGCCATTGTTGACGATGCCGTGCTCGTTACCCACCCTGACCTCATTCCAAACCTGCTCCCGGGCTACGACGTCGCTGATAACGACAATGACCCGATGCCAAACACCTCAGCCATGACCCATGGTACCCACGTCGCGGGTATTTCAGGGGCAGCCACGAACAACGGCGTTGGCGTGGCATCTATCGGTTTTGGAATTCGCATCTTGCCCGTTAAGTCATCCAACCAAAGCGAAGTCATTACCGACGCTTATGCAGGCGTTATTTGGGCAGCCGACAACAACGCCGATGTCATCAACATGAGTTGGGGAGGCAGCGGTTTCAGCAATACCGGCCAAAACATCATCACGTATGCCTACGACGCCGGTTGCGTTAATGTAGCTGCCGCTGGAAACGACAATACCAACCAAATCTTTTACCCTGCCGGCTACAACCACGTGATCAGCGTCGCCAGTACCACAACCAACGACGCAAAAAGTAGCTTCTCAAACTTTGGCAATTGGATCGATGTGTCAGCCCCCGGTAGCGCCATCCGGAGCACCTATTTCAACAGCAGCTTCACCCCCACCTACGCAAACTTGCAAGGAACCAGCATGGCCTCACCCATGGTGGCCGGATTAGCCGGCCTCGTATGGTCAGTTAATCCTGAAATGTCGCCCGATCAAATCATCGAGTGCATCGTAAACACCACCGACAACATTTCTGCCGCAAATCCATCCTTCCCAAATCAACTTGGTACCGGTCGCATCAACGCTTTTGCCGCAGTACAATGCGCCCTAGCGACCGTTAATGCCCCACCGGTAGCCAGCATCAGCACACCGAATGCAGTGAGCTGCCCAGGCGGCTTGGTGCAGTACTTTGGAGGCTCCCTTGGCGGGTTGCCTACCAGCTACACGTGGTCATTTCCCGGTGGAAACCCCTCTTCGTCAAATGAACAAAACCCTGTTGTTTCTTACGCCTCGGTTGGCTTCTACGACGTTACCCTCAACGTTTCGAACGATTTCGGCAACAACAGCTTAACCCAAACAGCTTTTGTTGAGGTGTCAAACAACGGTATCGATGTGGTGTATGAACAGAATTTCGAGTCGGGCTCACTGGCCGAAATGGGCTTCACCATCGAAAACCCTGATGGTGCAAACGGCTGGGGTTTAAGCCAAGTGTCTGGCTCGGTCAACGGGTCAATCGCCGCAAGCATAAACCTGTTCAACTACAGTGCAACCGGCCAACGTGACCGCTTGATTCTACCTCCCCTCGATTTTAGCAACCATGCAAACATCGAACTCGACTTTCAGCACGCCCACCGCCGACGAGCACAGCAATTCAGAGACAGTTTGATTGTGTACGTTTCAACAAACAACGGACAGAACTGGGACCGCATTTTCGCCGCGGCCGAAAGCGGTCAAGGCAACTTTGCTACCGGTTCTATTCTTGGGCAGAATTTCGTTCCAACCAATGGCAACGATTGGTGCTTCGGAGGCGAAATCGGTTCAGGCTGTTTTACCCTTGATTTGTCTGAATACGACGGTCAAAGCAATGTGCTCATCCGATTCGAGACTTACAACGACAACGGCAACAACATCTACCTTGACAACATCGTCATCTCGGGCAACTGTCAACTCGTTGAGGCTGCACCTATTGCAGGCATAACCGCTCCAACTACTTCAGTATGTGTTGGCCAGCCTGTGCAGCTGCTTGACCAGTCGGTCAACATCCCCACGAGCTACACCTGGAGCATACCCGGTGCCTCGCCATCCAGCTCAAATGCACCTGCACCTGTGGTGACCTTCAACGCTCCCGGAACCTATTCAGTAACATTAACCGTGTCGAATGGCTTCGGCAGCGACCAAATTACGCTCAACAATTACATCACCGTGAATCCATCCCCGTCCCTCCAAATCAATGAAACGCAAGCCAATGTTTGCCCGGGTGAAGGAGTAGACCTTGTGGTCACAGGTGCTGACACCTATAGCTGGTCGCCCATGACCGGTTTGTCATCGTCAATCAGTGGCACAGTAACGGCATCGCCCAGTGATGACATTACCTACACGGTAACAGGCAACTTGGCGGGTTGCACTGCGCAACTTCAAGTGAGCGTTGCGCTGCTTGAAGCGCCCGACGCTCCTTTAATCGTAGCCGATGATGATGTAGCCTTTGTGATCCTTGACCCGGTTGATGTGCAGGGGCATTTTTCCTTTACTCCGCCTGCGGCGGGATGGGGCTCGCCTGCGCTCAACACAATTACCATTGAAAACGAGCTTGTCATAGCACGTGATGGCAACGCAGCAGATAGCTTACTGTGTGGACCTGCCGTAAACGGTGCAGAAATCGCAGGACGCATTGCAGTGATTTACCGAGGGGGATGCGAATTTGGGACAAAAGCACTCAATGCCCAAAACGCAGGAGCCGTTGGCGTCATCGTCGTGAACAATGAACCGGGATTGATGATGGAAATCGGCCCCGGCACCCAAGGCGTTAACGTGACCATTCCGGTTGTCATGGTTACCCTCGAAACAGGAGCCTACCTCAACGCAGCCATCAATGCGGGCACTGCCAGTGCACGTTTGGGCGTGTTCAACGGCGGTGAGTTGTTGATTTGTCCGGGTGAAGTGGTTGAATTGGCCGGGCCCGGCGGTTGGACCAACCTCGAATGGAGCTCCGGAGCTACCACTCCCAACATCGTTACCACAGGAGCAGGAAGCTTCTCAGTGAGCGTAATTAGTGAAAATGGCTGTGGAACCGCTTCAGCGAACATTCTTGTATCTGCCGCGCCACAAGCAACACCTGTTATTAGCCAAAACGGCAACGTTCTTTCAGCAGGTGTGACCGGTACAAGCTTCCAATGGTTCTTGAATGGTGAACCCATTCCCGGAGCCAATTCAAGCACCGTGACCATAACCGAAGACGGTGTGTACAGCGTAACGGTCAGCAACAGCATCGGCTGCAGCGCAAGCTCCGCTGATTTTGCCGGTTTCATTACAGGTGTCGATGACGTCTCAAGTTTGAGCATCCAACTGTACCCCAATCCGGCCAATGAAAGCATCTTTATTGAGACAACCAAAACACTCGAGCGCCTTTTGGTGTATGCAGCCGACGGACGTTTGGTGTTTGACCAACAAAACCTGAATGCCTCTGAACGCTTACGAATTGACACAAACAACTGGTCTAGCGGTCTTTACAGCATCATCGCAGTGGTTGACGGTAAACCAATCAGCCGCAAAGTGAACGTGATACACTAACGAATGATTCGCACAAAAATCTACAAGGCCGTCATCTACTGACGGCCTTTTTTTTATTTCGACTTACCTTCGCAGACGAAGACCCTACGATGTGAACAAAAAGCGAGACGGACGAGTTACAAATGCTAAATCCAAACAAACCGACATGATCGCACAAGGTAATCCCACTGCAGATTTGATTGGGGATGACCACATCGCCACCTCCGTCGATACTCCGATGCGTGCTGATGCGTTCGCCATCTCTGACAATGAGAAAATCGCTCAAATTGAGGCCAAGTTTCATGACATTATGGATATCCTCGGGCTCGACCTCACAGATGACAGTCTGAAAGGTACGCCACACCGTGTTGCTAAGATGTACGTCACCGAGATTTTTAAAGGTCTCAATCCGGCAAATAAGCCCGACGCACGTTCGTTCGAAAACAAATACGGATACAGCGAAATGCTCGTTGAGAAAAACATTCGTGTAAACTCAACCTGTGAGCACCACTTTCTTCCCATCATTGGCCACGCCCACGTTGCTTACATGAGCAATGGCCGTGTAATTGGCCTGTCGAAAATCAACCGCATTGTCGAGTTCTTTTCAAAAAGGCCGCAAGTGCAAGAACGTCTATCGCGCCAAATCGCTGAAGAGCTAAAGCAAGCATTGAACACTGAAGACGTAGCCGTCATTATTGAGGCTAAGCACCTCTGTGTTTCAAGCCGCGGTATTGAAGACGAAAACAGCCTAACGGTAACTGCCGATTACCACGGAGCTTTCCTCGACCCAAAAGTGCGCGAAGAATTCTTGAAACTCGCCATAGGATGATGCGGTACGTGTGGTTCGCCGCCGCAATGCTCATTGTAATCCTCTACGTGATTAACCGCAGACAGCTGCGGAAATAGTGAAAAGCGCAAGGTTTTCGTTATCTTCGGCAGCTACGTGAGAACCCTGCATATGAAGACAACGAAAACCTTGGGCGCTATTGTCCTAGCCCTCTGTTTCCTTGGCCTACCGGCCGATGCTGACGCCCAATCGGGTAAAAAGAAAAAGTCAAAATCGAAAACCGAAGTAGCATCCGACAAAGGGAAAAAAGACGCCCCCTTCAAGAAACCGTCAGAGGTTCTTAAAAACTGTGTTGCGCACGAAGGCTTGTTCACGTTGCACCGCGACTCGGTGACTGGAGCCAGCTTCATGGCCATTCGCGAAGACCAACTCGACAAGCAGTACATTTACTTCAGCTTCGTTGAAGATGGAGTGATGGATGCCGGTTACTTCCGTGGCATTTACCGCGGGTCAAAGGTGATTTCTTTCCGCAGGCACTTCGACCGCATTGAAGTCATTCACCACAACAACCGGTTTTACTTCGACCCCGAATCGGCATTGAGTAAAGCTGCGTCGGCCAACATCAACACGCCCATTCTCGCTAGCGAGAAAATTGAAGCCATTGAAGACAGTTCGCGCACACTGTACATCAATAGCGACAAGCTTTTCTTGAGCGAGAACTTCCAAATGGTGAAGCCAGCGAGCAGGCCTGAAATGCCCTCTGTACTCGGTTCGCTCAATAAAGACAAAACCAAAATCAACCAAATTCGAAACTACCCCGAGAACACCGATGTTTCGGTGAGCTACGTATACTACAATGCTACTCCGCGAGGTGGAAGCGAGTCAATCACCGACCCTCGCTCTGTTACCATTCGCTACCAGCACAGCCTGATTCAAATGCCTGAAAACCATTTCCGTCCTCGGAAAGACGATGCCCGAATCGGCTATTTCAGCACCCAAGTCGACGATATGACCAGCTTCGAAAACGCTGCGTACCGCGATTTCATTCACCGCTGGAACCTTGTGAAGAAAAATCCAGAAGCTGCCGTTTCTGACCCCGTCGAACCCATTGTGTGGTGGATTGAAAACACCACACCCGTTGAGTTTCGTGACATCATCAAAGACGGCGTTGAACGCTGGAACTTGGCCTTCGAAAAAGCCGGCTTCTCAAACGCTGTTGTCGTTAACGTACAACCCGATGACGCCGACTGGGATGCCGGAGACATTCGGTACAATGTGCTGAGGTGGACATCCTCCCCCAACCCTCCCTTCGGTGGTTACGGCCCCAGCTTCGTCAACCCACTAACCGGCGAAATTCTGGGCGCCGACATCATGCTAGAGTTCTCAGCGATTAAAGGACGATTGTTTCGTGAAGAGGTGTTCACCGAAGCCGGACAAAGCGGTCACAGCGATAAACTCACCAAAGAAGAACTCGTTGCCGACATGCACCTCTGCCACGCCGGCGAGGTGATGCACCGCAACATGCTTTTTGGCATCCATGCCATGCGTGCCATGAACATGGGCGATGCCGCCAATAAAGATTTCGTGCAACAAACCCTTCACCGATTGGCGCTGCACGAGGTAGGCCACACCTTAGGTTTGTCGCACAACATGCGCGCCTCTACCATGCTGAGCTTTGAAGAAATTCATGACCCCGCCATTGTCGCCGAGCGCGGCCTGTGCAATTCGGTCATGGAGTACCCCGCAATCAACTTCCCTTACGATCCGGCGCACCAATCGCTGTTTTTCGACCCCAATCCGGGCCCTTACGACTACTGGGTAATTGAGTACGGTTACTCTGTGGGCTTAGATAATCCACAGGCTGAAGATGCACGTTTGGAAAGTATTTTGGCCCGCTCCAATGACCCCGATCTTGCCTTCGGCAACGATGCTGACGACATGCGCGCCCCAGGCAAAGCCATGAACCCCGAAGTCAACATCTACGACCTCACCAGTGACCCTGTCGCCTACGCTTCTGAGCGCTGTGAATTGGTACGGAAATTGCTACCTACTCTTACAGACCGCTACCTTGTTGAAGGTGAAAACTACAACGAGCTGCGCTCGGCATTCCTTACGCTGACCGGAGAGTACAGTACACAATTGGGCGTGATTTCAAAATGGATTGGCGGCGTTCGCTTTGACCGCAGCCACTACGATCAAAACCAAACCAATCGTCCGTTCGAACCCATTGAAGCAGTCCGTCAGCGCGCAGCAATGCAGGCCTTGGCCAAGTACGCCTTTGCACCTGACGCTTTTAATGTACCCGAAAACCTTTACGCGTACCTGCAACCGCAGCGCCGCGGCTTCAACCACTTTGGCGGCGGCGAAGACCCGCGCATTGTGGGGCGTAACAGCTTCTCAGTATTGATGCCTCTGCTGCACATTACACACCCGTCGACCCTGATGCGCATCACCGACAGCGAGCACTACGGCAATACGTACACGCTTGAAGAAATGATGACCGATTTGACCGATGCCATATTCAAAGCCGATTTGAAAGGAAACGTTAACGCTCACCGCCAAGAGGTGCAAACCTTATACGTTTCGCGACTGAGCGACATGCTTGACCCTAAAAAGGGCTACCACAATGAAGCACGTGCTATGGTCGTGTTTGAGTTGCGTCGCATCAAGACCGTGATGTCAACGGCATCAAAAACCGATTTGGGAACCCGAGCGCACCGCGAATACATCGCACTGTTGGTTGATCAGGCCCTTGAGCCGAAAAACTGAACGAGGTGAAGCAAAAAGCTGTGTTCCTTGATCGCGATGGCGTAATCAATCATGACCCGGGTGATTACACCCGCAGTCTGAGCGAGTTTCACATTTTGCCCACCGTGATCGCTGCACTGAGAGCATTGCACGAGAATGGTTACCTGATCATCCTCATCACCAACCAAGGTGGCATTGCGAAAGGCGAATACACCCACGATGATGTCGCCGAAATTCACCGTTACCTCAGGCGGGTGTGCGCCGAAGAGGGCGTTGAGATTACCGAAATCTACTACTCCCCGCACCATGAAAGTACCGGAAAATCGCTCAGCCGAAAGCCCGGGAGCTTGATGATTGAGCGCGCAATGGGCCGATTCAACATTGACCCTCAAAAGTCGTTCATGATTGGCGACAAGCAGCGCGACCTCGATTGCGCTGCAGGAGCCGGTGTCAAAGGAGTGTTAATTCCAACCAATGCACCGTTGATTGAATACGTGCATTTGCTACTTTAGCGCGCATGCTGTACTTGTACACCCGCGGAGAGTTTTTACCTGTTGATGCTCCTGTGCTTCGCATTGGTCATCGTGGTTTTCGCTTCGCGGATGGTTTCTTCGAGACCATTCGCGTCTTCAATGGTAAACCCCTCTACCTCGAACACCACTTCAGCAGAATCTTGGATGCCATTAAGGTGTATCGCCTCGAACGCGACCTCGACTTCACCCTGCAACGGCTTGAAAGGGAAATCATGCAGTTGCTCCGCAGGAACCATATTTCGGAAGGTGGACGAATCCGAATCACCTTCTCGCGCCAAGGCGATGGTTTCTATTTGCCCGATAGCAACGTGCTCGATTACATCATTGAAGCGCGACCACTCGACAACAACCGCTTCGCACTCAACGAAGAAGGGCGCGTGACCGAACTGTACACCGAAATAAAGAAAGACATCAATAAGCTGTCGATGTTCAAAAACATTGATAGCAACCTGTACGTACTCGCCAGCATTTTCGCTCGCGAAAACAACCTGCACGATGTCCTGATCCAGAATTACAAGGGCGGCATTATTGAATCAACCACGTCAAACATCTTCTTGGTGAGCAATGGCGTGCTGTACACTCCCGGCATTGAAGACGGGCCTATTGCCGGGGTGATGCGCATGCAGGTGATTAACTTGGCTTTGGAACACAAAATCAAGATTTACGAGTGCACCATCAACCCGCAAAACCTCTTGGCCGCCGATGAGCTGTTTCTGACCAATGCCATTCAGGGCATTCAATGGGTTGGGAGCTACCGCACGAAGCGTTATTACAACGACATGGCGCACCGCATTACCTCACTGCTCAACGATCAAGCTGCAAGGCTAACAGCAGGATAATCAGCCCATCCGAACACGCGGGTCAATCCATCCATACACAATGTCGACCAAGGTGTTGACCACAACGAACACGGTGGCCACCACCATCACGGCGCCCATTACTACGGGTAAATCGTTCTTCTCAAGCGAACGAAACATCTCCATTCCAAGGCCCTTCCAGCCGAAAACAAATTCAACGAACACTGCACCGGCAAGCATAGATGCAAGCCATCCTGATGCCGCGGTAATGACAGGGTTGAGCGCGTTTCGAACGACATGCCGTGTGATAACCGCCGTTTCACTCAATCCCTTCGCTCGGGCTGTTCGCACGTAATCGTGCGACATCACCTCGAGGGCACTGTTGCGCATGAGTTGTGCGATTACCGCAAGCGGACGAATGCCCAAGGTGAGCGCAGGCAAAAGCAAGTGCTGCAAAGCGAGCTGTTCACCTTTCCACACATCCACTTCGTAAAGGCTACCGCTCATGGGCAAGCCCGTTCCGGGAAGGGCAAAACTCACTACCGGCCATCCATCCACCATCCGCGAAAGCGACCAAAAAAACACACCTGAGCACACGCCGGCTATCCACCACTGTACCCCGCGTTTACCGACCATCCGCGCAAGCGAAGGAAGCAAAACAATGGGCAAAACGAACCACAGTGAAACCGGCACCTGCGCAAACCATACATAACCAAAGAGCCACGCAATGAGAATGGCGGTGAAGAACGACGGACCGCTCATGCCAATTGAAGCCGTTACCAAAATGAAGCGATCAAGCGCACTGTCTTTGTGGAGGGCTGAAACGAGGCCCAGCGCCGAGCCGATGACCAATGCGAAGGACATTGCCACCAAAGCGAGCAAAAAGGTGGCGGGCATTGACTCGCTTAGCAGGGCGCCTACACCTTTTCCGGTAATCCATGATCGGCCGAGGTAGGGCCATTTCACCACCCATCGGTAGTTTTCACCGCTGTGGAGCGTGACCGCAGCAAGCTCATTATCGGCACGCCAAGTGCGCGAAGCCTCATCGAGTGAATGCCGTGAAATGGGCGACACATCGTTGAGGAACAGCAGGTAGCGATCGGTCGCAGGCAAATCAAGCGAAAACTTGCGCCGAATGGCCGCGATGACATCTTCCGATTCTGACTGTCCGGCCAGTTCACGGGCCGGGTCAGGCACGAGGGTGAACAAAAAAAACACCAAGGTTACCACGCCAAAGAGCACGGTTACGCCATACAGCAAACGTCGGAGCAGGAAACTCAGCATCGATTACTTCAGCGAGGGCGCTACATCGGCCCAAGCCGGGAAGTCGCGCCAAGCCCACTTGTTGATAACCACTCCGTTTTTGATTAACACCAAACCGGGATTGCTGCGGATGACAATCTTCAACTCGATTTGGTCCATGTTGTAAAACGGGTACGCCGCTTGGTGGGTGTGACGGTAGTCTTCGACCTCGTCATAACTGCCGTTGGTAATGGCGTAGAATTTATGTCCGGCCTTCTCGGCCTCTGCGGCCAAGGAATTCAGGGCAGCTTGTGCGCTTTCTTCGGTTTCGGAGAGGTTGTTTGAAATGTGAAGGAAGACGTATCCGGGGTCTTCGAGGATTTCCCACGTCATGTCATCGCCCTCGTAAGTCAGCACCTCGAAATCTTTGATAAGCGCCTCGTAACCGTCTTTCAATTTGACTTCTTTGCCATCGTACGATACAGCTTCGTAGGTGCGCTTAAACCAATCGGTGCCTTGTACTTTCAGCCAATCGGTTGAGTAAATCATGGTATCGGCACCGGTGGTGATGTTGCGGAAGGTGTATTCGGTGGCGTATTGCGGACCTTCGATTCCCAATTCTTCGGCCGATTTCATGTTTTCAGGAATGCTCTGACCGATGGCGTACGGCCGGTAGTCTTTCATCGGTAAATGCGCCAAGGTTGAGTATTGGAAGATGCCCGCGACCAGGAGTACTGCCGCAGCCATGATCCATTCTTTCGACGGATGATTCACGCGGCGCTGCACAAAGGCGGCAACGATCAAGGCCAATGCAGTGAACATCGGCGGAAACAGCCAATCGAGCATCGTCATCGCAAAAATGGCGGTGATGAAAATCGACACCGAATAAATGTAAATCGACTCTTTTGGGGTGTTCAGACGAATCATGCCGCGGAACGCTCCAATCACAATCGGTACGATGAAAATGAGCAGAAAGATGTCTTTCAAAAAACTTTCATGCGGCGTAAGCGGAATAGCATTGCCAAAGCAGCCGCATTCAAGCACGCATTGGTTGGCGATTTCAATCAGTTGACCGCTCTCATCTTTGATCATTTTCGTCCCCAACGGGTCGCAATTGTCGGTGTAATTGGTCAGCCATGTGAAGAACAGCATGATCACCAATGTGAGCACGCTCGTTAATTTCGGCAGCGCTCCCACCAGCATCGCCACACCGAGCAAAATTTCACCAATCACCACCAAAACCGCAAATGCCAGCGCATAAGGCGTTAAAAATTCGAGGTTCAGTGCCCCCGGCTCGAAGTATTCTTCAAGCTTGTACATGAAGCCAATGGCATCGTTTGACTTGATCAAACCGCTGACAATGAACAGTGACCCTACAATCACTCGTGAAATGGTAACAATCAGGCGCATAGTTGGCAATATTTCAAGCTGCAAGTTATTGCATTTTACACTACACACCCACCCCTGAGTGCTTCGCAAGGCAGGCCGAAAGCGGTATCTTTGAGAAAGATTAACAGCTCGAAAAACGTCAAACCCCATGCGAACGATGCGTTCAAGTGTTTTGGTTTTCTGTGGATGGATGGCCGCCCTACTGCTTGGGTCGTGTGCTACCGGCGAGCCTAACCCTACCGGTTTTGATGCTGATTTGGCTTCTCGCCTGGGGGCGGATGCCTACGGAATGCGCACCTACGTCATGGTGTTGCTTGAAGCGGGTGGAGCGCGTGCCGAAGACCGGTCGATGACTCAGGAGCTGATGGATGGCCACCTTGCCAACATCGCGCGCTTGGCCGATGAGGGAAAAATGGTGTTGGCCGGCCCCTTCGGATCGCCCTCGCCCTACCGCGGTTTGTTTGTGTTTGCCACCGACAACCTCGACACAGCCCAAAGCTGGATGAACAGTGACCCCGCCATTCAAGCGGGTATGCTGAAAGGCAGTTTTCACCCGTGGTACGGCAGTGCAGCGCTGATGGAAACCGCGCAAATTCACAAACGCATCGAACAAACAGCACCCTAACAGCATGTACCCAGAACCGGTTGATGTATTGCGTGAATATTGGGGCTACCCGGCTTTCAGACCTCAACAGGAAGACATCGTGCGTTCGGTACTGCTCAACCGCGACACGCTCGCATTGATGCCTACCGGCGGCGGGAAATCCATTTGCTTCCAAGTGCCTGCCTTGGCGCGCGAAGGCATTTGCTTGGTGATTTCGCCGCTCATCGCCTTGATGAAAGATCAGGTTGATCGCTTGCGCAGCATGAACATCAAGGCCACCTACCTGTCGTCGGCCCAAAGCAAGCACGAGCTCGACATCGCACTTGACAACGCCATTTACGGAGGATTGAAGTTCTTGTACGTATCGCCGGAGCGCTTAAAAAATGAGCTGTTTATTGAGCGTTTCAAACGCATGAAGGTCAACCTCATTGCCGTTGATGAAGCCCATTGCATTTCGCAGTGGGGACACGATTTCAGGCCGGCATACCGCGAAATCGCCGCTGTGCGTGAGCTGCATCCGAATGTGCCGGTTATGGCGGTAACGGCCTCAGCGACGCCTGAAGTAGCCAACGATATCGTACAGCAGCTCAAAATGCGCGATGCCGCCGTGTTTGAGTTGCCGATGGTGCGCAATAACCTGCACTATGCAGCCATCGAAGAGGCTGAACCCCTAGGCCGACTCTTGCGCATTTGCAAACGTTTGGAGGGAAGCGGCATCATTTACGCCGGCACACGAAAAGCCGTGCGCAACACAGCCGAATTTCTGACAGGACATGGAATCGCCGCCGGTTACTACCACGCCGGATTGGATGTCGCAACAAAAGAAAGGCTGCAAAACGAGTGGCTGCAGGGCAAGTTTCCGGTAATGGTGGCCACCAATGCCTTTGGCATGGGCATCGACAAACCCGATGTTCGGTACGTCGTGCATACCCAAGCCCCGCAAAACCTCGAGAATTACGTGCAAGAAGCCGGACGAGGCGGCCGCGACGGCAACGACAGTTGGGCCATTTTGCTCTGGAACACTGCAATGGCCGAAGAGCAAATGCGGATGCTCAAAGACAGCTTCCCGCCGCGTGAACTCATCCGTGAAGTGTACCACAACCTATGCGCCCACTTTTCGGTTGCCTACGGCGCCGGCCAAGAAGAAACCTACGAATTTGTCATGGGCGACTTTGTAAGAAAGTACAACTACAAAGCGCCACAGGTGATGAATGCACTTGAAATATTGATGATTTCAGGCTATTTGCAGCTTTCTGAAGGCATGCTCATTCCTTCGCGGGTTATGGTGCGGATGACCAACTCAGCCTTGTACGATTTCCAGGTGCGAAATCCCAGCTTCGACGCGTTTCTCAGGCTTTTGCTCCGCTCGTACGGCGGCTTGTTTGAAACCTACACCCGCATCGATGAGCACTACCTCGCTCGAAAAACAGGCTGGGGCACCAACCGTGTGGTCGAGATGCTGCAAAAACTCGATGAAATGGAAGTCTTGGCCTACCGTCCGCGTACGACCTACCCCACCATCACGCTCACCGTTGGTCGTCAACGCAGCGAGAACCTCGTGATCACACCCGAATCGTACGAGCTTCGCATGGAGCGCAGCATTGGCAGGTACGAAACCATGATGAACTACATGCACCTCGATGGCTGCCGCAGCAAGTTCATCGCGCATTACTTTGGAGACCTTGAAGCCGATAACTGCGGCCACTGCGATTGGTGCCGAAAGCACCACATCCCGAAGGTTGCACCTGCCGACATCGTGCGAGGCAGCCTTCGTGAAAAACCGATGACCCTCAACGAAGTGCTCGACCTCAACGCGGAAGTACCACGTGAAGTGCTGATTCTCGAAGTCAATCGCATGCTTGAAGAGGGTGAACTCGTTCGCGACGACGACGACTTGCTTCACCTCGCCTGAGCTCATGCCCTTTGCTTAACTTGCGGCCCTATGCAGCCAACCGCAACCCTCTTCCTCCATCCGAAAAAAACACGATCGGTTGAACGTTTTCATCCGTGGGTGTTCTCAGGCGCCATTGTAAAAACCGATGGACAACCGCAGCCGGGCGACTTTGTTGCCGTTCGCATTGTGAATGGTACATTGCTCGGACATGGCTTTTACGGTGAAGGAGGATCAATCGCTGCGCGGATGACCCACTTCGGCGAAGAACCCCCCGGAGACCGCTGGTGGCACGCGCGTTTGCAAAACGCCTACCATCTGCGCACCGCTCTCGGATTAACATCATCAAACGAAACCGATACCTACCGTCTCGTGCACGGCGAAGGCGATGGATTGCCCGGCCTCATCATCGACCACTACGCAGGTGTTCTTGTCGTTCAGGCACATACTGCCGGTATGCACCGCTTGTTGCCCCGCATCACCGAAAGCCTCGTTGATATCTACGGAGCCGCCTGCAAAGCGGTGTACAACAAGAGCGGTGATACCCTTCCAGGAGGAGCCGAAGAAGGGTACTTGCATGGTGACCCGCTTGCAGAGCATAGCTCGCTTGAATACGGAAACCGCTTCGCCATTGACTTCACCGGCGGACAAAAAACCGGGTTTTTCATTGACCAGCGCGAGAACCGCCGTTTGCTCGGCGAACTCTCGAAAGACCGTAAAGTGCTCAACACCTTTTCGTACACAGGCGGCTTTTCGATGTATGCACTAAACTCAGGTGCACAGTTGGTTCACAGCCTCGACAGCTCGAAACGCGCTCTCGACGTGGGTGAAAAGAACCTCGAACTGAACGATTTTGACGCGAGCAAGCACCGCTCAATTCAAGCCGATGCAGTGCAGTACCTCAAGCACCTTGAAGAACCCTACGACTTGATTGTGCTTGACCCTCCTGCCTTTGCCAAGCACCTCAAGGCGCGCCATCAGGCGGTTCAAGGCTACAAGCGCATCAATGCGTTGGCCATGAAGCACATTGAACCCGGTGGTTTGCTGTTCACCTTCTCGTGCTCGCAGGCCGTTGACCGTGATTTGTTCACCAACACCATCATCGCCGCAGCCATTGAATCGGGGCGTCGTGTACGCATTCTTCATCGCCTCAGTCAGCCTGCTGACCATCCTGTCAATGCCTTCCATCCTGAAGGTGAGTACTTAAAGGGATTGGTTGTTGAGGTTGATGGATGAGTTGCTGAAAGGTGCATAAAGCGTTTATCCGTTTGCCGGCCCATCCATCCATCCATCCAAAAAAAAAAATCCGGATGATCTGATTGACAGACCATCCGGATTTTTGTTTCAGCGAAATCGTTTACTCAACGAGCAGTCGGGCCGTGGCCATGCGGTCGCCATCGCGCAAATTCACGAGGTACATGCCGGGAGCAAGTGCAGTCACATCGAGGGTAATTCGATCGGCATTGCCTGAAATGGTCACGTTGCGTTGCGCAACAGTGCGGCCAACCGCGTCGAGCACTGAAAGAACGATGTTCTGCCCAATGAAGTTATTGGTTTGCAAGTAGGCGTAATCGCGTGCAGGGTTTGGGTACAACGAAGCGATTGAAGGTGCAGTGGCCTCATCAACCGAAACGATAGCAGCTGCAGCGCAGGCAAGCACCGATTCGCATTCAACGGTTGGAATACTCACCTGCCAATCGTAGAAGAAGTAGTAGAAATTCAAGGCATTTGCACCACTCACCGAACTTGTCGTGATGGTCGCCAAATCACCGATGGCGAATGGGTAACCAATCACTGCCGGAGGACCGTCACGCCACAACTGCGGGCTGGCATCGGTACAGCGCAACCCGTAATTCTCACCCTGTGGAACTTCAAAGTTGAGCTCAACAATTTGTTCGCCTTCAGGAATATTGATGGTTGCTTGCTGAAGGGTTTGTCCGTTAGCATTCACAAGCGCAATGGTTCGAGGTCCATTTTGGCCTGCATACACCTTAACCGTCTCAATCACGATGTCGGTATGAGCGTCAAACACTGGCCAGAAGTTGCTGTTCATTTGGAACTGACCACCTTCTTGTGTGTTGGTTTCTTTACCACCGCCAACATTGGGACTATCGTGTTCAATTACGTCGCGGGCACAAATGAATTGAGGTAAGAAGCCCGCAAGACTTAGAATTTCTGGGCCGCTTAGGTCGATGCTATTGCCGGTTGCGATAAGCACTTCTTCAGCTCCTTCGCTTTCAAGCGCGTACCACTCAATTTGGTTTCCGGGGAGGGTTTCGGTGATACCGCCTTCTGCATTGATTGTCCAGTTCACAGGGGTAGTTGGGGCTTCCGGCGCCTCGTAAACGACCACGTTTACAGACATTGACTCCCATTCATCACCGCACTGATCGAGGATCACCACACTGTATTCACCGGGCTCGCTCACTGTGATAGACTGTTCAGTTGCATTGGTGCTCCATGTGTAGGATTCACCTTGGGAGGCGATCAATTCGACAGCGCTTCCTTCGCACAGACTCAGTTCACCGTTTACGGTAATCTCAGCAGGCTCTGGTTGAAAAATGGAAATACCGACCGCATTTGAACCGGCAGAACAGCCTTGGCCATCGGTGATAATTACACTGTAGAAGCCGGTTTCATCGACTTCGATTGAAGGCGTTGTTGCGCCATTGCTCCACAGGTAGGTAAAGCCTGACGGGGCAGTAATGGTTGCTGTCTCCCCGGGGCACAATACATTGGTCACACTACTAGTGATGGCAAACGGTGCAATGACGCAATCGCCTTCCACGATTTGGTGGTAGGTATTAATTTCAGGGTTGATGATAGAGGTGAATCCACCGGCAGGCCAGTAGATTTCAACCATATCGACTTCTGTAGCTTGTCCGAGACCAAAGTTCAGGTGGAAGCTATTAACGATCCCGTAGCTCTCGCCTGCACGCACTTCGCGCACTTGAACTCCGAAGTCGCCGTAGATTTTAATTTTCGCACCAACGGCGTCAATGTTTGAATCGGTGGCTTCGAGGTCGAAGGCAATCCAGTTGTTTGCGTTGGCGTTGTTCATCCACAGAATGTCGGGGTTCTGGGCATCGGAATCAACGTACACATCTCCATAGCTGGCGTATACATCGAGGAAGCCATCTTTGTTGAGGTCACCTATGCCAAAGCTGTGCATGAGGTCGTTGTTCGGGAACATGTTGTTCACTTGGGTGAAGCTTCCGTCGCCATTGTTTCTGAAGTACGAGTGTGCCCCGCCGGCATACAGCACATCGAGGTAACCATCGTTGTCGAAGTCAGCCATTTTGGCTTGCAAGAAGAAGCCGTCAATATCGAGGCCTGCGGCAACAGTGACATCGGTAAAGTGGCCGGTGCCATCGTTCAAGAGCAGTTTGAGTGTTGTACTGTGGTTGGTGAGCAAGCAATCGAAAAAGCCATCGTTGTTTACATCTCCGAAGTCAACGGTCCATGATTGCTCATAGAGCACCATTCCGCGGTCAAGGGCGTCTTCAGTCCAGTTTCCGTTGCCATCGTTCATCCAAGCTTGGTTGATGCGGCGCGGGTCATAGGGGTCATTGACGAACTGGCGGCACTTTGCGATGACGAGATCGAGGGTTCCATTGTCATCGATATCAGACCATACAGAACCGTAGTTACCTGAGTGATCTGTATCGGGGAAGTCACCGGTATCGTAATTGGTTAGGTCGATCAGCGACGCGTTTGGCACAAGGTTTCCGCTGCCGTCGTTGGTCCAGATGCGTGACAAACCATCGTCGTGGCAGGCGAAGTAATCAAGGTGACCGTCGTTGTCGATATCAACAACGTTGCAGGCTTGCATGAACATTGATCCGTTTGCGAGGTCAACATCTTCAAAGTCACCGATGGAGTTGATCTTAATGTGGTGCACACCGTCGTATGAACCGCCTGCGATAACGTCTTTGTGACCGCTACCGCTAATATCACCGATGGCCATGCCCCATTGGTTGTTTCCTGAAATCTGACCGTAGTCGACTGCGGCCCACCCATTGGGCATTTGGTAGAAGATTCTTAGTACACGTGAATTGTGCAGCACCACGATGTCGTCAAAGCCATCGTTATTCATGTCAGTGACACCGACACATCCACCGCTGTTGTTGGAGACGCCCATAGCACCGGTTGCTTGTGTGAAGGTTTGAGCCATCAACAATGCAGGCCATGCTGTAAGCATCAGAAGAGAAGTAATCGTTTTTTTCACAGGTTTACATTTATAAGGAGACGTTGAAATCGTTTGAAAGTTACTCGCAGGTCACGCCAAAATTGGCCAAGAAAATCAGTAAGTCGCCGGTTGCGACGCTTCCATCTCCGTCCAAGTCGGCTTCACAGTCGTTCTGGCAGCCGAAGTTGGCGAGCAAAAGCAACAAGTCAGACGTTGAGACCAAGCCATCATTGTCAAAATCACCCGGACAGTCTTGTGGTGTTATTGGCTGCAACAGCACCGGAATGCGTTCTGATACACAGGCTGTTGAAGGGGTGCTCACTTGCCAGTTGTAAAAGAAATAGTAGAAAGCCAAGGTATTCTCACCGGTAATGTTGGTGCCGGTAATGGTTGCCAAGTTGCCAAGTTGGTATGGGAAACCAATTGCTGCAGGCGGACCATCACGCCAGAGTTGTGGGTTGTTGCCAATGGAGCGCAAACCATAGCCGGTGCCTTGTGGGACGAAGAAATTCAATTGAACGGTTTGCTGTCCGGCAGGAATTGAAACCGTAGTTGACTGAATCGTTTGTCCGTTGGCGTCAACCAATGCAATCGTGCGGCTGGCAGCAGTACCTGCGAACACCTGCACACTTTCAATAAAGATATCTTCGTGGGCATCAAAGGTAAGCCAGAAGCTGCTGTTGGTGTGGAATTGACCGCCATCGGTTGTAGTCGAAGCTTTGCCACCCAAGGCTGTTGCGCCACCGTAAACGGTCGTGTTCTCTACCCAAAAGGTAGTGGGTTCAGAGAGATTTACGTTGATTTGGTTGCCAACAGCGACGGGGTTAGCAGCGTCTTGTGCATCGAACCACTCAACATCGGAGCCTGCTGCAAAGACTGTTGTTTCTTGTTGTGCAGGCACGTCGATGGTTGATGCGATAATTGGTTCAGGGGCGCTGAGAACATTTACACTTACGGCTTCAGATTGCAGTGGCGTGCCGCAGCCCTCATCCACCCAAACAAAATACGAGCCTGACTCAGTCACTTCAATACTTGCTGTTTCAGCCGCATTTGACCAAGCATAGCCAAGACCGGGTGAGGCGGTTAAGCTTACGCTGCCTCCTTGGCAGAATTCAAGTTCACCGGCAATTTCAAAAACCGGCTGCTGTGGGATGACAACGTCAATGGAAATGGTGTTCGATACTCCTGCGCAACCTTCGCCATTCTGAACAACCACGGTATAATCTCCGGAGTTCGCAACTTCGATGCTTTGCGTATCGGCTCCGTTTGACCATTGGTAGGTGAAACCTGCCGGAGCGGTAAGTTGAACGCTTTCTCCGTTGCAGAAGGAGGTAGCACCGTTGGCTGCAATCTCAATTCCGGGAATTGTGCAAATGGCCTCCACAATGCTATGGTAGGTGTTAATGGCCGGATTGTCAATGGTTGTAACTACACCGCTTGGCCATTCAATCACTGCTTGCGTAACTGCGTCAGAACTACCAATGCCGAACATCGGGTGAAAGGTATTCACAATACCGTAGCTCTCACCTGCTCTAACTTCGCGCACTTGAACACCCCAATCGCCATAGAGGTAAACCTTCGTGCCGATGGCGTCTATGTTTGACTCTGTGCCTTCGAGGTCAAACGCAATCCAATTATTGGCATTGCCGTTGTTCATCCAAAGGATATCGGGGTTGTTGTTGTCAGGACTAACGTACCCATTGCCGTACGACGCGTACAAATCAGCGAAGCCGTCTTGGTTGAAATCACCAATGCCGAAACTGTGCATAGTATCTGAATACGGGAAGGTGTTCGGCACATGGGTAAAGGTCAAGTTACCGTTGTTGCGGTAGTACCGGTGCAGGCCTCCTGAGTAAATAATGTCTAAGAAGCCATCGTTGTCAAAGTCAACCATTTTTGCTTGCAAAAAGAAGCCGGCGTCGGCGACTCCTGCGGCGGCAGTAATATCGGTGAAGAAGCCATTGCCATCGTTGAGCAAGAGCTTCATTGTTGATGTGTGGTTTGTAATCAAACAATCGAAGAACCCGTCGTTGTTCACATCGCCAAAGTCAACGGTCCATGATTGCTGGTAAATGGCGATGCCACGATCAACGGCTTGCTCAGTGAAGTTGCCGTTGCCATCGTTGATCCATGCTTGGTTAATTCGACGTGGGTCGAGTGGGTTGGTCACCCCTTGGCGGCATTTGGCGATGACCAAGTCGAGGTGGCCATCGTGGTTGATGTCAGACCAAACCGACCCATAATTGCCTGAATGGTCGGTGTTTGTGAAGGTGCCTTTGTCGTAATCGGTGAGGTCGATGAGTGATGAGTTGGGTACGAGGTTTCCGGCGCCGTCATTGGTCCAGATGCGTGACAACCCATCGTCGTGACAGGCGAAATAATCAAGGTGGCCATCGTTGTCGATATCGGCAACGTTGCACGCTTGCATAAACATTGAGCCATTGGGGAGCGTAGTGGTTTGTGGCGCCCCGCTTCCGGTAAGTTTCATGAGTCGCACACCATCGTAGGCGCCACCGGAAATGACATCGCGGTGCCCATCGGCATCGATGTCACCAATGGCCATGCCCCATTGCTGGTTGCTTGAAATGGTTCCGTAGTCAACCAGGTTGTAACCCGATGGAGTGTTGTAGAACACACGGAGAAAGCGTGATTGGTGGAGAACGACAATGTCGTCACGTCCGTCACCGTCCATATCCGTTACACCAACACAGCCGCCACTGTTGAAGCTAGCGCCGAGTTGTGCACTTGAATTGGTAAACGATTGAGCTGAAACGATGGTTGATGCGAGCAAAGTTGCTGCAAAAAAGGCAGTTAAGCGCATTTGCAATTGGGTTGAGGTTTCATAACATAGAACAGGGCAGGTACTGTAAATATACGATTTTCACCTCGGTCAGCCGTTCATCGTTCGTTGATTGGACAATAAATCAGGTGATAATTGGACTCCCTCGCGTCCGATAAGGATTGGATTGTCGTTGATACGGCCCATTTCGCTCCCGTTCTCAAGTTTCAATACCCCACGCGGGCATACTGCTGCGCAAACACCACAGCCGACGCACGAAGAACGCACAATGTTTTGTCCGCGTTGCGCGTACCACCTGACGTCAATTCCCATTTCACAGTAGGTTGAGCAATTGCCGCATGAAATGCACTGGCCTCCATTGGTGGTGATGCGAAAACGCGATTTGAAACGCTGCACAAACCCGAGATAGGCCGCCAACGGACAACCGAAGCGGCACCAAACGCGGCTTCCCATCACAGGGTAAAACCCTGTACCGATCACACCTGCAAAAACTGAACCAATCAAAAAACCGTAGGCGCTTTGAAGCTTCCAAGTATCAAGGAAAAACACCTGCGAAGCACCGCTGAAATAGGTGTAAAGCGTCATGCCCGTCATTGCAAACGCAAACACCAGAACGGCATGAATCAGGTAGCGTTCAATTTTCCATGCACCAATTGATTTATCGCTAAGTTGGCGGTAAGGGTCGCCCAAGGTTTCTGCGAGTCCGCCACAACCACAAACCCAACTGCAGTACCATCGCTTACCATAGAAGTACACCATCACGGGCACACCAACCACGAAAAGTAAGATACCCCAAACGAGCAAGAAAATACCAAGGGTGCCTTCAATGAGCATCGCATCCAAGCGCCATGAAAAAAAGAAGGTGTAATCGAGCGGCCAGATATTCTTGAAATCCTGAGCGGGCAATCCCATCCGTCTCATCACTTCCGGTATCAAAAAAGCAAAACAAATCTGAAAGAACAGCACTGAAGCCGTTCGCACGGTTTGGTAGCGGTTGCCTTTGTATTTCATGAACATGCGCACCGCCATCACCGTCATAACGGTGGTGTATATGAAGCCGTAGAGGAACCACCTTCCACCCTCGCGGCCGCTAAGGGCTTGGCTAATCGGGTCGGTTATGGCCGTGAGCGGTACTGTGAGTTCAGGCCTGAAATAGAGCACAAGGTAAAATACCACAAGCCAAGGGAAGACAATCCAAGCCACCCAACCTCGCGACGTTGATGCTTGATGGTACACGCCATTGTTCTTGATGCCCGGAGTCATTGCGTGCCATCCATTCCCAACAATCATCAGCAAGCCTCCGAGCAACGCGATACCAAAGGTTAGCAGCCATAACACGGTCGGTTGTTCTGACAACCAACCGGTATGCACCGCTTTGCAAAGCTGCGTCGATAAGTCGTGTTCGCTGGTGTAAATCACCTTGTCCCACTCCCCTGCTGATTGACGATCACGATTGTACACATCGAGCACCCTGGCGACTTGCTCCGTCACCTGCAGCGGCGATGAAAACGACCTGCCCTCCAGTGCTTTGTCAAGCTGCTCACCAATGGCGTTGTAAACCGATTGATCAATGCTTGATTTGGCCGTGCCCGCCTCGAAACTGTAGCGTCCGGCAAATGGCAAGAGCGTGAACACAGTCACTCCCGCAACCAAAAGCGCCAAACCCACAGCACGCAAGTGCCTATTTACTTTGAGGTGAGTTTTTGCAGCCATGATTGACGTTTTACGGTAAGTGATTGCTTAAATACAGCGTTCCATGCTGCGACCAGATGGTCTTCAAAAGGGTGTTCAAACTCGGGTTCAAAGTTGGCTTCGCGCATTCTAACCACCGCCGTTTCAACCGGCACTTGTTTGTTCAACCAATCGTCGATAACAGCGTGGCGCAACCGAATTCCAATGGCGTGAATTCCGGTGAGCGAGCGTTCTGCATTGAATGCCAATCGCAGACAAGCACGCTTGTGAGGATGGACGAAATAAAAGCTCGCAGCACTGTCACCATCGGCGGGCACGTTTCCGTAGGTTTGGTATTCGAGGTCAAAAAACTTCGCACTGTTGAACCACTTGCCCGGACGATAAGCCGTTTCTCGACCGCTCAAAGTGAGGCCCAAACATTCTCCCATCATACGGCCGACGTACCAAACTGGTTCAATGGCACGGCGTCCGGAAAGGGGGTTGCGCAACTCAACGCAATCACCCGCGGCATAGATGTTAGTTCGGGAAGTGCGTAAAAATTCATCGGTGAGAATTCCCCGCTTGGTTTCAACAACGCCATCCATCCAATCGATGTTCGGAGCCACACCAATGGTCACTCCGGCCAGTTCGCACGGGTAGCTTTCTCCATTTGAGCCGCGGGCCGCTGTAACACGACCATCCTTCCCCTCAAAAGCCTCCACCGAAACACCATATACGATGTTCAAACCGTGCTCAGTCAAGTGTTCAGCTACCAAATTGCCTTCTTGTGGCGGAAAAACCGACGACCAATAATGGCGATCACGGATGAGCAATGTCACGTCATAATTGCGGTACATGAGCATCTCAGCCAGCTCGATTCCTATAAGTCCTCCGCCGGTGATGACGGCTTTCTTTTTTTGGTTTGGATGGATGGATGCCGGCGGGTTGCTTTCAAGCTCAAGCTTGTCAAGGTCTGACATGAAGTAGAGCGAATGTATGCCCTCCAGTTCAATCCCGGGCAGTTGCGGACGGATCGGCTTCGAACCCGTTGCGATGACCAGGTCGCTGTACTGCAGTTGTTTACCCGATTGCAAATGCACTGTTTTCGTTTCGGGATGGATGGCCTCAACCCGATCGTTGAGCAGGTCGATGCGGTTCTTCTTCCAGAAACTATCGGGGTAGGGCTTTAGGTGCTCCTTCGTCATGTGCCCCATGTAAACGTACATAAGGGCAGTACGTGAGAAAAAGTGATGGGCTTCATCGCTGATTACGATGATGCTGCGTTCGCTGTTTTTGCGTAGATGACGCGCTGTTGTAATACCGGCAATGCCGTTTCCAACGATGATGACCGGGTGCATGTACCAAAGCTACGCATCCCGCAGGAAAAGAAAATTTAAAAAATGCCGATTCTACCAATTGTAACGGCGTGCTAAGGTATTCAGCACAACCCCCGAGCTTACAATCAATATACCTGCCGTGCCCAAAATGCCGAGGTGTTCGTCGAAAACCACAATGCCCACAATCCAGGCGATTACCGCCCCAACGTATTTAAAAGGTGTCACAACCGATGCGTCTTCCCGCGTAATGGCAACGGCCATGGCGACTTGTGCAAACACCGACAGAACTCCCACCGACAAGCCTATGAGCCACTCTTGGCTATCCATGGGGGCCCATTCGATAATCGAAACCGTCCCCATCAAAGGCGTAGCGAGCAGGTGAAAGTACATCACAACCAAAACCGGGTGGTCAGTAGCGGCGCAACGTATGGTTGCGTAATAGGCCACTGAAGCGAAAAATGCACTGAGAATACCTATGCCAATGAACCGGATGGGAACGTTGGGATCAAGTCCGTTCAAAACCACCACACCGGTGAGCGCCATGCCGATGAACACCCACTGTACGGGCCGTACTTTTTGATTGAGGTACACCATGGCGAGTATGACCGTGAAGATAGGCGACAGGTATTGGATCACCGTAGCCGTTGCAAGGGGAATGTTTTGTACAGTGTAGAAAAAGAGGGTTAACCCCACCATTCCGGTTGCCCCGCGGATGATGAGCCATTTTTTATTGACGCCAAAGAAGGGAAATCCTCGGTACTTCACATAGGCTGCGCAAAGCACGAGCGAGATGATGCTCCTTACGAACACAATTTGCGTCGTGGGAAGGTGTCCGATGGTTTTGACCAGCGCATTTGCAGTAGTAAACAACACCACCGACAGCAGCATGTAGAGTATTCCTTCGGATCGCACTGCGCAAAAGTAGTTTGAAGGGACGGTAAAAAAAGAAAGAAGCCCCTGGTTTGGGGCTTCCTTCGATGATTCTTATGAAATAGCTTATCTGAATACCATGATGCTACCTGAATATTCAAGCGGCTCAATGTCGTGTGCCGATTGAACCTTCATGCGGTAAACGTAGATGTCATCTTTTACGTAATGGTCGCCGTTTTGGTGCGAACCATCCCAAGCAGCATTGGGGTCGGTTGATTCGAATACGACCTCTCCCCAGCGGTTGAAAATGATAAGTTCGTACGTATCGGGCTGCCAAGCGGTGCCGATGGGTTTGAAGATGTCATTGCGACCGTCGTTGTTTGGCGTAAAGCTGTTCGGAATGTAAACGTTGAATGGCTCTTGCACAAAATAGGCTACGAGGGTATCGGGTGTAGCCAGGGTAAGATCGAAGGCAGTTTCAGATCCTCCTCCGGGAAGCGGGTGGTTAACCGACTCCCAACGATCGAAGAACCAGAAATCTTCAGCAATTGCCCTAAAGTTGTACGACAGACCTTCTTGCAGAAGGGTCGTCCAAGGGAGTTGTGGCAGAATCACACCATCTTTGGTAACGACTCCTGCGCCTGCAGGTTCAACGCGCACCACCACTTCGTGCCGTATGATGGGCAGGAAGTGAGCGGTAAAGGTATCGGCGTTTTCGACGGTAAAGCCGTTGATTGACTCTGTATCTGCTGCGGTAAGAACGGTACCGTTTGAGGTGGTCCAATGGCTAAAGAACCACCATTGGTTGGAGACAGCCTCCATGTTAACGGCAGACCCGACGCTCATGATGAAGTTTGCTGCTGCCGGATCAATAACGGTTCCTTCGGCGACGATCACGCCGGCTTCAGCGGGCTCAACAACGAAGCTGATGTTCACCGGCGGAATTGGAGGATCGAAGTTTGCCAGAATGGTAAAGCTGCCATCGGGATTGATTACTATGGTAGGGTTTTCGTCATTAGCGAGGCTTATGTTTCCATCTATGATTTCCCAGTTGATAAAGTCAACGAGGTTACCGGGCAGCCCTTCAAAGGTCATTGGTATTCCGGCATAGTAGGTACCGGTCCAAGGGGTCATATCAGCGGTAATGGTGGTGTTGTTAAAGAGCACCGAGCCGTCGCCGTTAATGAGAATGGTCACGGTAATTGCTTCGAGGTCGTAGCAATCTTCCATGCCTGTGGTGAGTTCGTTTCCGCAACGCTCAAGGACGAAGTTTCTGAGCTGCTGCACATTGGCTTGCCAACCCGCCATTGAACCGCCCCAGCGAGCGATTTGACGTGGCATTTCAGGTTCGATGATGGTGATCAAGCTATCGAGGTGGGCAACGGCGAAGTCACAGCTGAGCGTGGTGTTCAACAACTCGGCATAGCGATTGATGTACATGGCGAAGAAATCGTCGTTCTCTTGAAGGTCAGAGAATATTGACGTATGACCTTGACCTCCTGGGTCATTAAGTTGTTCACCAAAACAAGGGTCAGCTGTAGGCCCGGTATCGGGTATTCCGGTGTAGTTGATGTAGTGACCGAAGGTCGCATCCATGTCCCAAAGGATGTAGCGCCATTTACGGGCATCTCCATCGGGGTTATTTCCCTTCCACCATGCCGTGTTCCAGTTCAGCCAGTCAGAAGCCACGCACCATGTGTTCATGATGAAATAATCCATGAGGCTGAGCACATTGAGTTGTGACTCTACGAAAGCATAGTTCGCCGGGTCGCTCATGTCGTTTGACTGAATGTAGTTGCGGAGTGTGATCCAATCGGCTTGTGAACCGTATTCGGCCCATGTTCCTCCCCATGTTTTGAGGAAATCAATGTCTTCACGGTCTTGGCCGAAGTAATAGTCAGTGAATCTCCAATCGTCGACTTTCTCACGGTAATCGTACACACCCCAGTACTGGCCATTTACGTAGAGAATGCACGACTCATGCGTACGTTCGTCAAGTTCCATTCCTCCGTATACCGACAATGACTGGATGTAGCTATCGCGAATATGCGCACCATTGGCGAAGGGGTAGTTGTCGTTCGCTGCGGCTTTGAACATGTAGGCTTTAAATTCATCGCGGTCTTTGTCACGGAACAGTTCGAGTTCGGTTGCTCGGCTGTAGCCCATTTTATCGCGGTCAATCCAGTCAATGCCACGTTGGCCATACGCCCAGGAGTCGTTTCCGTGTTTGTTGGTATCGCCGAAGTTTTTTGAAATTCGCTGACCGTTCACGTCAAACATTTCTAGTCCGGTGAGTGGTTCAATTTGCGTACCTCCGAACAAGGTCGGCAATTCAGGCCCGGTCACACTGAACACCGGAAGCGTGTGCTGATCGGCTCCAAAAAAGTAGGTTGACCAATTCATGTAGCTTGGCAACCAATTGTTGTCAGGACTAAACGCTCTGGCGTATACGACGGTGGTTGCTGCCAAGTCAATCGGCCCGCTGTACACCGGCGAAGCGGGTGTTGGAAAGCTACCATCCGTTGTGTAGCGAATAACGGCATTGGGGTCGTCACAGGTAATTGACACCGATACAGGGCCGGTTTGGTAGCCGGCAGGCACACTGAGTTCAGGTGTAGGGGTGTACCCGAGATAGGTTGCGCCAGTGTTGGGTGCTGCCATTGTGGGGGTAGTGAACACGCGCCAGTTGTCGCTGCCGTCAGGAAAACGGCCTGTTGAATACCCTACTTGGTTGGGCACTTCGATGTAGTAAACGTCTTCTATGGTAACCCCATCAGGCCGAACCAACGCAATCACTTCGTTCGGATCAACTTGTGCAATCCTGGAACTTGAGTGAATGTGGTCGAGGTTAAACGGTGTATTGCCTGTTTTGCGTGCGCTCGTCCAAACCCTTAAAAAGCCATTTGCAGGAATAATCGACCCTTCGGGAAAAGCCCAACGATCGAGGTCATTGATGTTTTCGGTCATGTACCAGCCCGACAAGTCAACGGCTGTTCCGGAGGTGTTCAACAGTTCAACCCAATCTGAGCACGATCCGAAATTGTCGAGGTATTGGTTTGGGTTCGCCGCTCCGCAGAGATTGGTGGCCATGAATTCGTTGATCACGACTTGACCAAAGCTCACAAAAGGCAGCAAAATTGCCACCAACAAAGAAGTGTAAACGTTCCTTTTCATCTTACAGGTTGCAGGTTATCAGAAGTGAGACACTTCACTTTGAAAAAGTGTTGCATCTGACCTATAAAATTATACCAAAAACAGCTGTGAGCAGCTTCGGAAACGTCAAAGATTTCTATTTTTGTCAAAAATCAGAAACCATGGGAGGCCATAAAGAAGCAGAACAGAACGAAATCGGAGGTCCGGTAGTTTTTGCCCTGATCCTTTTTGCGATTACCATTGCCGTGATTTACTTCGTTAGCTAAGCGAGCTCGGCAGTCATCACTTGTAAGGCAATTTTACCTCGGTTCAGGAAGCGCTGAATGTGATGGTCAAGCTGATGTTTGATGTCATTTCTCCTTCGAGTTCCAAGTTCTTGCAAAGATGTGGGGACTTGAATCCACACGGGCTGAAGGCCTGACGCAGCGCGTACGTCTTGGTAGAGTGTAAAAGCCAGGTTAGGCAGGACGTCAGACAGAATTACACGCACACCGGTTTTGTAAAGCGCCTCGGCAATGGCTTCCGGTGAGGAAGCCTCTAGTTTTCCGATGCACGCAGCCAGTCCTTGACGGCTACCATCCGCAATATCAGGTTCCCGAGCCAATCCATTTGACTCTCGATCGCTCAAAACAAGCACGCGCTCACCGTTGTCACTCGAGAGATTAAATACCATGGCGGTGAGCATCTTTCGATCCATCTTCGTTACCGGAATTCGCAGTCTGAAGCCCAAAAGAGCGGCCACCCAAGCATCGTCAACAAGCACGGCATCTTCCTCGGGCCCATCGCCAAAGCGCATTCGATTGACGATGGTTTGACCTGAAATCAATCGAATAAAAACCGCCTCTTTGTTGTCAAGGTGGTCTTCAATGCGCAATAAAACATCGGTTTGGGTGCCCGTAATCAAGGGCATCCCCATCCAGGAAGTGGTGTTGAGCATAACAGGTGAGGGTTGCGTTATCGAACTTACGCTACCCTCACCTGCTTCCTTGTCAGTCGTTAACTGATAAGCCCTGTCAGAAAGGCCCTATTTCCGCATTGGGAAACCTTTGGGCTCACCTTTGGTCGATACCAAGGTCATTTCATCGACCAAATGGCCGGCTCCGGCATACACATCGACTACCCAGAGGATGTAGCGAACATCGACCATGATGTTGCGGCAACGGCCGGCGTCGTAGTAAACATCGCTCATGGTGCTTTCCCATGAACGGTCAAAGTTCAAACCGATTAGTTCTCCCCTAGCGTTCAAGGCGGGTGAACCGCTGTTGCCGCCTGTTGTATGGTTGCTCCCCGTAAAACAAACCGGTAGGTCGCCTGTATCGTCGGCGTAGGGCCCGAACAGTTTGGCTTCAAGCAAGCCTTTAAGTTTCTCATCGATTTTGTAGTCGGGCTTGTCCATCACCGATTTTTGCAAAATACCGGTGTGGGTGGTGCCAAAGGTATAGGCCATGCCATCGTAAGGAGTGCTTCCCTCCACTTTGCCGTAGGTCAACCGCAGGGTTGAGTTGGCATCGTAACTGAACTTCATTTCAGGCACCAATTCAGTGATTCCTTTTACAAAAACACGCATTTGGTCATCAATGGCTGCGTTCAAGCGGTCGTGCTCTCCACGAATGTAAAGCGGATAACTCTCTGCCACCGCCTGCGCTATCATGTAGCCTGGGTCTTTGGCCAATTTGGCGAATGCTTTTTTGGATGGATTTGAGAGTACCTTGTTCAAGCGCGTTTCATCAACAAAAACCGATTTGGTGTAGAGTGCTTTGGTCATCGCCGGCACATCACCTTTGAACTTGGCCTTCATCTCTTTCAGCGCTTGCGCTTGTAGGGCTTCCGGCATAAATTCGAAGTAAAGCGCCGTAAGTCGTTCGAAAATGGAAGCGTCGGTGGCGACATCGTAATCCTTAAAATGTGAAGCACTGGCGTTTCGAAGCGATTGGATGCGTTTATCGAGCTCCCCATCGATTGCGGCCATCTCGTCCCATCCATCCACCAAAACAGAAAAACCACTGGCAAAAGCCAAAATTTCAGGACCATAGTAGAAGTACTCGATAAACACTTCGCGGCCCATGCGGTAGTCGCGAATTTCGCCGTTGAGTTTAACCAACGCATCGGCTGCATCGGCATAGTGGTTCTTTTTTTGCATCATCGCTCGGGCCCGTAACGCGCCTTCCAACTGGCGCTTCTTGCCCAAAGCATCAAGTTCAATGAGACCAATGTTTTGACCAATCCACTTCTTGTAGGCGTTGGCGATTGACTGTTGTTTTGCCGCGTACTTGATGTGCAGGGCTTCGCTGCTGCGCATCGCGGCATCAATGATGCTCAAACTCGTTTCACGGAAGCGAATACGCATCGGGTTTGACTCGTTGATGACGTAGTCAACGGCAGCAAGTGGAAGGTAACGCTCAGTGCGGCCGGGGAAACCAAAGACCATGGTGAAGTCATTCTCTTTCACGCCGTCAACCGACACGGCCAAATGCACCTGCGGCTCGTACGGACGGTTCCCTTCTGCATACTTGGCCGGGTTGTTGTCGCCATCGGCATATACGCGGAAAAGCGAAAAATCACCGGTATGGCGCGGCCACACCCAGTTATCGGTATCGCCTCCAAACTTCCCAATCGATGACGGGGGTGCGCCTACCAGTCGAACATCTTCGAACGTGCGGGTCACGAGCAAGAAATAACTATTTCCATAGTTGAACGGACGGATGAACATCGCCAACCCCGGAAACGACTCACGTGCCTGAGCCATAACTTTCGCCTCATTTGCGGCGATGGCCGCGCGGCGCTCACCGACCGGAGCATCGTCAGCCACACCAACGAGTAAATCGCTGGTAACATCGCGGATGGCAACCACAAACATGGCCGTCAAACCGGGGTTTGGAAGCTCAGAAGCGAAGTCTTTGGCCCAAAAACCATCGCGGAGGTAGTTGCTTTCGAGCGTGCTGTGCGATTGAATCTGACTGTAACCGCAGTGGTGATTGGTCAAAATGAGTCCTTTCGATGATATCACTTCAGCGGTGCAGCCTCCACCGAATTGCACGATGGCATCTTTGAGCGATGACTTATTGACTGAGTAGATGTCTTCGGCCGATAGCTGCAACCCGAAGGCCTGCATATCGTCTTCGATGGATGCCAGCATGGTGGGTATCCACATGCCTTCGGTTGCGAAGGCTTTCGCCACGAAGAAGACGACAAAACAGAGCGATGCAAAAAACGTTTTCATGGTTGATTTTTGTTGACCGGTAAAATTGATGAAAAAGCGGCCATTTGCCAAACCGGGTGGTTCATCACTCTTCGTTTCGTTCGTTGAACAAAAACTTCCAGATGAAATAGGTGAAGAGCAAGCCCATGAACATGGTCAGCCCCATGGTTGCGTAAGTGGTTGATGTGAACTTCTCGCGTTCCTCAGCCGGCCGGTTCATGACCAGAATGGGCACTGCAACAATCACGCAGCCCAGGCCCAAGAAAAGATAGTCATAGAGGCGATTGAGCACCATGGCTGTTCGGTACAACCGTGAACTCTCGAACTGATCAAACGATTGCTTGGCGTGGCTGGCTGCACGTTCACGGGCGGCTTTTCGGCTTTGTTCGACCCATTCTTTGTAGCGTTCTTCACGCATTCTGCGGATGGCTTCAGCGCGCTCGTCGGTGGCTCTTCCCAATCGATGCGACTCACGACGGCTGTCGTCAAGCAAAAACTCGTAGGCTTCGTTGATCAATATGAAGGCAGCGGGAGCTTTGGGATCGCTGTTTCGATCGGGATGCCATTCTTTGGCCAACTCGCGGTAGGCGCGCTTGACATCTCCCCGATCGGCAGTTTCCGGGATGCCCAGTACCTGAAAATAGTTGACCATGAAAACGAGGGATTCCGGTTATGGAAATGGTTATGGCAATGTACAAAAAACGCGGCAAACGGTCGGTTTGTTTCCATGGCCAAGGTGAATCCGGCTGACGCTTGACTTCTCTACCTTTGCGAAAATCACCGGCATGATTACCGACCTCAGAAGTGACACCGTAACGCGTCCTGACGCGCCAATGCTTAAGGCAATGATGGGCGCACCTACCGGCGACGATGTGTTCGGTGAAGACCCCACCATCAATGCCTTGCAAGAACGTTTGGCAGCAATGTTTGGCCACGAGGCCGCGTTGTTTTGTCCGAGCGGTACCATGACCAACCAAATCGCCATCAACGTGCATACCCGGCCCGGCGATGAAGTAATCTGCGACCGGTTGAGCCACATTTACAACTACGAAGGCGGTGGCTTGGCGCGCAATTCAGGGGTTCAAGTGCGCTTGGTGCACGGTGACCAAGGTCGGTTTACGCTTGACCACGTGCGCGGCGAAATCAATCCGCCCGACAGCCACTACGCCCGTACTTCGTTGATCAGCGTTGAAGATACCTGCAACAAAGGTGGAGGTTCGGTTTACGATTTCGACGAACTCAGCGCACTGAGCAAATTTGCTCACCTGAAAGGCCTTGCCTTTCACCTTGATGGCGCGCGGGTTTTCAATGCACTTGCTGTTACACAAGTGCCCACTGATCGCTATGGAAAGCTCTTTGACAGCATCTCGGTGTGTTTGAGCAAAGGATTGGGAACACCCGCAGGCAGTGTTCTGATAGGGCCTCGTGACTTTATCAAAGAAGCACACCGTGCGCGAAAAGTGATGGGAGGTGGCATGCGCCAGGCAGGTATTCTCGCGGCGGCAGGTCTGTATGCACTTGACCACCGTTTGCCTCTTTTGCCGAATGACCATACTAAGGCGAACCGCCTGTCAGAAACACTTGAGCAACTGCCTTGGGTGAGCCAAGTGCTCCCTGTGGCCACCAACATTGTGATTTTTACGTTGGCTCCTCAGCTTGACTCCGCAAAAATTACTCAAGCACTTGCCGAACATGGGGTGTACGCATTGCCGTTTGGGCCTGATAAAGTGCGCTTTGTAACCCACTTTGACGTGACGGATGCGCACATTTCGCACGCCGTTTCGGTGCTTGAAGAATTGGTTTTTTAGGGATGGATGAGGCGCACTGTGCGCGAACTGGCTTCTGTTGCCAATTGTACCAGGTACATACCTGAAGCCCAATCAGCGGTCATCAGTGTTGATTTACCGGCCGGCATCCTTTGTTGAAGGATGACTTGTCCGTGCGCAGTGAATACGGTGCACTCAGCGGCTATTGGAAGGTCGATCATCAACTGATGGTGGAACGGATTGGGGAAGGCATCCATCCCAAAAATTGCCTCCTCAGCAATGGATGTACACGCTTCAACATTCACCGTAACGGCGTCTGAAGCCTCGCAACCGTCGTCGGTAGAGATGGTGACTACATACGTGTAGATTCCCTCGCCGATGATGTCGCCTTCGACGAAGAAGAACTGGTTAATGCTGCCGTCTTGCCACAGGTAGTTGTACCCCGGAGGCGCGAAAAGAAGCAGCGATTCATCGGTGCAGATGGTTTGATTGGCACCGAGGTCTACGGCAATGTTATTTTGAGCTGCAATGGTGAAATTGAGTTCTGCTTCGCAGCCGTTTCCATCGACGATGGTAACGCTGTAAGGCCCTTCACCCAAGTTGTTGGGTTCGGCTGCTCCTGAGAAGTAATTGTTTGGACCGCTCCAAAGGAAGTCGTAAGGCTGGGTGCCTCCTGTGAGGTTAACAGCCGCAGAGCCGTTGAAAGTTAGTGGACAATCGGGACCATTCAAGTTCAGAGTTGGAAACAGCGGTTGCGGCATCGTGACCTCATATGTGTCAGTGTACACGCCACAGTCAGTGGTCACGGTGATGGAGTAGCTTCCTGCTTCAAGAGCACCGATCGAGGGTGTATCAGCGGTAAAGCCGTTTGGACCTTCCCATTCGATGTCGAGGTTTTCACCCAAGCCTGAAACGAACACTGTAATCGCACCTGCACCGGGTTGACCTTTGTCAATGGCGCATGGCATGTTGACTACGTTGGCTTGCAAGCCGAGGCCTTCTTCAAAGCTTTCAATCGAAACTGCAAAATTTCCGGTTTGCGCGTTGTATCCATCGACCTGCAGATAGTAAGTTGCTCCGGCATTGAGGCAGCCGGCATAGAGGGTGCTTGCGAATCCGTTTCCTGGACCACACCCACCGGGCACATCGTCGTTTGCAGCTATCAATTCAAAGGTGCTGAAATCGCTACAGTCGCCTGCAGCATAGAGCGCCAACTGGGTGTCAAAATTTGTGCCTGAGTTGCAGGTCGTCGCCATAATCGTAGTCGAAGCTTCGGTGGTGGTGAATTTCATCCAAACCGTATTGCTGAGGTTTCCTTCGCACCACTGACCTGCCGTTTGGCATCCACCGCCGGGAGGGGCGGGTTCGCCAGGATTTACGTTTGCATTCACATTGCTGAGAAGTACAGGACTGTCGTTAAAATCAAGTTCGACAGCACCGCATGGGTTGTTGTAATCGACGAAAACGAGTGACCCGGGGGTATATGACCATAGGTTGCCATCGCCCGAGCCTTGAAACTGGGTAATAAGGCTGCCATTTTCGTAGACCTGAATGGTAAAGCCTCCATCCCCATGATCATCGACATAGTGCAGGGTTAGTGGCAATCCTGCTTCTAGGCAAATTGGATCAAGTTCAATGATGACATTGTTGGCGTAACCGTTGCCGCCGGTGGCATCTTGCTGACCGCCACCTGTGCAGCCGACTTGTGCGGCATTCCCTCCTGAAATGATTGGCGCCTCTCCGCAGCTCGCACCTTCAGGGTACAGCTCCCAGTACACTTCATAACCCCATGCGTCGGTATCAAGAATGAATTGAACTTCAACTTCATCACTGTTGCATTGTGTGAAGGCTGCTGTTTGAAAGAGCGCGAAGAACAACGCGCTCAAAACGAGTCGGTTTGCCGACTTAGCGAGGTTAAGGAAGTGCATTTTGCAGGTTTCGGTTTTCAAATGTAAGAATTCCATTCAAAGGCACCTCCAATGTGTATCTTTGCCGCCTATGATGTTTGCAGAACCTGGTCAGTTTTTGACGCTTCCTATAGCGCGCATTGAACGCAATATGGCCTTCCTTGATTCGATGGGGGTCGCCATTCCCATTTCACTTCGGGAGTTGACCGCGAAGCACCAAGTGGGAGACATGCTTGATGTGTTCATCTGGACACAACGCAACGGCGAGTTGATTGCCACCTTGCGCAAGCCCAAAGTTGTGCCGGGAGAAATTGCGTTCCTTCAAGTCATCAATATGGCCGGAGGCAGTGGTTTCGTTGACATTGGCCTTGACGAAGATGCCGTTTTGTATACCCACCAACAAGACCAACCCATTGACAGCGGCCACCGTTATTACATGACCATGGTGTTTGACGCCACAGAGAACCGATTGGTGCTCACCACCCGCATCACGCACCTGTTCGTGAAAAACAAGCCCAATTACCGCATGGGTGACGAAGTGTACTTTCTCATTTGGGAGAAGGCAGAACGCGGCCGCAAGGTGATTGTTGACGGTAAGTACGTTGCTTTCCTTCCTGAAGCGGCCATGTTGCCGAGCGTGAGGCGTGGCGATCGCTACCGTGGCTACGTGACCGAGTGCGACCGACAAGGTTTTCTGATTTCAATGTACAGGCCGGGTAGGGAAAAGGTTGACGAAGCCATGGAACGCATTATGGATCTGCTTGGTCAGGGCCGTGGTTACTTGCGACTCAACGACAACACACCGGCTGAAGAGATTCAGCAACGCCTTAAGGTGAGTAAGAAAACGTTTAAACAAGCCGTAGGGCAATTGTACAAGGCCGGAAAGGTCGAACTAACGCCGCGAGGCATCAAACTAAAAGGGCAAGCCTGAAGTTTGTACTTTTGCGCCAACCAAATCCTATCCTATGCTTATTGTTTTGTCACCGGCTAAATCGCTTGACTTAACCTCTGAACACACTCAGGAAAGTGCAAGCCAGCCCCTGTTTCTCGACCAGGCTGAATACCTCGTTGGGAAGTTGAAGAAATTTTCAGGGAAAAAGCTGGAACAAATGATGAACATCAGTCCAGACCTCGCCGAAGAAAACCGTCAGCGTTTCGCTGAATGGCACCGTCCGTTCCACATCGGAAACGCCCGACAAGCCGTTTTGGCGTTCAATGGTGAAGTATACCGTGGACTGAACGCATCAAATTTCAATGACCCCGATTTCGAGTTTGCTGAAAAGCACCTCTACATTCTCAGCGGATTGTACGGCATTCTTCGACCGCTTGACCTCATCCAGCCCTACCGACTTGAAATGGGCACCTCATGGGCAATCACGCCAAAAACCAAAAATCTTTACGCCTACTGGTCTGAAACGGTCACCGAAGTATTGAACGGTTCTGACGTTGATGGTCCGTTGGTTAATTTGGCCTCAAACGAGTACTTCAAGGTCATCGACACAAAGAATCTGAACCGCGACGTCATAACCTGCACCTTCAAAGACCTCAAGAACGGCGAGTATAAAATGCTCATGACCTACGCCAAGCATGCCCGCGGCTTAATGGCGCGTTACATCATTCGCAACAAGATTACCGATCCTGAACAACTCAAAGGATTCGATAAACAAGGCTATACCTTCAATTCCAAATTATCAACCGATAAAGACCTGGTATTCACACGCGACCAGGCGCCCTCAGTATGAAGAAAACCCTCTTTTTGAGCGCAGCGGTGCTTGCAATGGCAGCAGGCTGCAAAACCACAAACAGTTTTAATGCAAGCGCCGACTCGTTGGCCAATGCATCTGACTCATTGAGCTATGCACTCGGCGTAAGCATTGGTCAAAACCTGAAAACCCAAGGCGTAGAAGACTTGAACTACGCATTGGTAGCTCAAGGTATGATGCAACAGTATGACAGTGCCGCAATGATGACCGCAGAAGATGCCGATGCATTCATTCGGGGTGAGTTTACCCGTATGCGCGATGCCAAAGAAGCTGCAGCGAAACAAGAAGGCCTAGATTACCTCGATGAAAACGGCAAAAAAGATGGCGTAATTACTACCGCAAGCGGTTTGCAGTACAAAATGCTTGTTGAAGGCGACGGCGCCAAGCCATTGGCGACTGACCAAGTGACCGTTCACTACGAAGGCCGCTTGATCAATGGCGAAGTATTCGATTCTTCTTACGAGCGCGGTGAACCGGCTACTTTCCCATTGAATGGTGTGATTCCCGGCTGGACCGAAGGCCTCCAGTACATCTCTACCGGAGGTAAAGCCGAGCTTTACATCCCTAGTAACCTCGGTTACGGTTCACGTGGAACTCCTGACGGTTCGATTCCTCCACACAGCACCCTTGTATTCACGGTTGAACTGATCAGCATCAACTGATTCTCACAAGCGAAATAATTAAGAAGCCCTGCCGAAAGCAGGGCTTTTTACTTTTCAACACGTGTAACCCTGTAGGCTCCTTTGCAGTAAAAGACCACCAGAACCTGGTTATTCAGCTGCAATGAAGACAAAAATCTTGTTCATTCTTTTCGCCATATTAGTCTCCGCTAGCGCATCTGCGCAAGGCGAGAACGACGGGTGTGGCTTCAATGGCATCTTTGAACGTGATCTCGCGGAAGACCCACAATTCGCTCGATCGTGGTTCGCCCTTGAACAGCGAATGCTGCAAATGCAGGAGTTGCCGGCATTGCGCAACGAAGAAATCTTAACCATTCCCGTTGTTTTCCACATCATTCACGTAGGGGAAGATTACGGATGGATGTCAAACATCCCCGACGAACAAGTTTTCAGCGCCATCGAAGGTTTGAACGAAGACTTCCGAAAAATCGCCGGCACAAACGGCGACGGAGTTGGTGTAGATACCGGCATTCAATTTTGCCTTGCCAAACGCGATCCGAACGGAAACCCAACCACAGGCATTGTGCGTGTTGACGGGTCATCCGTCCCCAATTATGCCGAAAACGGCATTCAAGCAACAGGAACAGTAGGAGCCGGAGAAATCGCTGTAAAATCACTTTCAAACTGGCCCTACCAAAACTACCTAAACATCTGGGTGGTGTCAGAAATTGAAGGGAACAATGCCCAATCAGGCATTCAAGGCTATTCACGTTTCCCGGTCGCCAGCATGGTTGACGGGGTCGTTGTGCTTTACAACGCTACCGGAACAGTAGGCAACTTAAAGTCGTCAACCGCCCTGAACCGCACCGTTACCCACGAAGTAGGCCACTACCTGGGTTTATACCACACCTTTCACCTGACAAGCAACTGTACACCCGAGTCTAATTGCGCTACGCAAGGAGACAGGGTTTGCGATACGCCTCAAACCACGCAATCGCCCTCATGCAGCACCTTGGGTTGCGGCCAACAAATGGTCGAAAACTACATGGATTACACCCCGCAAACCTGCATGAACGCTTATTCTGACGGTCAGCGCACACGGATGCGAAATACGCTCCTTACCCAACGCGGTACCCTCCTCGAATCACTCGGCTGTGCAGCGGTTACCGAATTTGACGCAGGTATAGCGCAAATCGTGTCACCAACCGGTAGCACATGTTCTCAAATGGTTACACCAACGGTTCGCTTAACCAATTACGGTTCAGCTGCACTTAGCTCGTGCACCATTCATTACTCAACCAACAACGAAAACTTTGCGCAATTCAACTGGACCGGCAACCTCGCCTCAGGCAGCGCAATCAATGTAGAACTTCCGCAAATTGCGGGCATCATAGGCGCCAACGAACTGAACGCTTGGGTTACTGCTCCGAACGGTCAAGCCGATCAATCAGCGGCCAATGACGAAGCATCCGGCAACTTTACGGTTGCTCCAGGCGGTACGGTAACACTCAGCATCTCCGTTGACTTTTTTGGTGTCGAAACCACTTGGACCATGACCCAAAATGGGAATGTTTTCGCTACCGGCGGACCGTACATCAACAATGCCCAAGGAACCATTTTCGCCACCGATGTATGCCTACCTGAAGGCTGCTACGAACTTACCATGTTTGATGCGTACGGTGACGGCCAAAGCTTTACACAAGGATGGTACTCACTAGCCAACGAAGACGGCACCGTGCTTGCCAACGGCAGTGGCAACTGGGGGGCATCAGCTACACACACCTTCTGCGTTGATGCCGACGAAGTAGTGTTGCCCAACCCACCAATTGCCAGCTTCACAGCATCGGCTACAACAGGATGCAACAGCCTCAGCGTAAACTTCACCAACACTTCAACAGGAGCCACGAGCTACCAATGGAGTTTCCCCGGTGCATCGCCATCAAGCTCAAGCCTCCCAAACCCGACCGTGAATTACAATGCACCCGGAAATTACACGGTGACCTTAAACGTAACCAATGAAGGCGGAAGCGATGTTGAAACCGTATCCAACTTCATCTCCGTAGGTGCTTCACCAAGCGTGAGCCTCACCCCTACTCATCTAACATGCAATGGTGCCAACAACGGCAGTGTGCAAGCAAGCGCCTCAGGCGGTGGTCCGTTTACCTATTCATGGAGCAACGGACAGTCAACTTCAAACATTCAAGGACTGGCAGCGGGCACCTATTCAGTTACCGTTGCGAATGCACAAGGATGCACCGCAACTGCAAGCACGAATGTGACTGCACCGGCTGCCTTAAATGCCACCGTATTCAAAAGCGACGCAAGTTGTTTTGGCGGTGCCAACGGAACGGCCTCGGCCACAGCAACAGGTGGCACCCCCCCTTACACTTATGCTTGGAACAACGGCGCCACTACCAACAGCATCCAAAACCTAAGTCCGGGCAACGTGGGCGTTATCGTCACCGATACAAACGGCTGCACAGCGAGCGCAAATGCATCCATCCAACAGCCATCTGAAATTACCTTCACCGTGAGCGATGTGGTTGCCGAAACGTGCACCGGAAACGATGGCAGCGCTGTTATCAACGCCATGGGCGGCACAGGTCAACTCACTGTTACCTGGTCAAATGGCAATATGGGGGCACAGCTGACCGGCGCTTCGGCAGGCAGCTACACGGCCACCATTACCGATGGCCAAAACTGTTCGGTATCAACCAATGTGGTGATCGACTTCGACTGCGTGAGCACGGCGCCGACCACACGCCTTGATGATGCTTCTTGCAGCGCCACCGGCTTGTACCTGCACAACACCATTCAATGCATTCCGGTTGAAGGCGCTGCAATGTACCAATGGCGCTTCCAATCGCCTGCCATCGGCTTATCTACCGAAGGCTACACCGCAAACGACAATACCAGCTACCTGCTTAAGCACATTAGCCCAAACATCCGCTACGGAATTGAAATCACGGTGTCATTGCGTGTCTTGAACAGCGATGAAACCTGGTCAGATTGGGGTGAAGCCTGCACCATTGCTTTGGCCGACCAGATTCCGGTAACCCAGTTGGCATTGACCGACTGCAACGCCGGTGTGGTTATGCCGAACGGTGTAATCTCAGCCGACGATATCGCAGGTGCAACTGTTTTTGAATGGCAGTTTAGCGGGCCAGAAGGCGATACCTCGACTGAAAGCTATCTTCCCCAGTTGACTGTGGGTAGCAACCTCGGGCTCACAGAAGGACAAGACTACACCGTTTCGGTGCGTGTTCAAGTTGGTGGTCAATGGAGCAACTGGGGCGATTCATGCACCCTGAGGTACGGCGAAACCGTTGGAATTGCTGACACTGATCCCTCTGCAACGTTGTCGCTTTTCCCCAACCCGTCGAACGGTGACAAAATTTTTATCGCCTACCGTAACCTTATGCAAACCAATGACGTAATAGACATTGAAGTTTACGACGGAAGCGGTAAACTCATCGAAAACAATCAGCAGTCTATCATCGCTACGCAAGGCGAACTTACACTCCAATTCCGTCGCAAGCTTGCACCGGGGATGTATTTCCTCAAAGCCCGAATGAGCGGAAGAATATTTGAAGAGAAGATTATCGTACAATGATATAGGGTGGAGACCAATTTATTTGGTCAAAAAAGAAGAGCCCGTCTCCTTGTGAGACGGGCTTTTCGATTTCTCTTTTTTTGGGTTGGATGGATGGACGAGCTGCCTACTCCAAACCAAGTCCGGTGGCGTCTTCGATAATTATTTCACCGTCAGACGTTTCTCCGGTCTCTTCGAGGATGGGCTCTTCAATCACAAGAGGAGGTTGGCTTTCAGCAAGGGTTTTGAGTGCAGCCAAGCCTTCATCGTAGTCTTTGTTGATTTCTGAGATCGGATCCATCAGCGCGAGAAATCCGCGCACCAGGAAGGGAATCTCACTGCCGTCCATGTTCCATGTCACTTCGGTGCCTTCGCCTTCCTTCTTGAACGTAAAATTGGCATAGCTTTCTCCATCAAAATCTGAAAAAACCAGGGTGGTCGCGATGTAAGCGAAAGGCTGTGATTGTGTTATTTGCATGCTTCCGTTGCCCATTCCTCGGCTCGTCCATGACATGGTGGCACCCATGCCTATTGAAGGGTTTGTTAAGGTGGTGACCATGGTGGAGTCTTTCCCCTGCCATGGGCTCCAAGCCTCCCAAACCTGCAAATCATTGACCAAACCGAAGACCACTTCAGGCTGTGCGTTTATTTGTACTGACCGTTCGGTACGGATGGCCGCCGGGCCTACAAAACAGAGAACAATCCATACGCCAACAAGTAAGATGGCGAGCAGTAAAATGACTTTCACAAATTTCATAGATGAGGGTATTTAAGGTGTAAAACGAAGATAGTAATATCTTGCAGGCACAAACGCGCTTGAATGACTCCTGTAATTACCAATGATGCCGTCGTGCTCGGCTTGCTGCTTGTAACACTGGCAACCATTTTTTACACCTCCTCGCATCCGTCATTTAGCAAGCTTTACAAGTATGTCCCGGCATTGCTTTTGTGCTACTTCATACCGGCGTTTTACAACAGTTCAAACCTCGTCGATGGAGAGGCATCGGCGTTGTACGGTGTAGCTTCGCGTTACTTGTTGCCTGCGAGCCTTGTTTTGTTGTGCCTGAGCATCGACATCAAAGGCATCATCGGATTGGGGCCAAAGGCGCTGATTATGTTCTTCACTGCTACATTTGGCATTGTAATCGGCGGACCCGTAGCCCTTCTGCTCGTCGCCCAACTGCAACCGCAGCTGCTTCAAGCCGACGCAACGCTCCGCTCATCCATCCCCCAAAAAACAGAAGCAAAAGCGCGCTTCGAATCGGGAAATTCGATCGCCAAAGGCGACATTCTCCTCTGGAACGATGCCGTGAAATTGCGCGTCGATAGCGTCTACAGCAGCTCAGAGAACGGCGACCAAGGTTTTGCCAGCGAAGTTTTACTGCGCACTGAAAGCGCCACCGACACCCTATTGCCCGCGTTGGCCGAAGGAAGCGTGCTGCGCAACATGAACAGCGAATTTTGGCGCGGTTTATCTACCATCTCCGGCAGTTGGATTGGCGGAGGCGCCAACCAAACAGCCCTCAAAGAAATCAGCGACACCCCCAGCACGCAGTTCTCGGCCATGGTCATCGTTGACGTGTTCGTAGCCAACCTCTGGATGGCCTTCTTGCTCATCGGAGCCGGCATGACCGTTGCGCTTGACCGCAAACTCAAGGCCGACAGCTCATCGATTGAAGTGCTAAAAAAGCGGGTTGAAGACTACCAAAAAAGCATCAACCGAACAGCGAACTTCACTGATTTGGGCATTATTGCGGCCATCGGTTTCGGCGGTGTGGCAATTTCACACCTCTTGGCAGATGCCCTTGCGCCCTTCTTCGAAACCCAGTTTGCACAAGCCAAAGCGGCCAATCCCGATTCGATTGTGACTTACTTGAGTTCGCTCGAATCGAAGTTCTTTTGGGTCATCATCGGTGCCACGATCGTGGGCATCGGCTTGTCGTTTACACGAATGAAAACCTACGAAGGAGCCGGTGCTTCAAAAATCGGCAGTGTGCTATTGTACATACTCGTGGCCACCATTGGCATGAAGATGAACCTCGTTGAACTTTACCACAACTGGAACAAGTACTGGGCGGTTATCTTAATTGGAATCATCTGGATGCTCGTGCACATTACCGTACTGCTGGCTGTGGCGAAATTGATTCGCGCACCGTTCTTTTTTGTCGCCGTGGGCAGTCAAGCCAACGTTGGCGGCGCTGCTTCAGCCCCAATCGTGGCTTCGGCATTTTCGCCCGTACTGGCACCGGTAGGTGTATTGCTCGCTGTGCTCGGCTACGCAGTTGGAACCGTTGCAGCCATCGTTAGCATGGAGATGATGCACCTCATCTACCGCTAAAACGCATCCATGCTTAAAGTTGCTTGGCACCCTTGTTATGCACATCCATTGCCTGACGGACACCGCTTTCCGATGGCCAAGTACGAGCTTTTGCCCGAACAACTTCGCTACGAAGGCACACTTACCGAAGCGCACTTTTTCGAGCCCGGATGTTTACCTGAAGACCGCATTGTTCGCGTTCACTCTTCAGATTACTGGAACAAGCTTCGTACCGGCACGCTGAGCGCATCGGAGGAACGAAGAACCGGCTTCCCCTTCAGCCATGCCCTCGTGGCACGTGAACGCACCATCATGCAAGGCACCGTTGAATGCACTTCGTTCGCTAAGTCGTATGGCGTGGCCATGAACATCGCCGGAGGTACGCACCATGCCTACGCCGATCACGGAGAAGGCTTTTGTTTGCTCAATGACCTCGCGCTGGGCGCTCAGCATGTGCTTGAAACTGCCATGGCCAAGCGCGTGCTCATCATCGACCTCGATGTGCATCAAGGCAACGGCACAGCCGCGCTGTTTGCCAATGACGACCGTGTGTTCACCTTCTCCATGCACGGAGAAAAGAATTACCCCATGAAGAAGGAAAAGAGTGATTTGGATGTGGGTTTTGCGGATGGATGCACTGACGCCGCCTACCTCGCTCAACTCTGCGAATCACTGCCGCGTATCATCGATGCGTTCGAACCTGATTTTGCGTTTTTCCAAACCGGAGTGGATGTGCTTGAGGAAGACAAACTCGGGCGCCTCTCATTGAGTTTGTACGGCTGCAAAGAACGCGACAGCATTGTTTTTGAACACTGCAAACGCAATGCCATTCCTGTGGTGTGCGCCATGGGTGGAGGCTATTCGCCCAACATCAAAACCATTGTTGAGGCCCATGCCAACACCTTCCGTATGGCCCAAGAAATCTACTTTTAAGCTTAGCTGATCATGCGGAGAAAGTGTCCCATATCGGTACGCTTGGTGCGCAGGTAAGCCTCATTATCGGCGTGAGGAGCGATTTCCATCGGACGGCGTTCTACGACTTCGACCCCTGAACCGGTGAAGGCATCGACTTTCTCAGGATTGTTGGTGTAGAGGTTGATGTGCGTGATTCCCAATTCCAGTAAAATATCAATCGCCGGTGTGAAATTCCGTTCGTCGCTGTGAAAACCCAAAGCATGGTTCGCCTTGATCGTGTCAAGTCCGTCACGCTGCAAATTGTACGCTTTCATTTTATTGACGAGCCCAATGCCGCGTCCTTCCTGGCGTAGGTAAATCAGCATCCCTCCTTCTTTACCGAAAAGCTCCATGGCTGCGTGCAGCTGTTCACCGCAATCGCACTTACGGCTTCCAAAAACGTCGCCGGTCATGCATTCAGAATGAATCCGTACGTTGAGCGGTCGTTGATCTGCGCCAACCACTGACCACATGGCAAGGTGCGGAAAGTCTTCGAAACCGCTTTCGAAGGCAATCATCTCAAAGTTGCCAAATGCTGTCGGAAGGAGCGTTTGCGCGAGTAGTTTCATCGCAGGAATAATCCGCGGAGCGGAAAAATGTTCACTGCAAATTTACGGAATTTAAGAGGGGGACTATTTTTCTGGATGGATGGACTTAGCGTTTATTAGGAAATGGCTTGTTTATTGACGATGGTCAAATTTGTCAACCCGCCCAAAATCAAGCATATACCTGCCAGCACCATCGTATTAATGATGTCTTCGCCGAGGAGATTCTTGTAAAGGATGTTGATCCCCCCCAAGGAGGCTACAATTTGCGGAATCACGATAAACATGTTGAAGATGCCCATGTACACGCCCATCTTCTCTGCCGGAAGCGCACTGGAAACCATGGCGTAGGGCATTGACAGGATGCTTCCCCAAGCAATGCCAACCAAGGCAAACGATAGGTTAAGGCCCCACGACGTTTCGGGCGTCCAATGCATCATGCTAATGAATCCAATACCTCCAATAATCAATGAAACCATGTGGATGTACTTGCGGTTCACGCGAATCCGCGAAGCGAAAAAGGCAATGATCAGCGCGAACGCCATTGAGGTTAAGCCATACACCCCCATGGAACTGCTCACGAGGTTTGCAGCTTCGTTGTAGGCCGCTGAAAGTTGCTCATAATTCGCTGCGCCCTCTTCCGGCTGAGGGGCGTTGAACACCGATTCTGTGAGCGCCGGTGTCGCAAACGACCACATGGTAAAAAAGGCAAACCATGAGAAAAACTGCACCAAACCAAGCTTCTTCATCACAAGTGGCATGCTCGATACATTCCTTGCGATGGCGTTAAGACCATTGAAGAAACCAGCCGTTTCAGACTTCTCTTTTTCGAAGGCCTCCATGTCTTCAGGAGGCTCTTCAGTGGTTGTGAACACTGTGTAGAGGATGGATGCCATAAAAACAAAAGCACCTACGGCGAAAGCAACGTAGACGCTCTGCGGTATCTCGCCCGGTGCAGCAGTATTCTCAGCACCCAATTTGGTCACCAACCACGGCAGGTTCGAAGCTACCCATGTACCTATGCCAATGATGAGCGTTTGAATCACAAAACCGTATGAACGTTGATCATCGGGAAGTTTGTCGGCCACCAAAGCCCGAAACGGTTCCATGCTGATGTTGATGGAGGCATCAAGAACCCAAAGAAATCCTGCCGCCATCCATACCGCCGGGCTGTAAGGCACGAAGAACAAAGCCAATGAGCTCAGAACAGCGCCAATGAGGAAAAACGGACGTCGACGTCCCCATCTCGGACTCCATGTGCGATCGCTCATGTAGCCGATAATGGGTTGAACAATGAGACCGGTGAGCGGTGCAGCAATCCAGAGAATCGGAATATCGTCTTTATCGGCGCCTAAGGTTTGAAAGATGCGTGACATGTTTGACCCTTGGAGCGCGAAGCCGAATTGGATGCCAAGGAATCCAAAGCTCATGTTCCAAATGTCCCAAAAAGAGAGGCGTTTTTTGGTACCCATACATGGAGGTTTTCAGGGTTGGAAGATAGGAAAAGTGTATCAATCACACTAACCCATCCTTCCCGCAAAAAGGGCCGGCCACAATGGCCAGCCCCCTTTCGTGTTTCAGGTTTTGGTTGACTAGTCGCAGAATGTTCCGAAAACAGATAGGAACACTGACAAGTCGGTTGAGTTGATGACTCCGTCGTTGTTCAAATCGCCCACACAGGCGCTGCCCGTTCCGTTGGCACATGAGCCATCTTCTTGGTTTGCAAATGGGTTGAAGTTGTCAAAGCTCGGGTCGGTACATCCTGGACGTACATCGACGCAGCCTCCATTGTCGACGTTGGCTGATGGGTTGAAGTTGAATGCGGCAGGATCGGTGCATCCGAACACGGTCGCGATGCATGTGCCATCATTGACGTTGGCCAATGGATTGAAGTTGGTCGCAGTTGCATCGGTGCAGCCAGGTACAGGTAGTACACAGCTCCCATCATCGACTGTGGCGGCTGAATTGAAGTTCAACGCCAATGGGTTTGTACAGCCGGGGATTGAGCATTCGAACAAACAACTTCCATCATCGAGGGTAGCAGCAGGGTTGAAGTTTGAAGCCGCGGCGTAGGTGCAACCAGGAATCACGCCACACTCGAAACCTGGAACAGCAAACTCACAGCTTCCATCGTCTTCAGTTGCAAGGGGATCAAAATTGCACGCCACAGAATCAGTACAGCCGGGTACAACCTGCAATTCAGTTGAAATGCTAAGGTTGTCAAACTCTACCGCTGTGCGCGCAGTGGCTCCTGATGAGTGAACTACGTCGATGCCCATGTAACCGGTTCCGGTGAGTGCCACCGCGTTGTCGATGGCAGTTCCCTGAAGCACAGTTGCTTCAGCAGACGGACAGTCAGCAGCAGTAACACCACCACCACTGGTCAAGGCAAGGCTTGAAGTGAACAGTGTCCACTGGCCTGATGCAGATCGTTGAACACGAATGGCCACACCCACGTCGGTAATGCCATTGTTCAGTGCTGCTGACGTTACGAGTGTCGTTGCGACGCCATTCTCGACCCTCTGGAGGAAGAACTCATCTCCACCTGAGTTGTCGCCAATAATGATACGGTATCCGTTGATGGTTGCAGAAGTAAGGTCAGCTTGGTCAGCGTACAACCAGAATGCCATGGTGTTGGCGCTTGTCAGTGCTTGACCTCGGCGGCCCAGCCAGAAGCTCCAGTCTTGCGCGTCTTGCCAGTTGCTGTAGGCTGTAGAAAGGTAAACCCGTCCTGACGTAGAAGTAGTCACGTTCATGCGGGCAGTTAGCGAGCAAGTCGCGCCTGGTCCGGCGTCGCTATCAGAATTGACATTCCATGAATTTGTGCTTCCACCCCAAACGACACCGGCAGTGAAGTTGCCGTCATCGAATGATTCGTAGACATCGGTGCAGGTAGTCGCCGGACAATTGTCACAGTTGTCAGAAAAGAAGCATGAGCCATCGTCGCAGCCGGCTGCTGCGTCGAAGTTGCATGCAGCAGCGTCGGTACATCCGGCAGTGGCTGTGCCGCCACAGTTGCCGCACGCATCGAGGAATAGGCATGAACCGTCGTCGCAACCGGCTGCTGCGTCGAAGTTGCATGCGGCAGGGTTGGTACATCCGGCAGTGGCTGTGCCGCCACAGTTGCCGCACGCATCGAGGAATAGG
>DAITMF010000012.1:0-72447 GCA_036835325.1 Flavobacteriales bacterium
AACCCCTGCTACCAGGATGAAAACCTGGCGTCCTAACCCCTAGACGAACGGGCCGTTGTTTTGGGAGTGCAAATATACACAGAGCGTACTTACCTCCAAAAAAAACCGAAGATTTTTTTTTCGTGCGCGATTACCCCTCGTCGTCGAAGCTGAATTTGAAGCCCAAGCGCTTTCCGGTAGCCACTTTCAAGTGCTGGCTCATCGCTTCAATCTCAGCAACGCTCACCTCTTGAACCTCCTGGTAAGGCGGTGCATACAAATTGAAACCGAGGGTGTAGATGATCGATGAAAACACGAATTCACGCATTTTCTGATGGGTCATCTCAGCGTTCAAAAAGTCGTTGAACAGGTAGCTCAACTGCCGCTTGCCTTGCACCAAGAAGTGCTTCTCACGGTTCACAAACAAGCGGGCAATGAGGTAGCCACGGTCGTGCAGCCGTTGGTACTTGAGCGAGTCGGCCAAGAAGTTGTACACGTTTACCACGCCCACATAACCGTTCAATTCATTGTCTTGCAAGTAGCTGCTCTTCCAAATGCTGTGGCTGCGATCAAACTGGAAAACGTTGGTGTGCATGTAAAAAAACAGCACGTCGCCGGCAATTTTGATCTCGGCCTCAAACTCGCCGCGGTCGGTAAACGTAAATTCAACGCGTGAGTCGGCGTCACCAAAATCTTCCTTGATTTCGTCAACGACTTCTTTGAGCACTTCTTTCAGTTGTGCAAAGGTTTCACGCGTTGCTGCGTACACGTCTTGCTTCGTTGTTGAACGCTCCCGAATGAGGCCCATCAACAATTCTTTCGGCGATTGTTTTTCTGCCATATCAGTAGGCTTTGGCGAAGAGAACCCGGCGCTGCGAAGGTTTCCCGGTGTAAACGCAGGTCCCTGCTTCGTCGATGGCATCCAATGGGATGCACCGAATGGTTGCCTTGGTCAATTCTTTGATTTTCGTTTCGGTTTCTGAGTTTCCATCCCAGTGGGCAGAAATGAAGCCACCTTTATTTTCGAGCACATCGGTAAATTCATCCCATGAAGTCACTTCAGTGATATGCGAATCGCGGTAAGCGCGTGCGCGGCTAACGAGGTTCGACTGGATATCATCAAGCAACTTCACAACGTAATCCTCTACCTCGGCAAGCGGAACCAACGTTTTCTCGCCTGTATCACGACGGGCAATCTCAACGTTACCGTTTTCCAAATCGCGTGGCCCCATAGCAATGCGCACAGGCACACCTTTGAGCTCGTATTCGGCAAATTTCCAGCCTGAGCGCTTGGTGTCGTCGTCATCAAGCTTCACGGTAAGGCCCTTGGCCTTGAGCGCTGAGCAAATGGCTTCGCCTTTTTCTCGGATGGATGCGAGCTGCTCGTCGCCTTTGTAGATAGGGACGAACACCACGTGCAGCGGCGCCAACTTCGGAGGAAGCACCAAACCGTTGTCATCGGAGTGGGTCATAATGAGAGCACCCATCAAGCGGGTTGAAACGCCCCATGACGACGCCCAAACGTATTCAAGCTGACCTTCTTTCGACATGAACTGAACGTCAAAGGCTTTGGCAAAGTTCTGCCCGAGGAAGTGCGATGTACCTGCCTGAAGGGCTTTACCGTCTTGCATCAAGGCTTCGATGCAGTAGGTATCTTCTGCTCCGGCGAAGCGTTCGTTCTCGGTTTTCATGCCTTTGATAACCGGCATGGCCATCCAGTTCTCAGCAAAGTCGGCGTACACATCGAGCATTCGGCGTGTTTCTTCGATGGCTTCAGTCTTGGTGCTGTGGGCTGTGTGGCCTTCCTGCCAGAGAAACTCAGCGGTGCGCAAAAACAAGCGGGTGCGCATCTCCCAGCGCACAACGTTGGCCCATTGGTTCACCAAAATGGGCAGGTCGCGGTAGCTTTGAATCCAACCTTTGTAGGTGTTCCAGATGATGGTTTCAGAGGTTGGACGGACGATGAGTTCTTCTTCGAGCTTGGCATCGGGATCAACAATTACGCCGCCCCCATTCGGGTCGTTCATCAGGCGGTAATGCGTCACAACAGCACACTCTTTCGCAAAGCCTTCCACGTGTGAGGCTTCTTTGCTGAGGTATGACTTCGGAATAAACAGCGGGAAGTAGGCGTTTTGGTGACCAGTTTCCTTGAATTTCACGTCAAGGACGTTTCGCATGTTCTCCCAAATCGCGTAACCGTATGGTTTAATTACCATGCATCCTTTCACATCCGAATGTTGCGCCAAATCAGCCGTTACGACCAGCTCATTGTACCATTTCGAATAATCATCTCCACGGGAGGTTAGCTTCGCCATTCTTTGGTATAATTATTGTTATTTAACAGCTGTGCAAAGTAAGGAATTATTACCTTAGTAAGCAGTAACACGGCATGTCAGAATGCCGAAAAAACGAAATCGCCATGAAGACCCCCACAACACATCTCCTCGCCCTCCTCGGCCTTGTGGTCATCGGTCTGTCGGCATGCAGCCCTAACCGCTATGCCGTCTCACCTGATTACGAGAACGACGAACTTTACTACACCCCAGGCACTGCCTTTGTAGGTGAACAAGCGGCATCTTCTGGCGCAGTAAGTGCACAATCGGCTCAGGCAGCGCCTGAAGACGACTACTACGACCCCAATCGCAGTGGCTTTGTGCCCAACCAAAACCTCATGTTTGGTGACCCCAACATGCGCAGTAACAACTTCGGCCCTTCGATCAACGTCGGCTTTAACATGAGCCACGGAAGAGGTTTCGCCCGTCCTTGGGGCGGACGAAACATGATGCCGAGCTCGTACTTCATGGGCCACAGCCCGTTCGGTTTCCCAATGTGGTCATCGGGCGTTGGCATGGGCATGGGCATGGGCTTCGGTATGGGCATGGGCAACGGCATGGGCGGCATGATGTGCGACCCCTTCTACGACCCTTTCTTTTCCCCGTGGAACAGCCCGTTCAACACACCCTACAATTCAGCCTTCTATGACCCTTACTGGGGAATGCCTGGCATGGGCTGGGGTGGCATGTGGGGCAACCCTTGGAACAACGGCTGGGGCAATAGCTGGGGCAACGGATGGAACAATGGCTGGGGCAACCCTTGGAATAACCCTTGGAACAACGGCTGGGGCTGGGGAGGCGACTCTGCAGGCAACAACACTGTCTACGGAAACCGCACCCCAATGGGCACCACAACTCCCGGAGGCAGCAGCTACGGAACCGGTGGTACTATGAATAACCCGCGAACCGATTACTTCCTTGGTGAACAACCTGAAAGCCCAAGCGGTCGACCTGTCGGAACTACAACCCCAATTGGAACCAGCCGCGGCGGTACTCAAAACGGTGTTCGTCCTATCGGCAGCACGCGCGATACCGATTACTTCCCAACCACTCGCCCGTTGGCCGATCCACCGACGAACCGCACCAATACAGGCGGCTCTTCTCCGGCGGCAACACCGAGCAGAACCACCCCTCCAAGCCGCTCGAACAACAGTATTTGGGATAATCTGCAGCGAAACAACGACGGTGGCAGCACATCGCCTTCACGAGGTGGAAGCTCACCTTCGCGTAGCGGCGGAAGCACCTCGCCTTCGCGCAGCTCTGGCGGTTCAAGTCCGTCAGTGTCTCCAAGCCGAAGCACGAGCTCGCCTTCGACTTCACCTTCGCGCAGCACAAGTCCGCCGAGCCGGTCAGGGTCAGGGTCAAACCGTAGCCCACGATAATCGCAGAAAACGTTAACTGCATTCCATTGAAAAACTGTTTTAATCACATACTCCTGCTGGGGGCGGGGTTGCTAACCCTGCCCTCTTTCGGGCAAAACGAAGCCGATGTGTTGCGCTACAGCTTCCGCGAAAATCAAGGAACAGCACGCAGCATTGGTATGGGTGGAGCCATGGGCGCCCTCGGTGGAGACCTTAGCGCCATCGCTTGGAATCCCGCTGGCTTGGGTCAATACCGCCGAGGTGAAATTGGCTTCAACCTCGGCATCGGGGGCAACAGCTCAACCGGAACCTACAACGACCGAGAAACCTCAAGCTCCAACTTTGCAGCGCACATCCCCAATGCCGGTCTTGTTCTAGCCAACCAGCAAGAAGGTGGTGACCTGCGCTTCCTGAACTATGCCATCGTCTTTAATAAGGTCGCCAATTTCAACAGCCGTGTCCAAGTCAGCGGGCCGTCGATCAGCAGCTCGTTGACCAACGTGTTCGTTAATCAAGCAAATGGCCTTCCGGAAGATCAACTTTTTGACGCTTTTCCGTTCACTGCCGGGCTCGGTTGGGACACCTTCCTGATCGACCCGATACCTAACACCCCAAACCTCTACGAGAGCGCCATTCCGTTTGGGCCCATTCAACAAGAACGAACCGTAGAAAGCTCCGGACATTTCAGCGAAACCCTCATCGCAGTTGGTGGAAACTACCTTGACCGACTCTACTTCGGAGCTACATTGGGCTTCCCGAATGTAAACTTCACTCAAACCATTACCTACCGCGAATTCGACACCCCAACAGGCGTCAACCTCAACAACTTCACCTACCGCGAAGACCTTGTCATTACAGGAAATGGACTCAATATCAAACTCGGTGCAACCTTCAGAGCGCTACCTTGGATGCTGCTTGGAGCCGCTTACCATAGCCGAACCACTCTCTCACTAAACGACGTTTGGGACGTTGGCCTGAGTTCACAATTCAAAACCGGTGAGTCGTACCAAAGCGACTTGCAAGGTGCATTCAACTACCGCATTCAAACCCCACGGCGCTACATCGGTAGCGCAGCCTTCCTCTTGGGTCCGTCTGGTGTAATCAGCGCCGATTACGAGTTTATCAACTACACGCAGGGACGTCTCTTCGAAGCCAATTTCGGGTCGAATGGATACGACTTTGAAGCTGAAAACGCCGCCGTTAACCGGCTTCTGCGGCCAGCACACAACGTTAGAATCGGGGGTGAATGGCGCATCAACAAGGCCTTCCGGGCGCGCGGCGGTGTGCAGTACCAACAATCGGCGTTTACACTTGAGGCCCTGCCTGTGGCATCGCCACTGGTCACCTACTCGTTGGGTGCAGGGTACCGCTCGACCAAGTTTTACGCCGATGCGGCCCTTCGCTTAGGCTTTGAAAACGACCAGGTCTATTTTTACGACCCTGCCCTTGTGAACCCTGCACAAATTGAAAGCACGCTTACAGAGTTCGTGCTATCGGCAGGCATTCGCTTCTAGCAGATGAATGCGGGGTGTTGTGACGCCCGTCCATCCATCCAAAAAAACAAAAACAAAAAAGCCGAATCGCATGGATTCGGCTTTTTCTATTCATGGAAGACGCTTACTTCGCAAGCTTCTTCAATTCGGTTTCAACGATTTGATCAACGCGGTCACGCTCTTCAACAGCAAGTTCACTGTCGACCAAGATACGTCCGCTGTGCTCATCAACGATGATTTTCTTGCGGGCGGCAACATCAAGCTGACGCTGTGGGGGAATCTTGATGAACGAACCTGCAGAAGCTTCACGCTCAATCGGCACAACGGCCAATCCGTTCTTCGAAGCTCCGCGGATGCGCTCGTAAGCAGATACTAGGCGCTCTTCGATTTCGTGCTTCATCTCGTTCGACATCGCAACGAGGATTTCTTCTTCTGCGCGGGTTTCAGAGACGATTTCTTCGAGCTCTGACTTCTTCACTTCGAGGTCGGCTTCGCGCTCTTGAAGCTTGGCAGCACTGGCGTCGAGCAATTCCTGCTTGGCTACTTTTTGGCTATTGTGCTCAGCGATGCGCTTTTCGGCAACCTGAATTTCGAGACCTTGGAATTCGATCTCTTTGTTCAGCGAGTCATACTCGCGGTTGTTGCGCACATTGCTTTGCTGCTCTTCGTATTTCTTGATGAGCGATTTGCTCTCTTCAATTTGGTTGCGACGATCGGAAATGCCACGCTCAATATCGGCCATGTCATCTTGAATCTTGTTGACACGGGTACGGAGGCCTTCGATTTCGTCTTCCAAATCTTGTACTTCGAGTGGAAGTTCACCCCGGATGATGCGAATCCTGTCAATCTTGGAATCAATGACCTGGAGGGCGTACAGGGCCCGCAGTTTGTCTTCTGCCGTAGATAATTTCTTAGACATACTTTAATAATACTTAACCGGGTTGGTTTGGGTTTGACTAAAATGAACGGCAAAATTAGCAAATTTCCCGTTAAGGTAACGCGCAATTAGTTCAACTGTGCGGTGCTCCGATTCCCAATGGCCGACATCGGCCAAAACAATGCCTTCAGCGTCGAAAAACTGATGGTACTTCACATCGCTGGTAATGAACACATCGGCGCCGGCGCGTTTGGCTGCTTGCAGCAAAAAGAAACCCGACCCGCCGCAATAGGCAACGCGTTTGACAGACGTTTCAGGCAATTGGGTATGGCGAATCACCTGCGCTTTGAGTTCATGCTTAAGTCGGTCAAATAGCGCTTGCCAACTCATGGCTTCGGGTAAGTCACCAATCATGCCTGAGCCGACACGTGCAGCAGTGTTTGTAAGCGGGTAACGGTCAAACGCCACCTCTTCATACGGGTGGGCCTCAAGCGCAGCTGCAATGGCCTTGGTGGCCGCATGCCTTGGCACTATCACCTCGATTCGTGTTTCGGGTTCACTATGACGTTTTCCCCGTTCACCTACAAACGGGTTGGCCGACTCATTTGCCCTAAAGGTGCCTGTGCCTTCGGTAGCATAGCTGCACTCGTCGTAGTCGCCGATAGCGCCGGCTCCGGCAGCAAATAGCGCCGCGCGCACCTGCTCAGCATGGCTGTGAGGTACAAACACCACGATTTTCTCAAAGAGTTCACCTTTCGGCTGAAGCACGCGCTGGTTGTGCACTCCGATCAACTCTCCGAGGTAGCGGTTTACGCCATCGTACACGTTGTCGAGGTTGGTGTGGATCGCATAAATGGCCACGCCATGACGTATGGCCTTCATGACCGTTCGCTGCACGTAATCGCTGCCATTGAATCGCTTCAAACCGCTAAACACGATAGGGTGATGTGCGATGATTAAATCTACTCCTTTTTCAATGGCCTCATCGACAACGGCTTCGGTGCAATCGAGCGTGAGAAGAGCTGCATTAACGTTGGCCATAGAATCGCCAACGATGAGGCCTGAATTGTCGTAACCTTCCTGATACGCCGGCGGTGCCCATGACTCCAAAGCGGCTATGATATCGCGAAGCTTCATTTCTTTGTACTTTGGACCAAAGTTACGGATGCAAATCGTGCGATGGCTTCTTTCTCCTTTGGGATGGATGTACGGGCTGGTAGTCGGTATTCGAAATACCGCCTACAACCGCGCTTGGTTTGACTCCAAACGCGGCGACTTGCCCACCTTGGTCATTGGCAACATCGACGTGGGCGGAACAGGCAAAACACCGCATACACAGTACTTCGCGCGGGCATTGAGTGAACTTCAACCTGCCATTCTTTCGCGTGGTTACGGTCGTTCTACGAAGGGGTACCGTCGGGTTTACTCTGGCAGTACCAGCGCAGAATGCGGCGACGAGCCTTTGCTGTACGCCTCTATGCCGGAAGGCTTTCCGGTGGCTGTGTGTGAAAACCGATTGGTCGGCATCGAGCATTTGGCAAATGAAACCGATTCCGGGGTGGTTATCCTTGATGATGCCCTCCAGCACCGTCGCCTCGAACCCGATGCCGCCGTGGCCCTGATTCGTTACGGTCACTGGCCATGGGAAGCAAGCTACCTTCCTTCAGGCGATCTTCGCGACCACCGCAGCCGACTTCGTCAGGTTGACGCCATCGTGGTCTCGCACAGTCCGCATCCTCATCCATCCCATAAAAAAGAAGAAGAGCGCCGCTTAATTCGCCAACGCTTGGGTTTACCTGACCAAGTGCCAATCGCATTCAGTCGAATGGTGTATTCTCCACTTCGTGGGATGGCCACCGGCGAGCTGACTTACCCTAAAAAAGCACTCGTTGTAACGGGCATTGCACGTCCGCAAGCGCTGATTGAATACTTAAAAACGGTGCCCATTCAAGTGGTGCACCGGGCATACCGTGACCACCGCAACTTCACACACGCTGACCTTGTTGATTGGACGAACGACCTTGAAACATACGGTTGCAGTCACATCATCACCACCGCCAAAGACGCTATGCGCATTCGCAGCGTTGACGGATGGAACCGACTCCCGATTTGCATTCAAGAGATCGAAGTTGAGCTGGATGACGACGGTGCGATTGCCGAATTGATCAAGCTTCGATTGTCGTTTGATTGACACATCGGAGATGTAAATGAATTTCAGGATATTTGCACCATGACACTACGAACAATGCACTTACTTTCAACCGCACTCATTTTCAGTGCTGTACTTCTCGCCTCATGCGGAGGAAATCAAACCGCTGTGATTGTCGGCACCATTTCGGGGGCCGAAGGCAAAACGGTTTTTTTGCAGCGCTTTGAGAACGGACGTACATTGAACACCGACTCTTCAGTTGTGGCTGCGGATGGTAGTTTCAGCATTGTGCCTTCACCGGCGCTTGACTACAACTTTTTCAGGCTTTTTGTCGATGCCCAGAACAGCATTGTGTTCATCGGAGATTCGGTGTCAGGTATTCAATTTACCGCAACGTACGGCGCGTTCGAGTCAGAGCGCAAAGTGAAAGGCAACCGCGATTCTGAGCTGCTATTTGGTTTCTACGACAAGGTTCGGCCCATGGTTGAGCAAGAACAAGAGTTGAGCAAAAAGACCAAGAACCCAAGCGTTTCGAGCGAAGAACGCTCGCAAGCACTCAGTCAATTGGTTGAGCTAAAGAAGGCCAAGCGAGAGGCATGCCTCCAGTTTATTGAACAGAACCCCGGCTCACCAGCCGCCATGGCGGCACTGGAAGAGCTTAATTTCAACGAAGACAAAGTCGCCTATCAAAAGGTGCTCGACGGTTTGAAGGGAAGCTTTGATCACACGGTGTATTACAAACGCCTCGTTGACCAGTTTGCCAATGCAGAGCGCCAAGAAAAACTAAAAAGCCAACCGCAAAAAAACGGTTTGTACTCAACCGGCATGGACGCTCCAGACATTGTCATGGCCGACCCTTCAGGCCAGCCACGTAAGCTGAGCGACTTGCGCGGAAAAGTGGTACTGATTGACTTTTGGGCTTCATGGTGCGGCCCGTGCCGTCGTGAAAACCCGAGTGTTGTGCGTACCTACAACCAATACAAGAGCAAAGGGTTTGAAATTTTCAGCGTATCGCTTGACAGCGACAAGGCGAAATGGCAGGCTGCTATCGCACAAGACGGTCTGATTTGGGAAAACCATGTGAGCGACCTCCAAGGGTGGCAAAACGGTGCTGCGCAGCAATACGGCATTAGCAGCATTCCGCATACCATCTTAGTGGGACCCGATGGGAAAATCATCGCCACGCACTTGCGTGGTCAACAACTCGAACAAGCCCTTAAAGCAGAGTTTGGCAGCTAATGCGGGGACTTCCCACAACGTCATTGGGTGAAACGCGTCAACTTCGCGAAGGCAAAAAAATCTACTTTGCTTCTGACTTTCACTTGGGCATCGATGGGAAGACATCGAGCCGTGATCGCGAAAAATTGCTGGTCAAATGGTTGCGCGAAGTCGCCAAAGATGCCGAAGAGATTTATTTAGTCGGCGATTTGTTCGACTTTTGGTTCGAGTACAAAGAAGCAGTGCCACGCGGTTTTACCCGTGTACTTGGCACACTGGCTGAATTGACTGACTCAGGGCTTCCGATTCACGTTTTTACCGGCAACCACGACATGTGGATTTTTGACTATCTGCCTAAGGAAACCGGTGTAGTAGTGCACCGTGCTCCCATCGCACGTGATTGGAACAGCGTTCGGTTTTTCATCGGCCATGGCGATGGCTTGGGGCCCGGAGATTATGGCTACAAGTTCATTAAACGGGTGTTTGCCAGCAAGGCTTGTCAGTGGCTGTTTGCCCGCTTTCACCCTAATTTCGGCATTGCCTTGGCCAACTTTTGGTCGCGAACGAGTCGCAAATCAAGTGCTGAGGCCGACCGCACCTTTTTAGGTGAAGACAACGAATGGCTCGTTCAGTACTGTCGTGAAGTGTTAGTGCACCAGCATTATGACGTGTTTGTTTTTGGGCATCGCCATTTGCCACTCGACATCGCATTGAATGACACATCGCGTTACATCAATTTGGGCGACTGGCTCGGTTATTTTACCTATGCTGTATTTGATGGAAACAGCACCCAATTGCTCAAATACCCCGATCGCGTACCATTCGAATAAGGTCAACCAAACGGTTGGAGTAGCCTACCTCGTTGTCGTACCAGCCAACAATCTTCACCATGTTCCCGATCACGCTTGTAAGCAATCCGTCGACGATGCATGAGTGCGGGTTTCCTATGATATCGCTTGAAACAATAGGGTCTTCGGTGTACTTGAGAATGCCTTTGTAACGTCCCTGAGACGCCGATAGGAAGGCCGCGTTCAATGCCTCAACGCTCATGGGGTTTCGCACAATGGTTGTGATATCGGTCAGCGAGCCATCGGGCACCGGCACTCGGATACCGCATCCGCCCATTTGCATGGCCAGTTCAGGGAATACCCGCGTAAGCGCTTTGGCAGCACCGGTGGTTGTGGGGACGATTGAAAGCGCTGCGGCGCGGCCTCTGCGCAAATCACGGTGGGGAGTATCTTGAAGGTACTGATCACCGGTGTACGAGTGAACGGTGGTTATGTAGCAGCTCTCAATACTGCACAGTTCATGAAGCAATTGAATCATCGGAGCTGCACTGTTCGTGGTGCACGATGCATTCGAGATGACCTCCTCCCCTTTCCGAAGCAATTGATCATTCACACCGATGACTATGGTTGGCATAGATTCATCGGTTGGAGGGGCGCTTACAATGACGCGTCGAGCACCAGCCCTAAGATGCGCATTTGCTTCGGTGCGTGTTTTGTACTTGCCGGTGCAATCAACGACCACATCAACATCGAGGCTTCTCCATGGCAGCATTTCGGCTGCCGGTAGCTGAAAAACCTGTGCACGCTGTCGACCGAACTCCAAGGTATCACCCTCCAAAGTGCAATCGTACTCGAGGGTTCGGTGTACCGAATCGTACTTGAGCAGGTGGGAAAGGGCTTCTTTCTCGTGCAAGTCATTGATGGCGACAAGGTCTATGTCGGGCGCATGAGCGAGTATTCGAGCTGTAACTCTCCCTATTCGGCCGAAGCCATTGATTGCAACGCGTAGATTTCCCATAGGCCGAAAGTAAAAAAAGCCGACTCATGGTGAGTCGGCTTTTCAAAGCATTTACGAATGCTGTATTGTTATTTCATCACAACAAAGCGGGTCGTTTTAACTTCACTGCCCATTTCAACGGCAAGAACGTAGGTGCCTACCGGCAGTTCTGCCACATCGAGCGCAACTTGATGACGACCTTGCGCCATACGTTGCGCTGGAATGTCTTTCACAAATTTGCCTTGAAGGTTGAAAATCGCCATGCGCACGTTTGCAGTACCTGCGAGGTCAATTACCACTTGAGCAGTTCCATTGGTTACAGGGTTCGGGAACAAATTCAGTGACTGTGCCTTTGCAACTTCTGGTTTTACATCGTTAACGCTTGTGAATGAGAAGTCACCGTTGCGGAAGATTCCACGTCCGTGAGTTCCAAGGTAGATGTAACCGCTGTTTGTTGGTTCCGACCAACGTGTGCTTCCTTTCCATTGCTGACGCACGTCAACAACAGGTGCACTGATAAAGTCATCAGAAGCAGACATGCCCGCGTTGCTCATCACCCAGTTTTCACCACCGTCATAGGTGATCCAAACACCGTATTCAGCACCTACTACGATGGTATTACCGGTAGCATCAGCCACATCGATGGTTGCATCGTAACATGGCATGCGGCCCATTTCGCTTGTTGGGCTAAACCAAATATTTGACCACGTTGGGTTTGCACTGAGTGCGTTGAACGACTCGCGTACTTTACCGCTGCCGGCTGAACCGTAGCCTCCAACTGTGATTACCACGTGGTTCGGGTCATTTGGATCGATTGCTATACCGGTCACTGCCGCTCCGCCTGATGAGTGGATCAATTGCCAGTTCAATGCATCGGCGAAGTTGTTATTGTCTGCGTCTGCGTCATCACCTTCAAATTGGATGTTGCGCAAACCGGTTACTCGCCAAAGTTGACCATTCCAACCACTGATGAACATAACGTCGCCAGCTTCAGGGTGATCACCCACTACGAATTCCATGTCTTTTGTACCACCTCCGCCAGGAGCATTGCCCAAACGGAACCAATTTGGTGAAGTATTAAAGTTGAGCGCATTGCGGGTCATCCATACGCCTTCAGCCCCGCGGAAACCCACCGCCAACATCACTGTGTAGGGGTCTTGGATCAAACGCTGCTCACGCACCTCGAACAGGGTATCGGCAGCGTAGAAGTAGGTTGTATCACAGTCAATCTCCGTTTCAAAAATAGGAACAGTCGCGTAGGTGGTATCTGCACCAATCTGGTAGCACTGCACATCTTCAATGATGGTGCCATTGGGCAATTCAATCACAATGTTCACACAGGTATCAATTGGAGTGATGGTATCGATAACCTCTTGCTCGCCGATTTGCACCTCGGTGGTATCGCAATCGAGAATAATCTCAGTCAATTCTTGTGGCTCAAGCCAGAAGTAATTCGGGTCACTATCACCTGTAAAGGGCTCATCCAAGGTCATTGCCGGACGGATGAGCTCTTCCCAGAACCGGAGTTCATCGCCTTCTTCAAGGGTGTAGGTGAACTCAAGGTCCATGTTGTTCGTGGTCATGGCGAACGACGAATCTGTGATGGTTTCTTCGTATGGGTTGATCAACAACAAGGTTTGTTGGCTCAATTCGTCTTCCGTGTCTTCGTAGAGTTGGATGGTTGTGTAGAACTGACCTATTTCACCATCGGCATTGCCGAGCGCGAGTACACGATCATCGTAGATAAATGAAATCGCACCGTCATTCGATGCCCTGTAGAGCACACCATACTGAGAAGTAGTAAAGGCAATTTGACGATCGGTTTCTGTAACCTGTGGCACAGCAGCATCAAAACCATCACCTCCGGTTATATCTATACCCTGCTGGTTTGAGATGAACGAACCGTCGAACGGAATGAAGTGGCTTCCGTTGTCTTGGGTACCACCAACAGCACCACCGGTAGGAGTGAAATCAATTCCGTAGTACTGAACCGTATTGTAACCACGGTTTGAGCTGATGTATGTTTGGCCGTTGTTATTTGAACGGTATATGCCACCATCTGTGGTCACCCACAATACACCTGCAGGAGAATAAACAATCTCGTGAATGTCAACGTGCATTGAAGTGGGCACCGTTGGCGCGGTGAACGGCAATGCTGCGAGCTCTGCTTGGTAGTTGGGGCCACAACGCCAAAACTCAATACCGCCGACGTAGGCAATGTTGGGCTCATTCGGTGACGCACCAATGGTAAGGTCGTAAATGCCTTGACCGCGAGGGAGCGGGGTGACATTCGCGATGCCCGAAGGCCAAATGTTTGACCAAGTTTGACCGGCATCGGAAGAGTGGTAAACACCGCCGAAGAAACCGCCAGTGGTAGAAAAAAGTGCATAAGCCACGTCAGGGTGCTGAGGCACTACGTAAACACGTGCACGGCCCATACCTGATTGAGGCAAGGTACCTGGATCATTGCTACCACCGAATACACCTTCAAAGCTTGTATGTGTATTGTCGGTCGAGCGGTATACGCGTCCTGCACCCATTGAGACAAGCATGTAACTTCCGTCATGAGCAATGTGAATGTCTTGACATACTTGGCTTGGAAGACCGCCACCTACGGCAGTAAAGCTCGTGCCTTCAATGTAGCCAAATCCTTGGTTACTACCTACCCATACGCGATTGGGACGAATCGGGTCTGTTTCAAGTGCTTCGACGGCAGTCCAGCCGTTGGAACCCAAGAAGCCGGGGTCGGTGTCTGCAAGAATTTCCCAAGTAGCTCCCATGTCGGTTGAACGCCAAACGCCACGACCGAGGTAACCTGAGCTACCATCACCGCTTGCGAAATCAAACAGTGACCCAGTACCAACGTACAAGTCACCGTTTCCTGCACGGGCGATTGAACCGATCATCATGTTAGGGAAGGAGGTCATTTGCGACCAGTTGTTTCCTCCGTTAAACGATTGCCAGAGACCACCGGATACACCACCGGAAATGATGTGATCTTCAGTCACTACAAGAAGTGCACGGGTACGACCACCTACGTTGTCTGGCCCCATTTCTTCCCATTCAAGAGGATTTTCCTTCGTAGCCGCTTCTTTGGCCATTTTAGCCACAGCAGCGCGTAGTCTGATGAGGTCTTCTGACTCAACCTGTCCTGTCTCAATGTTACCACGCATTCTACGCCAGTACTCGGCGGCTGCGTGGGGCTCTTGAGCGGTTGCCTGCGCTGAGCGTGGAGTATAGTCCACTGTAGCGCTATTGGGGGCAGCCAACATGACCGCAACAACAGCAGCTGCGGCGATACCGGTTACATAAAGTAGCGTTCTCATTCTCATAAATCAGATAGATTTTTCCGAAACAATTGGCGAGCAATTTACAAACTTTTGACCTTGCTCCGCGGTCAGGTTTTGGTTATATGGGCACTTAATTATACAAGTCAAACGTCCAATTTCAGAACACGTGTTTCTCTGCATGGTACGAGGAGCGCACAAGTGGGCCGCTTTCTACGAACCTAAATCCTTTCTGCAATCCGATGCGCTCATACTCTGCGAATTTCTCAGGATGGATGAACTCTGCCACGGGCAAATGCCTCGGCGTAGGCTGCAAATACTGCCCAAGCGTCAGTACGTCAACTCCGACAGAACGTAAGTCGTCCATGGTTTCAATGACCTCATCTTGGGTTTCACCCAGCCCGAGCATGACCCCTGACTTGGTTTTCATGCCTCCTGCTTTAAGGCGCCTCAGCACTTCAAGACTGCGGTCATATTTCGCTTGGATGCGCACTTGCTTGGTCAATCGACGCACTGTTTCAAGGTTATGTGACACGATTTCAGGAGCAACATCGATGATACGTTGAAGGTTCTCCCATTTGCCTGCAAAATCAGGAATGAGGGTTTCGAGTGTTGTATCGGGTGAATGCCTGCGGATGGCGCGCACGGTCGCTGCCCACAACTCGCTACCGCCATCGGCCAAGTCGTCGCGGTCAACCGAGGTGACGACTGCGTGCTTAACGCCCATCAACTTGACTGAGTTGGCCACGCGAGCGGGCTCGAAAGGATCGGCTTCCAATGGTTTCCCGGTGGCAACTGAACAAAATCCGCACGAGCGCGTGCAGATGTTGCCCAAAATCATAAAGGTGGCCGTGCCTTCGCCCCAGCATTCCCCCATGTTCGGACAGTTCCCACTCTCACAAATCGTATGAAGCTTGTGGTCACTCACCAACTGACGAACCTTCTTATAGGATTCGCCCGTAGGCAACTTCACCCTCAACCACTTGGGTTTGGGTGTGCGCTCTCTCACTGCATTCTCGACTGGATTTGCCTCGGTCATTCGTTTATTCATTGAATTTGCTTCCGAAGAAGAAGTTCACATAAAAAGTGAGAAAGACTTGTTTGTTTCGTTCGATGATGTTTTCAGCCATGATTGGAATCTGGCGGGCATAAGCGTCAACCGCAAAGCCCACATCCAAACCTTTCAAGCGATCTTTCTCGTTGGAGTATTCAAAGTTAAACGCAAATTTAAAGAAGGCACCCGGATGAATGCTCAATTCGTTCAAACCATTCAACCCTGATGCTCGTCCGTAAATTGATTCATAGGTGTGTTCTGTTGGGTCGTAACGCTCCACTGCTAGGTACTCGTATGGAATTCTTGGGTAGCCTATCTCGAGGTAAATGGGTTTTGTGATGCCCAACGACGGGCCCGCATGCCACGTGTAACCCACCGAAACACCGCTGGTTCGCACCTTTTCTGTAATGACCTTTTTCACTCCGAATGAGGGCCGAACGACAAAAAAGTTGTTCACCTTGCCGAACACATAGCTTCGTCCGTCTTCATATACCGGGTTGAAGCTTCGAATTTCTTTGTCGTGGCGCATCGTTAGTACTTCTCCGCCGAACAGCAGTACTTTCTTCACTCCCCGGAAGCGCCCTGCGTAGATGTAGGCGCCCAAACCATTTGTGTGCAAGATTCCACCTCCATGTACCTGTTTGCGGTAAATGACTGTGGGCTCATCGTACAAATCACCCAATGCGCTTTGGGCAGAGGCATCCTCTGTCATCCATCCAAGCAAAAAGAGCAAAACGAAAAGCCTGTACATTTGAGGGGTTTTAACGTTCCAATCTGTAAATATACAATATAACAACGCCCTTACCCTACAACGTGTTCACCCATGAAGTTTGAAATCCACTACCACGGCGAGTTGCGCACTGAAATCCGGCACGAAGGTTCAGGCGAACGAATTGCCACTGACGCACCTGTTGATAACAACGGACAAGGCAGGTTTTTCTCGCCAACTGACCTTACGGCATCGTCGTTGGCGGCGTGCATGATGACCTTGATTGGCATCACTGCGGCCAACCACAACATTGTGCTGCAAAACATGAAAGCCACGGCTGAGAAAACCATGGCGTCAAATCCGCGCCGCATTGCGCAGATACATATATATATAGAACTGAGTGCCGAAGATCTTACCGATCGGCACAAATCAGTACTTGAAGCAGCCGCCCGAAATTGCCCGGTAGCGAAGAGCCTTCACCCCGACATTGAGCAGCGCCTAGACCTGCGCTTCAGTTAGGCTGAGCTTCGCTCTCCAACTCTACATTGCTATACGCAGCGCAGGTTTGCTTTTGCGGTGTGCACGAGGCAAATACTGTAGTGATTGCAACAAAGAGGAGAATCAGGCCGAATGCTTTTTTCATTGTTTCAGGTATTAATCATACTATCGTAGATGCGAAAGTTGTTCATTCTACAGTTACTGTTTACGACGAGAATTGAGATTTGTTTCACGGGGTTATCCACAATAGCACTCAATCATTGAACGCGGCCTGTAGGGCGGGTATTGCCGCTTGCACCCGATTTTTTCTAGCCGCGACGGCCATTTTTTGGGGTGGTGTTTCAACCGCGCAGGTGCTGATTGTGCAAGCCAAGGGCGATACTGTGATGATTTTTCAGGGGATGGATGGACGTGCCCTTCGCGACTCTTTGCGAAGTTTTCACGTCGAAGCCCATCGCTCAGGCTTTCTTCAATCGCGCACTGACTCGTTAAGCACCCAAGGCGATACCTTAACCGCTTTTGTTAACCGCGGAATGCGTTTTGGAGCTGTAGTATCGACCGAGAAAAAGGGTGCAGGGCGCATCGATTCCCTTAATGAAGCCGCCCTTTCGCTGATTGGAGGAATCTACCTTAAACCACTTGAAGACAACGGCTATCCGTTTGCTTCGGCACTGTTAACTGCCGAGTTGGCCAACGATAGCACAATGGCGTTCTCGGCAACGACCGAACGAGGGCCGTTCATCGAGTTTGACAGCTTAATCATCCGCTCTGAAAAACCCTTCAGTCGCGCGGCTTTGGGTCAATACTATCAAATCCGGAAAGGTCGTCCGTACAGCGAATCCATCCTGCAAAGCATCCCCAAAAAAACCAAAGAATTGAACTATGCCCGCATGGGGCAAGCCCCACAGGTGGTTTTTAAAGAAGGGAAAGCTGACGTTTACCTTTGGCTTGACGACGTGAAAGCGAGCCGATTCGATGGTATCATCGGATTTCAGCCAGATGCTGCCACTGGCAGACCGGTATTCACCGGCGACTTATCGTTGTACCTTGAAAACGCTCTCAGACGGAGTGAGCAAATTGAATTCCAATGGCGGCGCTTGCAAGAGCAAACTCAGAACTTGAAGCTCACGGCGAGCCTGCCCTACTTGCTTCAAACCCGACTGGGGATTTGGGGCGGAGTTGAACTGTACCGACGCGACAGCACCTTCAGCACCTCCGATGTAGATCTTGCGTTGGGTTACCTCATTGGCGCTGACCGCTACTTGCGCACCTTCATTGAACGCTGGAGTTCGAATGCCCTGCGGGATGGTGTTGCCGGCGTCGACAACGTTTCACTGCGTCGCTACGGGGTTGCCCTACGCCTGTTTGAACTCGATGATTTCGATAACCCGATGCGAGGATCGCTGATCAACACTGAATTGGGCGCCGGCCTCAAAGACCTCACTCCGGCAAGCGACCTTGGGGAAACCATACGCGTAAGTCAATACTCAGGCACGCTGACAGGCGGTGTTTGGATGCCATTGGCATCGCGTTGGTCGTTGGTGATGCGCGTAAATGCCGGGTTCAAAGCTGATTCGACCTTGCGGCTCAATGAGCATTACCGCATTGGCGGCTTGACCTCGCTGCGCGGGTTCGATGAAGAATCAATTTTCGCACGCAGCTATTCAATTGGCACCTTGGAACTGAAATACCGCTTAGACCGAAAGTCAGCAGTGCTGGCGTTTCTCGACCAAGGATGGTACGACCGCATTGCCGACGGAAGTGTTTCAGACACCCCTTTTGGTTTTGGTGTTGGGGCGCTAATTGGCACTGAAAACAGTACCTTTAGAATCTTTTATGCACTTGGCCGAGAACAGAACAACCCTGTGCTTGTCAGAAATGGCAAAGTGCACTTTGGATTCATCAACCGTTTTTGAATGACGAACGATTTACGTATCGGAATCGGCCTGTTGGCAATTTTCGCGCTTTTTGCAAGCGGCTGTTCCATTGGCGCCAGCAATCGCAGTGGGGCGGTTCAGCGAAACTACGATTGGGAGTCGCGCAGTTTGCATCCCGAATTCATGGTGTACCATCACCGCGATGACAGCAGTGAGTTTTGGATTAAGCTTCGGTCATCGGAGTTGCTACATGCCCGTAAGGCGCCTGAATCTCCGTTTGAAGGTCACCTTGATTGTACGGTTCGCGTACAGAAATTCTCGGATGGTCAATTTGCTGACATCGACACGTTTACCGTTGCGCTGCACGATGTTGAAGCAGCGTCAGACCAGCGTTTTATTCTGAAAAAGACCGCCTTTGCATTGCAAACAGAGGCTGTTTACCGCTTACTGGTTAAAGCAACGGATGTAAACCGTCGAACGGATGAGACGGGCTTGGTAGAGGTTGTGAAGGCTCCTTTTTCAACGCGGCAAGATTACCTCATTTTCGAGGCTGATGCCCAAGCACCCCTGTTTGGAGACGATATTCGCGAAGGTAGCCGACTGCGGCTTGAAACGGCGCGTGGTGAACTTTTGCTGAGGCAAACAGTTTGGGACCCCGGTTGGAAACTCCCGCCACCGCCCTTTACCGACGGGCAGCCAGAGACGCCTCAATTGCCGACCACGCTTGGCTCCACTTTTATGTCGAACGGTACAGGCATACAGGCCACGGGCCCACTGCTTTCGGTGACAACCAATGCAGGAGCGCATGTATTCACTTTGCGTGTTCACCAAAGCAGTTACCCTGAGGTAAGTTCATTGACCGACATGATTGAAAGCTTGCGGTACATCAGTTCGCGCCGCGAGCACGAAAAAATGAACGAGAGCAAGAACGGCAAACGGGAGTTGGATGCCTTTTGGCTCGACTGCGGCGGAAGCAAAGACAGAACGCGTGAACTGATAAGAATTTACTACGGTCGGGTTGAAGAAGCAAATCGCCAATTCAGTTCATTTGCGGAGGGATGGAAAACCGATCGAGGCTTGGTTCATATCGTTTTCGGAAATCCGGCAAGGATTTTGATGGAGGCTACAGAAGAGGTTTGGATCTACGGCGATGAAAACTCGGTTTCATCGGTTCGCTTCGTGTTTGAACGCATTGCAACGCCCGTGACATCAAACCACTACATATTAAAACGAAACTTTATGTACAGAACCGATTGGGACCGTTCTGTCACGTATTGGCGCAACGGACGAATCTTCCAAGAATGAAGAACAGCATAGTATTTGGATGGCATCCTGTTTTGGAAGCCCTAGAAGGAGGGCAAGATTTGCAGAAAATCTTCATCCTGCGAGGCGTAAAAAGCGAGCGTCAGGGTCAATGCCTCGCTCTAGCAAAAGAACGCGATGTACCCGTGCAGTTTGTACCTCCGGAGAAGCTTGATCGCTTGACGCGTAAAAACCACCAAGGCGTAGTAGCATTTTTGTCACCGGTTGAATTCGCTGATTTGTCAAACCTACTGTACCAGTTGTTTTCCGATGGCCAAACACCACGTATGATTGCTTTAGACGGAATCACAGACGTTGGCAATTTTGGCGCCATTTGCCGCTCGGCTGAGGGCTTGGGTTTTCATGGAGTGGTGATTCCTTCAACGGGCTCGGCTCCGATGAGCGAAGATGCTGTCAAGACTTCATCAGGCGCCTTGCTCCGCTTACCTGTGTGCAGGGTTGTCAATTTCGGGAAAGCATTGGATGAGCTGAAGAAATCGGGCATTCAACTCATTGGAATGACGGAAAAAGCGAGCGACGATTTATCGTCTGTCATGGTTGATGGGCCGCTGTGTTTGGTCATGGGGAATGAAGAAACCGGGCTATCTAGGGATTCGCTGCGATTGTGTGATCGCTTGGTTCGAATACCCATGGCCGCTGAGATGGGCTCACTGAACGTTTCGGTAGCCGCCGGCATAGGCATGTACAGCCTCTCTAATGGAAATAAAAAGGCCATACACTAAGTCTACATCAATTGTTCACAAAATACCTTTCAAACGGAGTCATTTTTCGCATATTTGCATAGATTTAACGGGACTAACTCCCAACTAAACACAACCTGTCATGCACGGTTTTTACCCTCTAAAATTCGTCTCACGAAAACTGCGGCTACCACTTACTTTGGCAGTGGCCGTGTTGGCTTTGGGATGGAGCCAAGCCTCGGCACAGTCAACCGGAACCACTTTTCTGGTTGTTGAAGTGAATGGTTTAACTCCTCAATCGTACGCCGACATTCATTTCGCTTTTGCAGATGACACCTCAGTGCTCATTGAGCGGTCGTGTGTGCCTGCCGGAGTGATTTTGTTTCGTCGGTTAGCAACCAATGCCACCTTCGAATCGGTTAGAAACCGAATCATTTCTGCCGGAGTACCGGCGAACGCTGTCAAGCCCACCGAGCTAAATGCCGCCGGCTTTGATCAACGTTGTGCGAACGCCCGTATCGGCCGCACCCAGTAAGGAAAGTTTTCACCCAAACCAAAATTGCTTTATGAAGGATTTTACCTTCTCCAGAATCTTAGGATTTCTGGCTGCACTCTTCGCAGGGCTACAGGGCTACTCACAATTGGCCCTCGACTTTGCCCAAACACCGGAGCAAATGGCGCAGAACCTCGTAGGGGTCGGCGTCGAAATTTTCAACGTTCAGGTCACAGCAGCCGATGGCAGCTACGCCTATTATACCTCAACCGGCACTGAAATTGGCACAAGTCAAGGTATCCTTTTGACCACAGGTCAGGCTATCAACGCTATTGGTCCGAACGACGAAACCGGGCTTCCTCAATTAAGCGGAACAACCTGTTTGAATTGCGACCTGTACGACAACGGCTTCCCCGGAAGCCCCTTGTTGACTATCGCCAATGGTGGTCTCAATACATTTGACGCAACCACCTTCGAATTTGACGTTGTGCCACAAGGGGATAGCATCAGTTTTGATTTCATCTTTGCCAGCGAGGAGTACCTCGAATGGGTCGGCTCTTCGTTCAATGACGTTTTCGGGTTCTTTGTTTCGGGACCAAACGTTGGTGTTGATGTGAACATTGCTTTGATTCCAGGGACCTCTGACCCTGTGGCAATCAACTCGGTAAACCACATCACCAATACCCAGTACTTCTTCCACAATGAAAACCCGCCCGGGCAAGGTATTCAGTACGATGGTTTCACAACCGGACTTACGGCATCCATCGGTAACTTGGAACCCTGTGAGGTATACCACATCAAACTGATCATCGCTGACGGTTCTGACCGCCTTTATGACTCGGCTGTTTTTGTGGGGCAGTTGAACTCAAATCCGATTACCATCACAACCAGCACCGTTGGAGGTACTGAGTTCATGGTGGAGGGGTGCAATGACGGAACGGTTCAATTCACGAGCACTTTTGTGCCCAACGCTGATTTGCCGGTTAATTTCACCCTGACCGGTGACGCAGTTTTCGGTGTTGACTACACGACTGACCCTGACTTAAACCTGTTCTACGACGCCGTTAATGATTTCTACACCTTGTTTATTCCCGCAGGGCAAACATCCGTATCGTTTGATATTCTCCCTATCGGGGATGGCTTGCCCGAGGGACAAGAAACCATCACGATTCAAATTGTTGATCAGTTGTGCGAAGGATTCCTTTTCCAAAGCTCTGTAGATTTCAACATCATCGATGAGATCGAGGTCAGCATTGACCCAGCGTCATCGACGATTTGCAATGGTCAGTGTGTCACCTTAACGGGCACGGCGCTGACAGATGGAAGCGCTTCATTTGCTTGGGATCCGTCAACAGCCGTGAGTGACCCGTTGTCACTGGTTGTGGAAGTATGTCCGACAACCACTACAACCTACACTTTGACGTCCACTTTAGCGAACTGTGAGGTAAGTGCTTCAGCCACCGTAACCGTCACAGAGCCCACCATCACCTTTGACGTGACCAACATTACATGCATTGATGGCAGCAGCGGTGAAATCCGTCCGTCCATATTCAATGCCACACCTCCATACACTTACAACTGGACTTTCAATGGCAATCCGATTTCTACATCTGAAGAATTGATTGGCGTTTCTGAAGGCACCTATTGCTTGACCATTGTTGATTCGGAAGGATGCACCACAACCGCTTGCACCGATGTTATTGAAGACCAAGTATTGACCATCGTTGATTTTGAGTTTTCGCAGTACACCTGTTCAGCGATTAGCTGCAACGGTGCGTCTGACGGTTCAATCACCATCGATGTTGAGGGAGGAACAGGGGCATACACCTATTCATGGACGGATGCAGGCAATAACCCCATTGCAGGCGACGCTACGGCCAACAACCTTCAGGCTGGTACCTACACAGTGACAGTCACCGACGATTTGGGCTGTGAGGTCACCGGTGTTTACACCCTTGTTGAACCCACTCCACTCGACATTGAAGTTGTTGGAACGGTTGACATTCTTTGCTCGGGTGAAGAAACCGGTGTCGCGACAGTTACGAGCACAGGAGGATGTTCACCCTATTTTTACAACTGGAGCCATAACGCGAATCTCACCACGCCGGTGGCTACAGGTTTGGGAGCCGGGGTATATGAAGTTTCAGTGACCGATGCCAACGGCTGTACCAGCGCTGGCACCGTTACTATTGTTATCAATGAACCGGGAGCCCCTGTGAGTGTCACTGTTGATTCGGTGACTTCTTACCCCGGTGGCTTCAATGTATCATGTCCGGACGCTGAAGATGGCGGCATAGAAATCACCGTTGCCGGTGGAATACCGGGGTACTTCTACCAGTGGACGCACGTGCAAACGGGCGACACCTACTTTACTGAAGATCTTACGGGTGTTCCTTGTGGAACCTACAACTTGGTAGTGACCGATTCTAACGATTGCATCGCTCAAGAAACGGTTGTTCTTACCTGTGTACCCGATTGGACGGTAAGCGCGGATATCACTCCGAACCCTTGCGGCGCACCAAATGCCGGACTGGGCGAAATCACACTCACCATTGGCGGTAGCCACGGCGGACCTTACACGGTTGACTGGACAGGGCCAAGTTGCCCATGCACCGGTGACGCCATTACCGGTCTAGACTCAGGCACTTACACGGCAACCATTACCGATGTTTTGGGATGCACCTTCGTGCAGAACTTCTCAGTTGGAACAAACGACGCCTTCGTTGTGACTGCCAACATTACACCCGCTGACTGTGGCAATGCCTGCTCAGGAGCGATTGATCTTACAATCACACCTTCAGAGGTCGACTTGATTGTTTGGTCGGGTCCGAATGGTTTCACTTCGAACGATGCCGATATCACCGGTCTTTGTGCCGGCGTTTATGAGGTAACCATCACCGATGCCGATTGTGAAGAGACCTTTACTTACGTAGTAAGCGAACCGGAGCCCATTGTTGTAGAATTCATTGACGTTGTTCCACCGATTTGTTTCGGACAGAACAACGGTTCAGTGACTGCAACCGCAACCGGTGGCAGCGGTGTTTACACCTTTGAATGGCTGCCACAAGCCGAGTGTTTCTTCGCAGGAGCCAATCAGGCCGACATTTCGAACCTCTTTGATTGTGAGTACACTGTTATTGTTACTGACGACACAGGCTGTTCAGTTCAGGCTACTGTGAACTTGGAAGCACCACAGGTGATGGACATCTTTGTGTCGACCACCAATTTCGACGGAGGCTACAACGTGAGCTGCTTTGGATCGAACGATGGGCAGATTTCGGTTACCGTTTCAGGCGGCACCCCTGATTGCACCACCTTCGCACCGGAATGCTACAACTATGATTGGTCGAGCTGTGACCCAGTGAACGTTCCGGGCTCAAGTTTCCAAGGCAATCTTGTTGCCGGAACTTACTGCGTATTGGTTACCGACGCAAACGGATGCGTTGCAACAACACAGATTCCAATCACCCAACCCGACCCAATTGAAAGTTCAGGAAGCATTTCTGATTACAACGGATTCGGTATTAGCTGCCCAGGCGAATGCGACGGTTTCATTACACCGAACATAACCGGAGGCAGTGACAATTACATTTTCTACTCATGGATTGAGGGTGAGATTGGCACCAATTCTCCGAACGCGACTACGTTGACTGATTTGTGCGCAGGCACCTACACCCTCCAAGTGATTGACACCAACGGTTGTGAAGAGTTTATCACTTTCGAATTGACAGAGCCTACTCCTATCGAAATCACTGTAGATAACATTACCCCCGTTACCTGCTACCAAGGCAATGACGGTGCGATTGTTGTGTCAGCTACAGGCGGTACCGGAGATTACACGTTCGTATGGAACGGCGGAGTGCTGTTTGGTAACATCCTTGCAAACCTTACAGCAGGAACCTATGAACTGGTTGTAACCGATACCAACGGCTGTTCAGAGACCGTTTCAGTGGAAGTAACCGAACCCGAACCGTTCATCGTAACGGCTTCGGCTTTCCTTACACCCGGAGGAGTATTTAACATCGATTGCGCCGGAGAGTCAACAGGCAGCATCAATGCGGTGATTGAAGGTGGTAACCCTGACTACCTAATCGAATGGAGTGGCCCCGGCATTGTAAATCCATCCATCCTTAACCAAAATAACCTCTCAGCAGGAACGTACACAATTGTGGTTACCGACGCTGAAGGCTGCGAAACGCAAGCAACGGTTGAGATCACAGAACCGGAAGAGCCCCTTGTGGTTACAGCCGTTGTTTCCCTGTATCCAAGCGGTTCTGAAGTGAGCTGTTTTGGTGCATGCGACGGTTCAATCGACCTAACGGTCACCGGCGGTACCCAGCCTTACACTTTCCTTTGGGAGCTTCAAGATGTAAGCGGCAACTTTGCATTCACTGAAGATGTGCAAGATCTCTGCGCTGGTATGTACGAAGTGCTCGTTGCCGACGCAAACGGCTGTGAAGAATTGCTCATGTTTGAAATCACCCAGCCTGAACAGCTTCAGTTGAATGCGGTTTTGAGCAACTTCAATGGATCGAACACAAGCTGTGCTGAAAGTTGCGATGGCACGTTGGAGATTGCCCCCTCAGGAGGTTTACCTGACTACACCATTGAATGGCTTTTGAACTCAGAACCCATCACGGTGAGCAATGATTTGCTTGAAAATCTTTGTGCAGGCGATGTTGTTGAGATCACCCTGACCGACGTAGTTGACTGCTCAATTAATCAAACTTTTGTTATCTCCGGTCCTGTGCCTATCACCCTTGATGCGGTGGTGACGCAAATCAGCTGCAATGGTGAAGCAGATGGAGCGATTGACATTACCGTTACAGGTGGTACCGGCGTTGTTACCATCGTTTGGGACCCTGTAAGCGGTGGCGATGACCTCACCAACCTCGAGGCAGGAACTTACTGTGTAACTGCCACCGACGAAAACGGATGTGAAGTTGAAGCGTGCTATGAGATCATTGAGCCTCAAGTGTTGACCGCTGTGCTTTCAACCACCAACGCCAACTGCGGCGCATGCGATGGTACTCTTCAGCTCACCATCACGGGAGGTACTGCGCCATTCAGCATTGAGTACACCGGACCAACGGCTGTTGCCGATGACGCTACGAGCGCCGATGAACTTTGTACGGGCAGCTATTCTGCAGTTGTTACAGATGCCAACGGCTGTGAAGTCGTTGTTTCAGCCGACGTTGATGGTCCGCTTCCGATTCTTGTTTCAGGCACGACCGAGCAACCCTTGTGTTACAGCGACTGCGACGGTTTGATCCAAGCCACCGTAACGAACGCTATTGAGCCTGCAACCTTTATTTGGACGGATGAGTCTGGCGCCGAAGTGGGCACGGGTGCTGAGTTGGCAAACATTTGCGACGGCTTGTTTACCTTGAATGTGGTTGACGCCAATGGCTGTACTCAGCAAGCTCAGTTCGTTATTATGCAGCCTGACAGCATCACGATTAACGGCTTCTCGCCTCTTCTGCCAAATGGGTACGGTGTGAGCGCCTTTGGCGCGAGCGATGGCAGCATTGAAACCGATGTTACCGGTGGAAGCCCTGATTATACGCTTGATTGGTCAGGTCCGACAGGGATTGGTGTTGACACTGAAAACCCTAGCGGTTTGGCAGCAGGCAACTACAACTTGATGGTCACCGATGCGAACGGCTGTGTGAAAGACACCATCATTGTGGTGATTGGTCCGGATGACCTCACACTGCCAACCGGTTTCACGCCGAACGGTGATGGCCTAAATGACAACTTCGTAATCCTCGGAGTTGATTTGCACCCGGTGAACACCTTCAAAGTGTTCAACCGCTGGGGAAGCCTTGTTTACGAGAAAAACAATTATCAGAACGAATGGGATGGCCGTAACAATGACGGAGAGGAGTTGCCCGATGCAACTTACTTCGTGTTGTTCGAAGCTTCAGGTCGTCAGTTTGCCACCTATGTTGACCTCCGTCGTTAATCGCAAAGCCTTATGAAACGAATCATCACCCTTTTCATCGCCTTCCTTGGTTTGGTTCAGATGAGCCAAGCCCAGCAGGAATTGATGGTTAGCCAGTACATGTTCAATGGACTTCTTTTGAACCCGGCCTATGCCGGCACAAGAGACTATTGGTCAGCCACTGCGCTTCACCGCAGCCAATGGATGAAGTTCGAAGGAGCGCCGACTACGCAAGTTGTGGGCATCGACGGATCCATTGCAAAAGATCGCTTAGGTGTAGGTCTTGTGGTTAACAACGACCGTATTGGTATCACGTCGGCTCTTGATGTATCGGCCAACATTGCTTACCACTTGCAACTTACCGCGAAGAGTACGCTTTCGTTCGGTCTTCGTGCAGGCGCAGCTTCTTACAGCGCGCGTTTGAGTGAATTGGTAGCATGGGATCCGGGCGACAATGTGTATGCCACCGGAGATATCCAAGGGCAGTTTGTACCGAAGTTTGGTTTTGGTATGTACTGGCACAATGACCGCTATTATGCAGGTTTGTCGGTTCCTTTGGTTTACTCCATTGACGATGCCATCATCATTGACAATTCGGTTACCAGCAACTACTTTACGCAGCACTACTATTTCAACGCCGGAGGTGTGTTCGATGCAGGAGCGAACTTGGCGATTAAGCCATCGTTCTTGGTGAAGTACCACCCATCGGCTCCTGTGCAGGTTGACCTCAACTGTAACTTTCTTATTTACCGCCGCCTTTGGCTTGGAGCAGGTCTCCGCACAGGTGATGCGTTGATTGGTATGATTGAGTACAACATTACACCTCAACTGCGCATGGGCTACGCCTATGATTACACCCTGAGTGACATCAACACCTATTCAAGCGGTTCACATGAAGTGATGCTCGGTTTTGATTTCGGCTCAGACATCCTAGTCAAAAAACGTTCACCGCGATACTTCTAAACCATGATTAAGACATCCATCCGTCTCACTCTTATAGCCATGACCTTGGTGTTTCTAGGGTCATGTGCCCGCGTGAACCTCAAAGACGGCATGCAGGCTTACGATGAACTTCGTTACCAAGATGCCATTCAGCATTTGGGCAAAGGCTTGGAAAAGCTTGACGATGAGTCTGCTCGCCGCGCATACGCTGCATCGTTGTACCAAACCCATCGATTTGCTGAGGCACGCGTTCAATATGAAATTCTTGCAGCTAAACCGGGCTTCAGTGATGCAGATCGCATTAACTACGGGCGCACACTTATGGCGTTGAAGCAGTACGAAGATGCCGAAGCCGTGTTCAATGGGATTTTATCCCGCGACCCAAACAACAAAGTTGCGCAGAGTTTGAGCACTTCAAGTAAACGCGCTCCGGCAATGCGCCGAGACTCAAGTTTGTACGACGTAAGTCAAGTGTTTACTGAAGGGCTAACCACTGCGTATGCTCCATTTGTAAAAGATGGGAAAGTCTATTTCTCCGGCTCCAAAACCGTTGTTGGCGAAAAAGACGCATATACCGGTTTGGGCTTCACTGACCTGTACGTTGCCCCTTTGAATGGGCCAAACATGAGCAAGCCTGAAAAAGTAGCCGGTGTGAACGGTTCGTACCACGACGGTATCGCAACCCTTTCACCTGACGGGTCGACCATGGTTTTGACCCGCAGCAACTACAGCACCGGAAAAAAACTTGAGGTGAATGACCAGTCGGTCAATACCATGCAGCTCTACACTTCAACGATGAGCGAAGATGGGAAGTGGAGCACACCTGTGCTTTTGCCGTTCTGCAAATCATCGAACATGTATGCCCACCCGAGCTTTTCACCGGACGGTAAAATGCTCTACTTCTCATCTGACATTTCGGATGGTTTTGGAGGGATGGATTTGTACAGCGTAAGCTTTGAAAACGGCTCGTGGGGTACGCCTAGCAACCTCGGCGCCAGCATTAATACTGCGGGGAATGAAGTGTTCCCTAGCTTCCGCTCGGCTGATTCACTTTATTTCAGTTCGAATGCACACCAAACCCTTGGAGGATTGGACATTCTTTACAGCGTTAAGCGAGGCAACAGCTGGGGTGAGCCTGTTCAACTCCCTTACCCTGTTAATACCAGTTTTGACGATTTCGGCATGGCCTTCACCAATGACGGAACTACCGGCTTCTTCTCTTCGGACCGTTCAGGACGTGACAACATTTACGCCTTTATCGCCAACGACAACGCCTACAGTTTAAGCGGCCTTGTCACCCGGAAATACGATGGTACACCCATCGAGGGTGCTAAAATCACCATTCAAAACCTTACCGACGGCACCGAAGAGGTGTTCATGAGCGATGAGCTCGGTATGTTTGAGAATGCGCTCACCGGAGGGAAGGATTACAAAATCAAGGTGGAGAAAGACGGGTTCTTTGCTGTTTCGGAGAACGTTTCTACGAAGAACAGTTCAGGCGATCGCGAAGTGAAATTGAACCTTGAATTGCTTGACTTGAGCAATCCCGATGACACAGCCAACACCGGCGGTGACAATGGCTCAGGCAATGGAGACAACACCGGTTCAGGAAACCAAACAGGTGATGGTAAGCTACCCAAAGGGATCAATGCAAACTCACCTTACCAGATTCCAAACATCCTTTGGGATTATAACAAAGCCGACATTCGCGAAGACGCGCGGCCGTACCTCGACTACATTGCGAAATTGTTGCGTGATAACCCCGGTTTGAAAGTGGAGGTAAGCTCACACGCTGACGCCCGTGGCAGCGATTTCTACAACGATGAACTGTCAAACCGCCGTGCCCAAGCCGTATCGCAGTACCTGGTAAGCAAAGGGGTTAAGCGTTCGATGTTGATTAGTCGCGGCTACGGCAAGCGAAAGCTACTGAACCAATGCAGCGATGGCGTCGAGTGCACCGAAGCTCAGCACCAAGTCAACCGCCGAACTGAGTTCAAAGTCATCAATTGATTTGCGCTCCTAATGCGCATAAAAAAAGGCCGCAAATTGCGGCCTTTTTTATTGATTGAACTTGCAGGTTCACACGGCACGACGTTGCCCAACGGCGACATCGTTTGTTGACAGATGGCCTTCGGCCCATCCGACGAAGTCGAAAAACTTCAGAACGATACGGTCTTCGGGTTCAAGAGCACGCTGACGAACATCAACCAAGAAGGTTTCGAAATGCTTGCGGCGGTCAGAATCGCTTGTAGTCCGGATGAGCTTACGAACGTATTCGATGACCATTTTCTCCAAGCCGTAATCGCGTTGACGCTTTGAAAGGTAGCGTTGAGTCGACTTGGTGATGTACTCAAGCAAGTCGTAATTGCCTAGCTCGTAGTGCACGACCAAGTTGAAAAGGCGTGCGTAGCTGTAAACGTCTTGGCGCAATGTATTCTCGTTATCGTTGAGTACTTTATTGAGCCACTGGAGTGACTTGTTGTAGTTACCGGTTGAAAAATAGAAGCTGGCGATTTGGTAGGAGAAGGTAAGCACCTGCTCTTTGTGCAGTTTACCTTCGCTGTCGGCCATACCTTCTGTGATTTCATCAACAACTGCGTAGCCGCGCTCGTAGTCTTTGGTGAGTTGCGCAATTTGAAGTTCAGCAACCGTTGCGTTCTTGAAAATGCTCAAGAGTATGTCAGTGCTTGCAAACTCACGCTCTTCAGCAAGCTTGCGCATTTCAGCTGTGCGCACCAACGCTTCTTGGTACTGCTTGCTATCAATCAGGCAGAAGATGATGTAATTCAGTGTTTTAACATAGCGTTTTGCCAGATCTTGACGCAGATGCGGGTTTTCGTCTACGATTTCTTTCACCCGCATGAACTTGGCTTGGGCGACATCGTAATTGCCCTCGGCAATGTTGCAAAATCCTTGGGTGTAGTAACAGATTGTGGCTGCACGCTTCGACAATGCCGTATTTTTCCCCTTGATGAGTGGGTGATTCTTGATTTCGTCGACGATGTTTTTCTCTTCTTCGTTACGGACGAAACCTCCGCTGCGGAACACGTAATTGATCTTTGAGTAGAGAACGTGGTACGCCGCAAGGTTGCGGAGTTTCTCGATGACTTCTTGCTCTTCGCGGATCAACAGATCGAGGTCTTTGGTAAATTGGCCGTCTTCAAGCGCTTCTTCGAGGAGCATCTTCTCCCAGCTAATGAGTTCGAAGAGGTAGTAAAACTTCTCGTGGTCAATCGCGAGTTTCTTCGCTCGCATCAAAAACTTGTTGCATTCTTTAAAGAGTGCCTTGTTGTAGAGAATTTCGATGTTCTTGATTTCCTGCTTCAACACCGAACTTACGCTGTTGTCGGCGTGGTAGGCCCGAAGGCTTTTGAGGATTAGCTTGTACAGGTGATTTTTTTCAGAAGGAAAATGCTTGATGAAAATCTCCTTGCGAAATTGCTGTTTGATTGCGCCCTCGTCGTAGTCTACTTGACGATCAATCGCATCAAAAATCTTCAGGTAGTTCTTATCACCCGTTTGCAACGACGATGAAAGTTTGAAAAAGCGCTTCTCACTTTTGGTGAGCGACTTAATCAGGTCGAACAGTTCTGTTGACGGCTTCATAGGCTTTGGTTTCCTCGTTGGACAGTGCGAACATTTAGCACTCCAATAATACAGATACAAGCATCCTAGCACCTACCCTACCGTGCCGAAAAAAAACAGTTATAAAAAAGAGGCCGACGCTTATTAAATAATTGTCGGCCCCTATTCCACTCTGCCCTATGTTCGCAGTGTATCATCCGTTTCCTTGTTTCTCGGATGAATGCGAACAGGTTTATTTCTCGTGTAAAAACCGCAGGCGTCAACGGAGGCCTGCGGTCTTTTTTTGGTCAGAGTTTAATCAATTGCTGCGATGAATTTCCAATCTTCATAAGGTATACGCCCGGGGCGAGGAGCGACACATTGATGTGTTCACCCGACCGAAGTACTTGCCCCGACAACAGCACACGTCCATCCAAACCATAAATTTCAAAATCGCCAATGGCATTCACACGTACCGATTCTCGCGCAGGGTTCGGGAATACACTGAAGGTCGCGTTGGCTGATTCATGGATCGTTGTTGCAAAAATCGTAGCGGAACCTGAGCAGCCGACGCTGTTGGTGACTTCAACGGTGTAGTCTCCGGCAGGGCCTTGGTATGGAATTGACTGTCCGTTCTCATTTGGAACCAATACTCCGTTGAAGAACCACGTATACGAAGCGAATGGTAAAGTGACCTCAACGCCGCTGCCGGTATCTTGGAGTTGCGGAGACGGATTCGAACTGACGTTAATTACTGGCCCCAGGCCGCTTGATATTAGCAGATTTGGACAAAGATCAGGCGCGATGGCAGCCACGTACTCACCCGGCTGAGTAACAATGAGTGGATTGTCGTTAACCCCTACAATTTCACTGCCATTGAGGAACCAAAATACGGTGCCATCGGCTCCGAGCGCTTCGAGTGTTGTCGACTCACCTTCACAAAGATCGGTCTCTGTAGATGCCACCACGGTTGGCGCAAACACCCATTGATCAACGGTAAGCGCATTCGATTGCACCACGCAATCGCCAAGAGTGACCACACACCAGAGCTCGAACAACACCAAATCGCTTGTGATGTCGAGCGTGTTCGAGTTTGCCCCCTCGATTGGCATTGTGTTGCCGCCAAACATAGGTGTGCTGAACCATTGGTAGCTTTCAAAGCCCTCTGGTACAGAAGCCTCTTCGATGATGCCTTCGCAAATGATCAGTTCATTGCCAAGGTCGATGTTGACTTCAAAATCACACGGATCACCTCCTGAGCTGTTCAGGCGCACGTTGTCAATGAACAAGGTAGAGCCGATTTCGGGAGTAAACTGCGTTACGCCATTGAAACCTTCAGCGCTGGAAAAGAATGCGATTGCAACGTAGTTAACATCCATGAAGCCCATCATCCAAGCCAGGTCAATAGCGAATTCAGTGTAGCTTGTTTGAGGTTCCAAAGTCGTTGCCCAAAAGGAAATTTCGGAGGGATCAGGCGACAGGGTTTCACTCATCACCACAACGACATACGCTGAATCACTCCCAACAGCGGTGTATTTGTAATCAAAGGTAAATCCATCAAAATCACCGGGCACGAAAATGGATGGCTCCAGGCCGTTATCACTGATTTGCCCCTGTGTAAGCAAGGCAGGTGTGGTGTTTCCGTCGACCTCTTGGGTGGTCAGCTGCACCGCAAAGTCACCCGACGATGCGTCGGTGGTTTGCTCAACTAGGTTAAGACCTGGAAAGATCAAACCTCCCCAAGCGGTGGGCTGAAAAACAATGGTTGCATTGAACCACTCTTCAAAATCGCCACCCGGAACGGTTTGATTGCTGCCCACGAATTGGAGGTTATCGACCTCGATGAAATCGCCTGGAAATACTTCTCCATCGTTTTCGAATACTGCATTGGTGGCAAATCCGACAACGCACTCATCCACTTCCGAAGGCAAAGCCGGAAAGATGTTGAATGTTTCGGTTTGAAAGCTGGCTTGGACTCCTGCAATGGGGAAGATGTACGTTCCCGGGAGGAGGTTACCGACACCCACCGGAACGCCATTTAATTTGAATTGCAGGATGACAAAGCCCGGTGAATTGGGGTTCACATTGTAGCGCAAGTCGCAACTAAAGGCAGAAACCGACTGATCGGTGAACGGGAAACCGTTTTCGAAGATGACTTCTTCTCCGTCATCTTCAGGTACGCTTCCCCAGATGGCGAAGCCAACCTCAGGGCCGAATTGGGTCATGGTTGACTCAATCCGCATAGCGCTGCCTCCACCACTGCCATTGACTTCGTACATTGAAAGTACTTGGTCAGAGAAGTAGGTGACTTCATTTGACGAAATAAAGGAGACCGCATTCGCTACAGGTTCTTCAAACGTAGGTAGATTTTGCCATTGTTCGAAGCTCCCGTTGAGGAGTTGTGAAAGGAGGGCGAATGGGAATCCTCCACAGATGAGAAAGAGCAGGTGTTTGCGCATAAAAAAGGTGTTAATTCCTCAAAATTAACACCTTCTGAAAATCAATCTACGTTTCAGTGAATCAGTTATTCACCAAAGGGGCTGTTCAGCTGCGGAAGTTTCGTCCGGGGAAGTACGCCATACGACCGAGTTGCTCTTCGATTCGGAGCAATTGGTTGTACTTGGCAATTCTGTCTGAGCGTGACGCTGAACCTGTTTTAATTTGGCCGGTGTTGAGCGCTACGGCGAGGTCAGCGATGATGCTGTCTTCGGTTTCTCCCGAGCGATGGCTCATTACTGAGCTCATGCCATACTTGCGGCCGAGGTTAACGGCATCAATGGTTTCAGTAAGGGTTCCGATTTGGTTCACTTTGATAAGGATGGCGTTAGCGGCCTCTTCTTCAATTCCTTTTCGGATGCGTTCGGTATTGGTTACGAACAGGTCATCGCCAACGATTTGCACGTGGTCACCAATGCGTTCATTGAGGAGTTTCCATCCGTCCCAGTCATCTTCGGCGCATCCATCTTCGATGCTAATAATCGGGTATTTTCGGCTCCATTCCTCCCAAAGCCCTACCAGTTCTGAGGCCGTCATTTCATCGCCTGTTGAATGGAAGGTGTAGCGTTGTTTCTCGGCGTTGTAGAACTCAGATGAGGCAGCATCGAGTGCGATAAGGATATCGTCGCCCGGTTTATACCCTGCGGCTTCAATGGCTTTCATAACGTACTGAAGGGCTTCTTCATTCGAAGCGAGGTTTGGTGCGAATCCACCTTCATCGCCCACATTGGTTGAATGGCCATTTTTCTTCAATACTGCTTTGAGGTGGTGAAAGACTTCGGTGCCCATGCGCAAAGCTTCAGAGAAGGTGCTTCCACCCACCGGCATGATCATAAACTCTTGCACGTCAATCTTGTTGTCGGCATGTGAACCTCCGTTAAGGATGTTCATCATTGGTACGGGCAAGGTGTTGGCACTTACGCCACCGATGTAGCGGTAAAGCGGTTGACCGCAAGACTCTGCAGCAGCGCGGGCTACGGCCAGCGACACACCGAGGATGGCATTTGCGCCGAGGATGCCTTTGTTGGGTGTACCGTCGATGCCAATCATTGCGCGATCAATGAGGTTTTGATCGTAGATATAGGCACCTGTGAGTTCTTCGTTAAGGGTGTTGTTGACGTTTTCAACGGCGCGTAGCACACCTTTGCCCATGTAAATCTGGGCGTCATTGTCGCGCAGCTCAGCCGCTTCGTGCACCCCGGTAGACGCGCCTGACGGCACAGCAGCGCGGCCTACGACACCTTGGTCGGTGTACACTTCAACTTCAACGGTTGGATTGCCGCGCGAATCGAGGATTTGGCGGGCATGGATTTTGGCGATGTAGCTCATGATTTAAGAGTGTAAAAGCTCAGCGTTTTGATGGATGAGGGTTAAGAAATCATCGAAAAGGTAACGACTATCGTGCGGACCCGCTGAGGCTTCGGGGTGGTATTGCACACTGAATGCGGGTTTCGACTTCACTCGAATACCTGCAACAGTATCATCATTCAGATGGATGTGGGTAAGTTCGATGTCAGGGTTGGCATTAATGCTTGACCTTGACACTACAAAACCGTGATTTTGCGAAGTGATTTCGCATTTCCCGGTGAGGAGATTTTTAATGGGATGATTGACACCGCGGTGGCCGTTGAACATTTTTTCGGTGGCCAAACCTTGGCTCAAGGCCAGAAGCTGGTGCCCAAGGCAGATACCGAAGACTGGGATTCCGGATGCGACAAGTTTTGCTACTTCTTCGGCTTCCCTTTTCATGGCTGCAGGATCTCCTGGGCCATTTGAGAGCATTATTCCGCTAGGGTTTGAGGCAATAATGGTGTCGGCTTTTGTGCTTGCCGGATGGACGTCAACGCGGCAACCACGTTCGGTAAGGCAACGAACAATGTTGGTTTTGACCCCGTAATCCATCAAAGCGACATGTACGGCACCACTAGGGTTGACCGTGTACGATTCTTGGGTGGTAACTTTGGATGAGAGCTCGAGGCCATCCATTGACGGGACCAATTTGACTTTCTTTTTGAGTTCTTCAGGATCAAGAATCTCGCTTGAAATCACGGCGTTCATGGCACCTTTTTGACGAATGTGCCTCACGAGCGAACGCGTATCAATGTCGGATATACCCACGACGCCATCGCGTTCAAGGTAAGATTGTAGACTGCCGCTGGCAGATGTTCGGCTGAAGACATCGCTAAATTTCTTTACCACGAGGCCGGCAATTTTGATGCCATTGGATTCGACTTCGTCGGGATGGACCCCGTAATTACCGATGTGCGAAGTGGCCATTGTCAGTATTTGACCGTAGTAGCTCGGATCGGTGAAGATTTCTTGGTACCCATACATTCCGGTATTGAAGGCAATTTCACCTTCGGTGGTTCCTTTGGCTCCGATGGCGTAGCCTTGGAACACAGTACCATCTTCAAGTACGAGATATGCGGGTGACTGACTCATGGTTGGGCATTTCGCATGCAAAGATACACGAAACGACGGAGGAAGGTTAAGCCATTTGGCGTGTGTTTTATCCACACGATAGCGACAAAAAAAGAGGGAAGCCAGTGGCCTCCCTCTCGACAAACAGGAACAACTACCTGACTTAGTCTTTCTTTTCTTCGTCAGTACCTTCAGCAGCTTCGCCGGCATTGTCGGCTTGTTCAGCCGTTGGAGCTTCTGCGGCCGGGGCAACAGTTGCTTCTTCAGCTGCCTCAGCGGCAGGAGCTGCTTCATCTTTCTTCTTCGCACCGCCACGACGAGCACGACGTGCGCGGGTCTTCTTCTCTTCACGACCGTAGATTTCGTTGAAATCAACGAGTTCGATCAAACACATTTCAGCGCTATCACCGAGGCGGAACCCGGTGCGGATGATGCGTGTGTACCCTCCTTCACGGTTGCTCACCTTTGGTGCAACTTCGCGGAACAATTCGGTAACAGCGTGTTTGTTTTTCAAGTAGCTAAAGCATACACGACGAGAGTGCGTCGAGTCTTCTTTAGATCGGTTAATTAGTGGCTCAACGTATTTACGGAGCTCCTTAGCCTTGGCCACAGTTGTGGTAATGCGCTTGTGCTCGATGAGCGAACAAGCCATGTTCGAGAGCAGGGCCTTGCGGTGACCTGTCTTACGTCCAAGGTGGTTGAATTTTTTACCGTGCCTCATGGGTTTAGGTGTTCAACAGACGCGTCTGTTCGGTTATTCTTTATCCAATTTGTACTTAGCCACGTTCATACCGAACGACAGGCCCTTTGTGTCAACAAGGTCTTCGAGCTCAGTGAGCGACTTCTTACCGAAGTTACGGAACTTAAGCAAGTCGTTCTTGTTGTATGAGACAAGATCGCCGAGGGTTTCGATATCTGCTGCTTTCAGGCAGTTCAATGCGCGCACAGAGAGGTCCATATCGACCAATTTGGTTTTGAGCAATTGACGCATGTGCAGCGAGGTCTCGTCGAACTCTTCTGTTTCAGTTTTCTCCTCGTTCTCCAACGTGATGCGTTCATCGCTGAACAGCATAAAGTGGTGGATGAGGATTTTTGCAGCTTCTTGCAGCGCATCTTTTGGTGAGATGCTGCCATCGCACTCCAAGTCGATTACGAGTTTTTCGTAGTCGGTTTTTTGCTCTACACGGAAGTTCTCGATGGTGTAACGTACGTTACGGATCGGTGTGTAGATGGAGTCAATTGCGATAGTGCCTACAGGTGCGCTCGCATCTTTATTCTCTTCAGCGGGGACGTATCCACGGCCTTTACCGATGCGAATTTCGATGTTAACCTTCACTTTGCCATCCATGTTGCAAATCACCAAATCGGGATTTAGCACTTGGAAAGCTGAAGTAAACTTGCCGATGTCGCCTGCAGTGAACTGCGATTGACCTGAGAGGCTCACCAAAACGCGTTCTTCGTCAGTACCGTCGATTTGTTGTTTGAAGCGCACTTGCTTCATGTTGAGAATCATCTCAGTTACGTCTTCAACAATACCTTTTACGGTCGAGAATTCGTGATCAACCCCTTCCATTTTGAAGTGGGTGATGGCGAAGCCTTCGAGCGAAGAAAGGAGTACCCTGCGGAGGGCGTTTCCGATGGTTATACCGAACCCTGGTTCGAGCGGACGAAATTCAAATTGTCCTTTGAAATCATCGGCCTCGAGGAGGATGACCTTATCGGGTTTCTGGAAATCAAGAATTGCCATTACAAGGGTGTTAAAGATTATTTCGAGTACAATTCGACGATCAGCTGTTCCTTGATGTTCTCAGGGATTTGATCGCGCATTGGAGCACTGATGAAAGTACCGCGCATGTCGGTGTTGTTCCAGTCGAGCCAATCGTACTGCTTGCGGTTGGCAGAAAGTGATGAAGAGATTACTTCAAGCGACTTCGACTTCTCGCGCACTGCGATAACATCACCTGGGCGCAATTGGTAGCTAGGGATGTTAACCACTGCACCATTGACAGTGATGTGACGGTGGCCTACAAGTTGACGTGCACCGCTGCGTGTTGGGGAAATCCCGAGACGGTAAACGGTGTTATCGAGGCGTGATTCGCAGAGCTGGAGCAGGTTTTCACCGGTAATACCAGTCTTTGACGAAGCCTTTTTGAAGAGGTTCGAGAATTGGCGTTCAAGAATACCGTAAGTGTGCTTAGCCTTCTGCTTTTCAGCGAGCTGCACCGAGTATTCAGACGCTTTCGAACGACGTTTATTTGGGCCGTGCTGACCGGGAGGGTAAGCGCGGCGTTCGAGTGCTTTATCTGGGCCAAAAATTGGCTCACGGAATCGACGGGCGATTTTGGATTTGGGTCCTCTATAACGTGCCATGATCTTCTGTTTAAATAATTAGACGCGACGACGTTTCGGCGGACGACACCCGTTGTGGGGCAGCGGCGTCACGTCAATGATTTCGATTACTTCAATCCCCATGTTGTGGAGGGTACGGATGGCCGATTCACGGCCGGCACCAGGGCCTTTCACGAGTACGCGAACTTTTCGCAACCCATATTCAAAGGCCTCTTTACCACAATCCTCTGCAGCAACCTGCGCAGCATAAGGAGTGTTTTTCTTAGATCCGCGGAAACCCATCTTTCCTGCAGAAGACCATGAAATCACCTGTCCCTGGTTGTTTGTAAGGGAGATGATAATGTTGTTGAAAGTAGACTGGATATGCGCCTCACCTGAGGCCTCCACGTTTACCTTCTTTCTCTTTTTGACATTCTTTGCCATAATGCTTGGTATTCAGGTAATCAGTCCTACTAAGGGACTCCATATTGCCGAACGGCTCAATGATTATTTAGTAGCCTTTTTCTTGTTCGCAACTGTCTTACGCTTGCCCTTGCGGGTGCGTGAGTTGTTCTTGGTGCGTTGACCGCGAAGGGGCAAACCTACACGGTGACGAATTCCGCGGTAGCAGCCAATGTCCATCAAACGTTTGATGTTCATTTGTGTTTCCGAGCGGAGTTCACCCTCAACCTTGAAGTTTGAGCCGATTGCACCGCGAATACCTGCGAGGTCTTCGTCGTTCCAATCAGCGATTTTCTTATCGGGGTTAACGTTCGCCATTTCGAGGATTTGACGTGCACGTGTACGACCGATACCGTAGATGTAAGTCAAACCGATCGCTCCGCGCTTGTTTCTCGGAAGGTCGACTCCAGCAATCCTTGCCATAACTATTGTGTGTTTGATGACACGTCAGGGATTATCCCTGACGTTGCTTCAGTTTAGGGTTCTTCTTGTTAATTACGTAGAGGCGTCCCTTTCTGCGAACGATCTTGCACTCTGCTGACCGTTTTTTGAGTGATGCACGTACCTTCATGGCTACTTCTTGTATCTGAAACTAATTCGACCTTTTGTTAAATCGTATGGCGACATTTCCACCTTCACCCTGTCACCGGGCAAGATTCGGATGTAGTGCATCCTCATCTTTCCGGAGATATGAGCCGTAATTACGTGACCGTTTTCCAGCTCCACTCTGAACATAGCGTTCGAGAGTGCCTCAATGATGGTTCCGTCTTGTTCTATCGACGTTTGTTTCGCCATATTATGTTGTCTTGCGTATTCCTAACGCTTCTTCTATCCATTCAAACGTTGACAATACCTCTGCTTTTCCTTCTCTCACAACTACGTCGTGTTCAAAGTGTGCGCTTGGCTTTCCGTCGCCGGTAACGATTGTCCATCCGTCACTTTTCTGACGAACCGATTTCGTTCCCATGTTGATCATTGGCTCTATAGCCAAAACCAAACCGGGTTGCAAACGTACACCATTTCCGCGACGTCCGTAGTTAGGAACTTCTGGAGCTTCATGAAGCTCCCGTCCCAAACCGTGTCCTACGAGTTCTCGAACAACCCCATAACCGTTTGTTTCCGCATGGTTTTGAATTGCGAAGCCGAGATCTCCCATGCGGTTGCCCGCAATTGCGGCCTCGATTCCAAGCTCGAGACATTCTTTGGTGACGCGCAGTAGTTTCTCAATTTCTTCAGAGACTACGCCCACCGGAAAGGTGTACGCTGAATCTCCATAAAAACCGCTCTTCAACACGCCACAATCAACCGAAACAATGTCACCTTCTTGCAATGGTGTATTGTTAGGGATACCATGAACAACTTGATCGTTTACGCTCGTACAGAGTGAATTTGGAAATCCACCATATCCAAGGAAACCGGGAGTTGCGCCATGATCGCGGATGCAAGCTTCAGCAATCCGATCGAGGTCTAAGGTTGTTACACCCGGACGAATTGCTTTGGCCACTTCTGCCAAGGTTTTGCCAACAAGTAAAGAACTTTCCCGGAGGAGCTCTATCTCCTCTTCGGTTTTATAATAAATCTTACGTCCACCCATATCAGCCAGCGATTCCGCTCACCGGTGAGTTTTGACGTCCACGAAGTTTTCCTGACTTCATCAAACCGTCGTAATGACGACTCAAGAGGTGACTGTCAACTTGTTGCAATGTGTCTAGGATAACGCCGACCATGATGAGTAGCGAGGTTCCTCCGAAGAAAATTGCAAACGATTGTGCATTGGTCAATCCCAAGCGGAAGACGATTGCAGGTAAAATTGCAATCAGCCCAAGGAAAATGGAACCAGGAAGGGTAATGCGTGAAAGCACCCCGTCAAGGAACTCAGCAGTTGCGCGGCCAGGTTTTACACCGGGAACAAAACTACCTTGGCGCTTAAGGTCTTCGGCCATTTGGTTTGGGTTAACTGTAATCGCCGTGTAGAAGTAGGTAAATACCACAATCATCAAAAAGAAGATCATGTTGTACCAAAAGCCGTTGAAATCACCCAATTCAATCAAAATTTGATTGCTCTGGAAAGTTTCGGTTTGGGTCAGGTACAAGGGCACAAACATGATTGCTTGAGCAAAGATGATTGGCATTACACCGGCTGAGTTCAATTTCAAAGGAATGTATGACCGTTGTCCTTCGCCTGTAGGCATGTAGGTCCCCCCTTGCATGGTTTTGGCCAGCTGTACGGGTACACGACGCACCGCCTGTACAAGTGCCACGCTCGCACCAATCACAATCAACAATGCAGCAATCTCAATTAAGAAGAAGTAAAACTTCGTTTGCGGTAGAGAGAACTCTTGAATGATCGCTTGAGGGAAGGTGGCGATGATCCCAATCATAATCAGCAACGAAATACCGTTTCCGATTCCTTTATCGGTAATTCGTTCACCCAGCCACATGATCAGGAGGGTGCTTGCAGTAAGAATAATCACTGACGATACCCACCAAAACGAACCACTATCTGGCACTGCACCTTCCACAGAAACAACTGTTGAAGCCAAGTAACCGGGAGCCTGCACCAAGGTAATGGCGATGGTCAGGAAGCGGGTCCATTGATTGATTTTCTTGCGACCGCTTTCACCATCACTTTGCATTTTCTGTACCGAAGGCACTGCGATGCTCAGAAGCTGAATAATGATCGAAGCACTGATGTACGGCATAATACCCAGCGCAAAGATTGATGCACGGGTGAATGCTCCACCAGTAAAGAGGGCTAGGAGGCCGCCAAGGCCCGATTCACCCAAGTCCATTTGCTGTGACAAGGCATCAGAATTGACGCCTGGTAGCACAATAAACGAACCGATACGGTAAACAAGAATAAACCCAAAGGTGATGAGGATTTTCTTACGGAGTTCCTCGTGTTGGTAGATATCCTTGATTTTCTGAAAAAAGTTTTTCATCGCTGTAAAGCTTAGAGTGTAGAAACGCTTCCGCCTTGTGCTTCGATTGCTGCTTGAGCAGTAGCAGAAAACTTGTGAGCGCTTACGTCTACTTTTTGCTTGAGTTCGCCTCGACCGAGAATTTTAATCAAGTCACGCTTCGAAGCGAGACCGTTTGCGACAAGAACCTCGGGGGTTACAGCGGTTAATGATTTACGCTCCATCAGCTCTTGAATGGTATCGAGGTTGATACCCTTGTATTCAACGCGATTGCGGTTTTTGAATCCGAATTTCGGAACACGGCGCTGCAATGGCATCTGACCACCTTCGAAACCGATTTTCGATTTGTAGCCTGAACGCGATTTAGCTCCTTTGTGGCCTCGTGTAGAAGTGCCTCCGTGTCCGGAGCCTTCACCTCGACCAACTCGCTTGCGCTGCTTAACGGATCCTTCCGCTGGTTTAAGGTTGCTCAAATTCATGATTGAAAAAATTACTTCTGTTCAACTTTAACGAGGTGAGTCACTTTATTGATCATCCCCATGATTTGTGGAGTTGCCTCCTTTTCTACCGGTACATTCAGCTTCTTAATCCCGAGCGCCTTGATAGTTTCCTTCTGACGTTTCGGACGATTGATGGCGCTGCGCACCTGTGTGATAATGACTTTTGCCATGACTGCAAAATTAACCTTTGTATACTTGATTCACAGAAATTCCGCGAAGTTCGGCAATTTCACGAGCGTCACGCAATTGGCTAAGCGCTGTGAAAGTAGCTTTCACTACGTTGTGCGGGTTTGAAGAACCCAATGACTTAGCGAGTACGTCACGAACGCCTACGCTTTCGAGTACTGCACGCATCGCACCACCGGCGATTACTCCAGTACCTGAAGCAGCGGGTTTGATGAGCACTTTAGCACCACCAAAGCGAGCCAATTGTGCATGTGGGATAGTTCCATTGTGAACAGGAACCTTGATCAGGTTCTTTTTAGCGTCTTCAATGGCCTTGGTGATTGCAGTAGTGACTTCCTTAGCCTTGCCAAGTCCGTGACCAACAACACCATTTTCATCTCCAACTACAACGATAGCGCTGAAGCTGAAGGTACGTCCACCCTTGGTCACTTTCGTAACACGGTTAACCGCTACCAGACGATCTTTGAGTTCAATGTCCGTAGCACGGACTGAGCGAAGTTGCGTTGCCATAATTTCTTAGAATTTCAATCCGCCCTCGCGAGCAGCTTCTGCCAATTGTTTAACTCGTCCGTGGTACAGGTAACCGTTACGGTCGAACACCACGGTTTCGATGCCTGCTGCTTTTGCTGCTTCGGCAATTGCCTTACCTACTGCTGCGGCTTTGTCGATTTTAGGCAGTGCGCCGTCAAGTTTCACGCTAGAAGCAGAAGCAAGGGTGCGGCCTGTGGTATCGTCAATAACCTGCGCGTAGATTTGTTTGTTGCTGCGGTAGACAGACAAACGCGGACGCTCTGTATTACCACTGATTTTACCGCGAACACGGCGCTTGATGCGGAGACGACTATCTCGTTTAGTAATTGCCATGACCTATTATTTTTTAGCTGCAGCCTTACCTGCTTTACGACGAATTTGTTCTCCTTTGTAGCGGACACCTTTTCCTTTGTACGGTTCAGGTTTGCGCAAGGAGCGCAATTTTGCTGCTACGTGACCAATCAACTGCTTATCGAAGCTTTGAAGGGTAATGAGGGGAGCCTCACCTTTTTTGGTTTCAGCTGTAACTGCGATTTCCTTCGGCAACTCGATTACAATTGGGTGGCTATATCCGAGTGATAAGCTCAAACGCTGCCCATCTGCAGTAGCGCGGTAACCTACACCTACCAATTCGAGCTGCATGGTGTAACCTTCAGATACTCCGTGAACCATGTTGTTGATGAGCGAGCGGTAGAGCCCGTGCTTTGCACGAACGTCTTTATCCTCTGAGCTCCGAGATACGACTATCTCTCCTTCTTCAACACGAATGCTGAGAGCTGAATGGATGGCCTGGGTGAGTTCACCTTTGGGACCCTTCACCGAAACAACATTGTTGTCGTCAATTTTTACCTCTACTCCACTTTTCAGTGCAATGGGTGCTTTACCTACGCGTGACATATTCTAAGGTATTCTCTGTGATCAATATACATAGCAGAGTACTTCTCCGCCGATGTTGCGCTGACGCGCTTCTTTATCGGTCATCACACCTTGGGATGTGCTGAGGATGGAAATGCCCAATCCGTTCATCACACGTGGAAGGTTTTCAGAACCGGCGTACTTACGAAGGCCAGGCTTACTGATACGTTGAATATCAGTGATTGCAGGGCGCTTGGTTCTAGGGTGGTACTTCAAGGCGATCTTGATGGTACCTTGAACGCTCTCGTCTGCGAACTTGTAGTTCAGGATATACCCTTTGTCAAACAAGATTTTGGTGAGTTCCTTCTTCAGGTTTGAAGCAGGGATTTCAACCACCTTGTGCTGTGCCATTTGCGCGTTACGAATACGCGTCAGGAAATCGGCTATAGGATCTGTGTACATAGTTCGTAGTTTACCAGCTTGCTTTCTTAACTCCTGGAATCTGTCCAGACAGGGCCATCTTACGGAAGGTCACCCTTGAAATACCGAATTGGCGCATGAAACCGCGCGGACGGCCAGTGAGGCTGCAACGGTTGTGCAGGCGCACGTACGATGAATTTTTAGGTAGCTTTTGGAGCCCTTCCCAATCACCGGCTGCTTTAAGCGCCGCACGTTTTTCTGCATAACGAGCAACAAGCTTTCTGCGCTTGCGCTCACGTGCCTTCATTGATTCTTTAGCCATGGTATCAGTTTTTCGCGAATGGGAAACCAAATGCCTCCAACAATGCCTTCGCTTCCTCGTCGGTGCGGGCGTTGGTTACGATGGTAATGTCCATTCCATTCGTGTGCTTAATTTTATCGATATCGATCTCCGGGAAGATGATTTGCTCCTTGATTCCGAAGGTGTAATTCCCACGGCCATCGAAGCCTTTCGGACGAACACCGCGGAAGTCGCGAGTACGTGGCAGAGACACCGAGATCAAACGATCGAGGAATTCATACATCCGCTCACGACGCAATGTCACACGACAGCCGATTGGCATGCCTTTACGGAGTTTGAAGTTCGAAACGTCTTTCGTTGAAATGGTTGGCACCGCCTTTTGACCGGCGATCATCGACATTTCTTCGACTGCGTTATCAATCATTTTCTTATCTGCCACTGCACGGCCAATACCTTGGTTAAGGCAAATTTTGGTAATGCGTGGAATCTCCATGTCTGAAGAGTACTCAAAGCGCTCTTTCAGTTGTTTAGCGATTTCTTCGCTGTAGAGAGTTTGAAGGCGTGGTACGTAGCTCATCACTTAATCTCCTCGTTTGATTTTTTGGAATAGCGGACAAGTTTCCCGTTGTCACCACGACGACGGCCTACGCGGGTCGCATTTCCCTGGTTATCGATGACCATCACATTGGAGATGTGGATACCGGCTTCTTTTTCGGTAACACCTCCTTGTGGGTTGGTTGCTGAAGGTTTGATGTGGCGAGTAACCACATTGATACCTTCAATAATGACGCGGTCTTTCGCACGTTCAACAGCGAGTACAACGCCTTCTTTGGCTTTGAATTCGCCGGCAATAACGCGAACGCGATCGCCCTTTTTTACTTTCAGTCGCTTGTCCATGACTCCAGTCAACATTAAAGCACCTCGGGTGCCAATGACACAATTTTCATAAAGTTCTTCTCGCGAAGTTCGCGAGCTACGGGTCCGAAGATACGTGTGCCACGCATCTCGCCAGCTTGGTTCAGCAGAACCGCAGCATTGTCGTCGAAACGGATGTAACTACCGTCTGGGCGACGAACCTCTTTTCGGGTGCGCACAACTACTGCGCGCGACACCTGGCCTTTCTTGACGTTTCCGCCGGGGGAAGCATCTTTCACGGTAACAACGATTTTGTCACCGATGCTGGCGTAGCGACGGCGGGTGCCACCCAGGACACGGATGCAGAGAACCTCTTTGGCTCCGCTGTTGTCCGCAACTTTCAATCGACTTTCTTGCTGTATCATCTTCGTACTTTATTTGAAGAGTCGAATTACTTCGCTCGTTCCATAATCTCCACCAATCTCCAGCACTTACGCTTGCTTAGTGGACGTGTTTCCATGATTCGAACGGTATCACCAATGTTGCACTCTTGGTTTTCATCGTGGGCAACAAACTTCTTGGTTTGCTTCACGAACTTCCCGTATTTACCGTGCTTCATTTTACGTTCTACCGATACCACGATTGACTTCTCCATTTTGTTGGAGGTCACGATACCGATTCGTTCCTTTCTGAGGTTACGTGTAATTTCCATACCCTGTGTCATTAGGCCTTTGTTTTCCGTGCGTTAAGCTCGGTCATCAGGCGAGCAACTTCTTTCTTCTTCGTACGCAGCGTATTTGGGTTCTCCAAACCTGCAATGGTGTGGCTAAACCGCATTTTGTGCAGTTCTTCGCGTACTTGGGTCAGGCGTTCCGCGAGGTCCGCATCTGACAATTGAGTAAAATCTTGCGCTTTCATAGTTGCTCAATTATTCGGTGTAGTCAGGACGAACGACAAACTTGGTGCGAACCGGAAGTTTTTGTGCCGCCAAACGGAGTGCTTCTTGAGCGACTGCCAAAGGTACACCATCGCATTCGAACATGATACGTCCTGGTTTGATCACTGCTACCCAGTGACTCGGTGCACCTTTACCCTTACCCATACGTACCTCTGCAGGCTTCGATGTAATGGGTTTATCTGGGAAGATGCGAATCCATACTTTACCTTCACGTTTCATGTAACGCGTTACGGCGATACGTGCAGATTCAATCTGGCGTGAAGTGATAAATCCTTCATCAAGTGACTTCACACCGAACGATCCAAAGGCGATGGTAGATCCGCGGTAGGCGATTCCTTTAATGCGCCCTTTCTGATTCCGGCGGTATTTCGTTCTTTTAGGCTGTAACATCGTAACTCAGCTTTATCGTGTGTTATTACTTGCGACGGCGGCGGCGTGCACCCGCTGCTCCTCCTTCGGCCGCTTCAGGAGCTGCCGGACGTTTGCTATCTTTCATTGAGGCTGCTGGGCTCAAGTCACGTTTACCGTAAACTTCACCGCGGCAAATCCATACTTTGATTCCAATGCGACCGTAAGTTGTGTGCGCTTCTGCCAAAGCGTAGTCAATGTCTGCACGGAAGGTGTGCAACGGAATACGACCGTCTTTGTACATTTCACTACGGGCCATTTCTGCACCGTTCAAACGGCCTGCGATACCTACTTTGATACCTTCAGCTCCCATACGCATGGTTCCAGCGATAGCCATTTTGATGGCACGGCGGAAAGAGATACGGGCTTCAATTTGACGAGCAATGCTATCGGCTACGAGGCGTGCATCCAATTCAGGGCGCTTGATCTCGTAGATGTTGATTTGCACTTCCTTTCCGGTGAGCTTCTTGAGCTCTTCTTTCAGTTTGTCAACTTCTGTACCACCGCGACCGATGATTACACCTGGGCGTGCAGTCTGAACTGTAACTGTAACCAGCTTGAGTGTGCGTTCGATGATAATCTTCGATACACTGGCGCGACGAAGGCGAGCCATAAGGTAACGGCGGATACGATCATCCTCCTCAATCTTATCGGCGTAACGGTTACCACCGTACCAGTTTGACTCCCATCCACGGATGAAGCCAAGTCGATTACCTATTGGGTTGGTCTTTTGTCCCATTTCTTATTATTTAACGCGGTCAACAATGACGGTTACGTGGTTACTGCGCTTGCGAATGCGGTGTGCGCGCCCTTGCGGTGCAGGACGAAGACGCTTCAACATGCGTGCACTGTCAACCTTGATTTCACTTACAACCAATCCTGATTCTTCCGGACGATTGCCTTCGTTCTTTGACTCCCAGTTCGCAATAGCACTGCGGAGCAATTTCTCAAGGCGCAATGAAGCATCCTGCTTGCTGAACTTGAGAATGTTCAACGCCTGAAATACTTCCTTTCCGCGAATGGTATCTGCTACAATGCGCATTTTGCGGGGAGAAGTAGGGCAGTTATTAAGGCTTGCGAAAGCTACAGTTTTGTTTCCTTCTTTGCGCTCTTCTGCTCTGAGTCGTTTTCTAGCACCCATGGCTTATTCTTTTTGGTCGCTGTGCGAGCTGATTAACGTTTGCCTTTATCTTTCTTTCCGGCGTGACCGCGGAAGGTACGTGTAGGCGAAAACTCACCTAACTTGTGTCCTACCATGTTTTCGGTTACGAAAACCGGAATGAATTGTCTGCCATTGTGCACTGCGAAGGTCATTCCAACGAAGTCAGGCGTAATGGTTGAGGCACGTGACCAAGTCTTGATCACAGACTTCTTGCCTGAAGACTGGGCTTCATCAACTCGCTGAGCAAGTTTGTAGTGCACAAATGGTGGTTTCTTAAGCGAACGAGACATTGTTAATCAGCTTATTTCTTACGACGTTCAATGATATACTTGCCTGAAGTCTTCTTCGGCTTGCGAGTTTTATAGCCCTTCGCAGGGATACCTTTACGGCTGCGTGGGTGACCGCCCGAAGAACGACCTTCACCACCACCCATCGGGTGATCAACCGGGTTCATTACAACACCACGTACACGTGGACGACGACCTAACCAGCGCGAGCGACCTGCTTTTCCTGAAACAGTAAGGTTATGCTCTCCATTGCTCACGGTACCGATGGTAGCCATGCAGCTTGTAAGAATCATGCGAACCTCACCGCTAGGCAACTTAACAATCGCGTAGTTCTTGTCACGAGCGTTCAACTGCGCATAGCTTCCGGCACTGCGTGCCAAAGAACCGCCGCGTCCAGGATGGAGCTCAATGTTGTGAATAACTGTACCGAGCGGAATGTCTGACAGGTACAAGCTGTTTCCAACTTCCGGTGCTGCCCCTTTTCCGTTCATGATTTCTTGTCCAACTTTCAATCCAGCGGGTGCAATCATGTAGCGCTTCTCTCCGTCTTTGTACTCAACGAGTGCAATGCGGGCAGAGCGGTTTGGATCGTACTCAATGGTTTGAACGATTGCCGGTACACCGTGCTTATCGCGCTTGAAGTCAATCATACGGTAGCGACGCTTGTGACCACCTCCACGGTAGCGCATGGTCATCTTACCAGTGTTGTTACGACCGCCAGACTTCTTAATAGGCGCGAGAAGCGGCTTATAAGGGCTGTCGGAAGTGATGTCATCAAAGGTATTAGCTACCTTATGACGCTGACCCGGGGTGATGGGCTTGAGTTTGCGAAGTGCCATTCCTCAGTCCTCCTTAAATGTTATCGTAAAAATCAATGGTGTCGCCTTCAATCAGCTGCACAATTGCTTTTTTGTATCCGTTAGTTCTTCCGGTCACAACTCCGGTTTTCGTGTAGCGGCTGCGTTTCTTGCCGTCGACGTTCAAAGTGCGTACCTCAACGACCTTCACGCTGTATACAGCTTCTACGGCCTTCTTGATCTCTACTTTGTTCGCACCTTTAGCTACTACAAATCCGTAGCTATTGGTTTTCTCTGCGGCTGCAGTCAACTTCTCCGTGATGAGCGGTTTGATGAGAATCTGGTTCATGGTCTTATCGCTTTAACAGATCCTGAACGATCTCGTGCGCATTGTCAACGAAGATCAGGTTCTTGCAGTTCATGATATCATAGGTGCTCAAGTCTGACGCAACACGCACAGCATGCTTTTGAAGGTTGCGTGAAGACAAGTACACATTCTTGTCGAGAGCGGGAACCACAACCAAAGTGCGGCCACTTTCTACTTTCAGGTTCTTCATCACCTGGAGGTAGGCGCTGGTCTTAGGCGCAGCCATCTCGATTTTTTCGAGAATCATTACTCCGTTGTCTTTCACCTTGTAACTCAAGGCAGACTTGCGTGCAAGCATCTTTACCTTGCGGTTCACCTTCAAATCGTACGTGTGTGGACGTGGTCCGAACACGCGGCCACCACCTCTGAACAAAGGGTTCTTGATGCTCCCTGAGCGGGCAGTACCCGTACCCTTCTGACGCTTGAGTTTGCGGGTACTACCAGCAATCTCGTTGCGTTCTTTTGACTTGTGGGTACCTTGGCGACGGGCAGCAAGATGGCGCTTAACATCCAGGTAGATCGCGTGATCGTTTGGCTCTATGCCAAACACCGCGCTGTCTAGGGTAACCTTCTTAGAGGTCGCTTTCCCTTCGCTGTTGTATACTGAAAGTTCCATCTTACTTACGAATTAACAATGTTGAACCTTTGTGTCCGGGTACAGCCCCTTTCACTACAATCAAACCATCTTCAGGCAATATTCGCATCACCTCTAGGTTCTCAATGGTTACCTGCTTATTACCGGTGCGGCCTGCCATGCGCATGCCCTTGAAAACGCGGGCTGGGTATGACGCTGCACCAATTGAACCAGGAGCACGCATACGGTTGTGCTGACCGTGGGTTGACTCACCAACACCGCTAAAGCCGTGACGCTTTACTACACCTTGGAAACCTTTTCCTTTGCTACGGCCAACTACGAAAACATAGTCACCTTCTTTGAAAATGTCTCCCACATTAACCTCATCGCCTGTCTTCAATTCCTGTGGGAAGTTGAAGAACTCAGCCATTCGTTTACGTGGTGTAACTCCGGCGCGCTTGAAATGTCCAAGCATTGGCTTCGAAGTGTTCTTTTCGCTTTTCTCACCCCAACCCAACTGTACAGCGGCATAACCGTCTTTCTCTACAGTTTTGATTTGAGTAACGACGCAAGGACCGGCTTCCAATATGGTGCATGGGACATTCTTCCCAGAGGCATTAAAGATGCTGGTCATCCCGACTTTCTTTGCAATTAGTCCAGGCATTGCTTCTTCTCTTAAATCTGTTAAACTTTGATTTCTACTTCAACGCCACTTGGCAACTCGAGACGCATCAAAGCGTCAACGGTCTTCGAAGAGGAGCTGTAAATGTCGAGCAAACGCTTGTAGCTAGAAAGCTCAAACTGTTCGCGTGACTTCTTATTCACGTGAGGTGAACGGAGTACTGTGTAAATACGACGGTGAGTCGGCAGTGGAATAGGACCACTAATTACAGCTCCGGTGGCTTTCACGGTCTTAACGATTTTCTCTGCTGACTTATCAACGAGATTGTAATCGTAAGACTTGAGTTTTATGCGGATTTTTTGTGCCATGATCTTTGACAATTAAGCAGTTTGTTTACCGCGTGCTTCGGCGATAACGGCCTCTTGGACGTTGTTCGGAGCAGCTGCATAATTTGAGAATTCCATCGCTGAGGTAGCACGACCGCTCGTGATTGTGCGCAGGTCGGTCACATAACCAAACATTTCGCTCAATGGAACCTTAGCCTTGATAACGGTTGCACCGTTACGTTCGTCGGTTCCTTCAATCATCGCACGGCGCTTGTTCAAGTCACCGATCACGTCACCCATGTTCTCTTCAGGTGTTACCACCTCAACTTTCATGATGGGCTCGAGGATGATTGGCTTGCAGCCCTTCACCGCGTTACGGTAAGCCATTTTCGCACAAAGCTCAAATGACAAGCTATCAGAGTCAACTTGGTGGTATGAACCGTCAAGCAACTCAACTGACATCGCATCCATTGGGAAGCCGGCGAGTACACCGTTTACCATGCTGTCTTTGAAGCCTTTCTCGACAGAAGGAATGAATTCACGTGGGATGTTACCACCTTTAACACTGTTGATGAATTTCAAGCCAGGCGCTTCAGCATCCTCGTTCGGGCCGATTTTCACAATGATGTCAGCGAACTTACCGCGACCACCACTCTGCTTCTTGTAAACCTCGCGGTGATCTGAATATGCAGTAATCGCTTCTTTGTAAGCAACCTGCGGACGACCTTGGTTGCATTCTACCTTGAATTCACGCTTCAAACGGTCAAGGATAATTTCAAGGTGAAGCTCACCCATACCGCTGATTACAGTCTGGCCTGTATCTTCATCGGTCTTAACTTGGAAGGTTGGGTCTTCCTCGGCAAGTTTATTGAGTGCAATACCCAATTTATCTACGTCAGCCTGAGTTTTGGGCTCAATCGCCAAACCGATAACAGGCTCAGGAAACTTCATTGATTCGAGAACGATAGGACGTTTCTCGTCGCACAATGTGTCGCCGGTTTTGATGTCTTTGAAACCAACCAATGCACCGATGTCACCAGCACCGAGGCTGTCAATCTGGTTTTGCTTGTTGGCGTGCATTTGGAAGATGCGTGAAATACGCTCTTTCTTGCCTGTACGTGTGTTCAACACGTAAGAACCTGACTCGAGCACACCTGAGTATGCACGGGTGAAGCAAAGGCGACCTACGAATGGGTCAGTTGCAATTTTGAAGGCGAGAGCCGCAAAAGGCTCATCATAGCCTGGCTTGCGCAATTCTTCAGCTTCCGTATCAGGGTTGGTACCTACGATGGCTTCAACATCAAGTGGAGAAGGAAGAATTTCCATCACCATGTCGAGCATCGCCTGTACACCTTTGTTCTTGAACGCCGAACCACACATCATTGGAACTACTTTTCCTGAGATGGTCGCTTCGCGAAGCGCGTCAAGAATTTCACGTTCTGTCAGTGACTCCGGGTCTTCGAAGTACTTCTCCATCAAGGTGTCGTTGAACTCAGCAACGGCCTCGAGAAGCTTCTCGCGGAACTCAGTAGCTTCTTCAAGAATATCGGCCGGAATCGGAACTTCTTGGAAGGTCATCCCTTGGTCGTGCTCGTTCCACTCCATTCCACGCCAGTTGATCAAGTCAACTACGCCCGTAAAGTCGTCTTCGGCACCGATTGGAATCTGCAATGGCAGAGCGTGGCTTCCCAACATCTGTTTTACCTGACGGCAAACATTTAAGAAGTCAGCCCCTTGACGATCCATTTTGTTTACGAACCCGATTCGTGGTACGTTGTAGTTGTTTGCCAAACGCCAGTTGGTTTCTGACTGTGGCTCAACCCCATCAACTGCACTGAAAAGGAATACGAGACCGTCAAGAACGCGCAATGAACGGTTCACCTCAACGGTGAAGTCAACGTGTCCTGGGGTATCGATAATGTTTACGTGGTACTTCTGGTTGCGGTACGTCCAGTTAAGGGTAGTAGCTGCTGAAGTGATGGTAATACCGCGCTCCTGCTCCTGCTCCATCCAGTCCATGGTAGCTGCACCGTCGTGTACCTCACCAATCTTGTGGTTAACACCACCGTAGTAGAGGATGCGCTCGGTAGTGGTCGTCTTGCCAGCATCGATGTGGGCAGCGATACCAATGTTGCGCGTAAGTTTAAGATCTCTCTTTGCCATGATTGATAGCGTGTGATCGGTTTAGAAACGGAAATGCGAGAAGGCCTTATTTGCTTCAGCCATGCGGTGTGTATCTTCCTTCTTCTTGAAGGTTGCTCCTTCTTCTTTGGCTGCTGCCATAATTTCGTTGGCCAAACGAAGCGACATTGATTTCTCGTTGCGCTTGCGTGAGTATCCGATCAACCATTTCATGGCCATCGACAACTTGCGGCTATCGCGGATTGGTTGTGGAATCTGGAAGGTAGCACCACCTACACGACGGCTACGTACTTCGACTGCAGGCGTTACATTGGTCAGTGCTTTCTTGAAGATTTCCAAACCGTCTTCGCCGGTTTTATCTGATACACGATCGATGGCATCGTAGAAAATGGACAGTGCCACGCTCTTTTTGCCCTCGAGCATCAGGTTATTTACAAACTTGGTTACCAGTTCGCTGTTGAAGCGTGGGTCTGGCAACACCGGCATCCGTTTCGCTTTTTTCCTTCTCATGACGCGCTAGTGGAGTGGATCATTTTTTCTTTTTGGTAGGTGCTGCTGCTGCTGCGCCGCCTTTCACCTTTGGACGTTTCGTCCCGTATTTTGAACGGCGCTGGTTACGACCTTCTACACCGGCAGTGTCAAGTGCACCGCGTACAATGTGGTAACGTACACCAGGAAGGTCTTTTACACGACCGCCGCGAACAAGTACAATGCTGTGCTCCTGAAGGTTGTGACCCTCGCCTCCGATGTACGCGTTCACCTCGTTGCCATTGGTCAAGCGAACACGCGCTACTTTACGCATGGCTGAGTTTGGCTTCTTGGGAGTGGTCGTGTACACACGAACACACACGCCTCGGCGTTGAGGACATGCATCCAAAGCCGCAGATTTGCTGGGCTTTACCTTACTGATGCGGCCCTTCCGGATCAACTGTTGAATGGTCGGCATATCGCGATTTTTCTAACTATTACTTGTTCAAAATGCGGTTAATCCCAAATTTTTTGGGGCTGCAAATGTACGAGTATATTCTCAGAATGCAAGTACTTGACCAACATAAATTTCAACTTTCTCGAAAAATAGTTTCAGACCACATTTTCACGTCCATCCAATCACCTTGCCCTTTTTTTCCACAATTGGCCCCTCATCCATCCATCCATACTCCTAAACCGTCTTAATTCCATTGCCGCTTTCGTACCTTTGAACCGTGGATTACCTCAATGAATTGAACGATGCCCAACGCGAGGCCGTTGTGCACGTCGAAGGCCCTATGATGGTCATTGCCGGCGCAGGATCAGGCAAAACACGCGTGCTTACTTACCGCATCGCCCACCTGATTGACAGCGGTGTTGACCCGTTCTCCATCCTCGCGCTTACCTTCACCAACAAGGCCGCACGCGAAATGAAAGAACGCATCTCAAAAGTCATCGGCGAAAAAGAAGCCGCCAATGTCTGGATGGGCACCTTTCACTCCATCTTCGCACGCCTGCTCCGACTCGAGTCTGAACGCATCAACTACCCGAGAAACTTCACCATCTACGATACACAAGACAGCAAGTCACTCATCAAAGACGTAATTAAATCACTCGGACTCGACGAACAAACCTACAAGCCCGCCAATATCTACTCACGAATTTCGTCGGCAAAGAACAACCTCATCGGGCCTGATGACTACGCTCGACACACCGAAATTGTTTCAGAAGATCACCAAGCCGGACGGCCCGAAACCTCACGCATCTACGCTGAATACGCCTCTAGATGCTTCAGAGCTGGTGCCATGGATTTCGACGACCTGCTGTACAAAACCAACGTGCTCCTCCGCGACTTCCCTGATATCCTCTACCGCTATCAGAATAAATTCAGGTTTATTCTGGTGGATGAGTACCAAGACACCAATTTCGCACAGTACCTTATTATTAAGCAACTCGGTGCACGCCACCAAAACGTGTGCGTGGTGGGCGACGACGCTCAGTCAATCTACAGCTTTCGAGGGGCCAACATCGCCAATATCCTCAACTTCAAAGCCGATTACCCTGACTTCGGCCTTTACAAACTTGAGCAAAATTACCGCTCTACCAAGGTCATCGTCAATGCCGCGAACTCGGTCATTGAAAAGAACCGAAATCAGATTAAAAAACATGTCTGGACCGCCAACGACGACGGCGATAAAATATTCCTCAACCGGTCAATGTCTGACAACGATGAAGGGCGCTTCGTAGCGTCTGACATCTTCGAAAATCGAGGAAACACCGGCTGCCAATACTCCGATTTCGCCATCCTTTACCGAACCAACTCGCAAAGCCGCGCGTTCGAAGAGGCACTGCGAAAAATCAACCTGCCCTACCGAATCTATGGAGGGCTCTCGTTCTACCAACGAAAAGAAATCAAAGACCTCCTCGCCTATTACCGCCTCACCGCCAACCCAAACGACGATGAGGCCTTCAAGCGCGTGGTCAACTACCCGGCGCGCGGCATTGGCAAAACAACCATCGAAAAACTGGTCATCACAGCCGCCAACTACAAGGTTTCACTGTGGGATGTTGTCACAAAACACCATGAATACCCCACCGACTTGGCTGCTGCTTCATTCCGAAAAGTCGCCGACTTCGCCACCATGGTGCAAAGCTTCGCCGCTCAAATGAACAGCCAAGCGGCGTTTGAACTGGCCTACCATATTGCAAGTCACACAGGCCTGCTGCGCGAACTCGGCACCGATAAATCACCCGAAGGCGTTGCCCGTTATGAGAACATTCAAGAACTTCTCAACGGTATAAAAGAGTTCTCCGATCAACAAGACCCGGCAAACCCTGAGGCGCTGCGCACACTGCCCGACTTCATGGTCGACGTTGCCTTGCTCACCGATGCCGATACAGGCGATGACGATGAGAACAAAATCAGCTTAATGACCATTCACGCGTCGAAAGGTCTTGAGTTCGACTTCGTATACATTGTTGGCCTTGAAGAAAACCTCTTCCCAAGCCAAATGGCATTGCACTCGCGCGAAGAGCTTGAAGAAGAACGCCGCTTGTTCTACGTGGCCATCACCCGGGCCAAGAAACGGGCAACCATGAGCTATGCCATCACGCGTTACAAATGGGGACAACTTTCACAAGCTGAACCGTCGCGTTTTATCGAAGAAATCGACCCGCAATTCGTCCTTCAACCAAGTGCATCGGCACGTCGCCCTGAACCTTTCGGCGGTTTCGGTAGCGCACAACAAAGTTATTTCAAGCAAATGCCGGGCGCTCAGCGAACCGTCAAACCGCTGGCAACAGCGACCACAGACGCCGAGATGGATGAAGACACCATCGCCGGCATCGTTGCAGGAGCCGAGGTCGAACACGCTCGCTTCGGCAAAGGAAAAGTGCTGCACGTTGAAGGCGAAGCCCCAAACCTCAAAGCGACCGTGTTCTTCCCCTCAGCCGGACAGAAACAACTTCTGCTCAAATTCGCCAAATTACGGGTGCTCTGACTCGGATGAAAAAACTCCTCGCACTCCTCGCACTCCTCGCCTGCGCAGCTTGCACAGAAGCCGTCGCGCAAACTACGCCGCTGCCCGACCCCGGCACGCAAGCCTTGGAAACCGTTTGGCTTCACCCCATCAACTCGCCCGCCGAAACCGAAACCTACCAGTGGATTGAACTCGGCTTTCGCCTGCAAATGGCTACCCGACGTAAAATCGACAATTACATCGCCGACCGTCAGGTACCCAATCGCCTAAATCCATTTGATCCGGCTGACCTTGACGTGCGCATGCGCTTTAGTCTCATCGACAGCCTTTCAGGCGACACCCTCCGAAGCCTCGAGCGAAATGCGTTCTGGTACCGTTCATTTCGGGTTGACTCAACAGCTACAGATCCGGATGACTGGACCCACACCGAAGTGCCAACACCCTTTAACTTTCGCACCCGGTTCACTCCTCCAGAGGCCGGTCGGTGGGCAGTCACCGGCATGGTGATTGAAAACCAACGCGACACCACCTACACCAACACCACCTACTTCAATGTCACCGCTGAACGTCGGCCAAACTTCCTCGCTGTTGGACCTTCAAAGCGTTATTTAATTCGCGATGGACGAGGATTCTTCCCCATTGGCCAAAACCTTCCTGTGCCTTCGTGCAGACCCGAAAGCGATGCCCGCTGCGCTGAAATGGAGTGTGCCGGCCAGGAAGCGTGGTGTTTTGGACGGATGATGAGCCCCCTTGGCTTCGACGTTTACCACAATGAAATGCGCCTTCTCGCCGAGAATGGAGGCAATTACTTCCGCCTACTGCTCGCTCCTTGGGCGCTCGAAATCGAGTTCGAAAAACTCAACAACTACCACGATCGAATGCACATGGCTTGGGAAACCGACCGCATTCTTGAGGAAGCCGAAAAACTCGGTTTATTGATCCATCTCAACCTGCACATACATTTCCCGTTTGAAGACCCTTCAGGGTACGGTATGTGGCAATGGGACTGGGGCGACTTACCTTGTTTCGACTACGACGACCCGTACTGTTATTGCGACGAGCTGAACCTGCCCAAGCCGATTGACTTTCTCAAAAGCGAGGCCGCCATGCGCCATTACAAAAATCGCTTGCGCTACCTCATCGCACGCTACGGCCACAGCACCAACATTGGGGTACTTGAGCTCTTGAGCGAAGCCAACAACGTAGGAGCAGGAAACATCCTCGATGAAAATTGTGCCACCATTAGCAGTCCGCCACGACCGTACATCTCCGAACCGGGATTCGCTAAGGCAGTGGCTGATTGGCACAAAGAATTGGCGCGATTCATCAAAGAAGACCTCAATCACACCGACCACCTCGTCGCCGTGAGCTACACAGGCCCACCCTCATTTATCTTGGGTGATGACAGCTTCTACAGCGAACATGTAGACCTTGCTACCTACAATCACTACAACCTCGCAGTTGACAAATACTACCGAACAGCGCAAACGGTTGAGCAGTTTCAATCAAACCGCCGAAAGCCGAGCCTGAGCGACTTCAACCCGCCGGCCATCAATAAGCCGCTCTTCTTTTCCGAGGTCGGTCCGGGGCCCGAAGAAGTGGCCTTCTGCGACAACGACATCCGGTGGCAGAAAGAAGCATGGCTAAGTCCGTTCATCGGCCTTGCAGGAATGGGACTTAACTGGTCAAACCAATACCGTGCCGATCTCTGGCGCCAGTTCCGGCACATCAACACGCTCTTCTCAACGGTTGACTTGGAAGCCGGCCGGTTTGTTACCTACCGCTCTGAGAGCGATGACAAACGGTTCGAGCTGTTAGCGCTGCGCAGCCGCAAGGGCCAACGACAGGCCATCGGCGTGGTGCACAACCGAACGGTGAACTTTTATTCGGTGGCGACCGATACCGCTTCGGTGTGCCGAAGCAGCGACTGGCTCATTGACGACCTCGTCCGTCCCCAATTCCGCGAAGCGCAAACCCTAACCCACACCCGCGGCGATAAGGCCGCAGTCATTGAAAACATGGGCAGCCTTCAGCGCTACACCCTGCGTTTCATCCATCCTGAAACAGGTGAGACACTGACGACTGTTCCTGTGCGATCAGGGCTCTCGGGTAGACTCCGAATACCCTACCCTACGCTGCAAGCAAATGGAGCGGCACTGTACGCCTTTGAAGTCGTTCGCGATACCGGCTCGCGCGAACAATGAGGTGTTCACACATCCTTTTCCTACTTTTGCACTGCTATGCACGAAATTCAAGGCTTTGAACCTTACAACAGCCTCCGGCCTGATTTAATCATTCCGGAGTACGGTCGCAACATCCACAATATGGTTGACTACGCGAAAACCGTAGCCGATCGCGAAGAACGAAACCGAATCGCCCACGCCATTATCAGCGTTATGGGTCAGTTGTTTCCGCATTTGCGCGACATCGATGACTTCAAGCACAAACTGTGGGATCACCTCCACATCATGGCCCGCTTTGAACTCGATGTTGACAGCCCGTACCCAAAGCCTTCACCTGAAACCTTTCAGTCAAAACCTGATCGCGTGGCCTACCCAAAAGGTGAACCCCGTTTTGGTCACTACGGCAAAACCGTGGAGCGGCTCATCGCCAAGGCACGTCAAACAGAGAATCCTGAAGAAAAAGCAGAATTCACTGCGGCCATTGCCAACCTCATGAAGCGCCACTTCGTGATGTACAACCACGCAACCGTTGAAGACAAAACCATCCGTCAGCAACTTACCATGCTGTCAGAGGGTGAATTGCAACTGCCCGATGACTTTGAGTTCCTGACGGTGCAAGACATCAACCGCATTGCGAGCAGTGGCCCCTCAAACAGTTCGAAACTGAAGCCCTCGCGCAAAAAAAAGCCCAACAAGAAGCGCGTCGGCTAATTGACGGCCTATCCATTTATCATTGTCGATAAGTTTTCAGCTGCGCGGCCGTCGGCACCGGATGTTTTAAAAACTTCCCGCCGTTGAATCAACTGCAGTATGGAAACCTTTATCATTGAAGGCGGGCACCGCCTCAAGGGTGAAATTGTGCCCCAAGGCGCGAAAAACGAAGCCCTTCAAATTGTCTCAGCCGTTTTGCTCACCCCTGAGCCGGTCACTATTTCGAACCTCCCTGACATCGTCGACGTCAATAAATTGATTGACCTCCTCGCCTCGATGGGCGTGAAAACCGAACGGCACACGCGCGACACTTGCACGTTTACCGCCAATAACATCGACCTCGGCTACCTTGAATCTGAAGAATTCAGAAAGAAAGCAGGCAGCCTCCGCGGGTCTATCATGATTGTTGGCCCTCTCCTTGCGCGTTTTGGCAAGGCATTCATACCACGGCCCGGTGGCGATAAAATCGGTCGCCGTCGCCTTGACACCCACTTCATTGGCTTCCAAGACCTTGGCGCTCACTTCGAATACGACCCGCAAGCCTTCTTCTACCGCGTTACGGCAAAGCGTTTGAAAGGCACCTACATGCTGCTCGATGAAGCCTCGGTAACCGGAACAGCCAACATTGTCATGGCTGCTGCACTTGCCGAAGGCACCACAACAATCTACAACGCCGCTTGCGAACCCTACCTCCAGCAGCTGTGCAAAATGATCAACCGCATGGGCGGAAAAATCAGCGGAATAGGCTCAAACCTCCTCACCATTGAAGGTGTTGAAGCCCTCGGCGGTTGCGACCACCGCTGTTTGCCTGACATGATTGAAATCGGTAGCTTCATCGGCCTTGCTGCCATGACCCAAAGTGAAATCACCATCAAAAACGTCGCTTACGACGAACTGGGCATTATACCAACCATTTTCAAACGCTTGGGCATTCAGTTGGAGCGCCGCAACGATGACATCTACATCCCTTCACAAGAGCTCTACACCATCGAAAACTTCATCGATGGCTCCATCCTCACCATTGCCGATGCACCCTGGCCGGGCTTCACACCTGACCTCTTGTCAATTGTGTTGGTAACCGCCACCCAAGCCCAAGGCTCCGTATTGATTCACCAAAAAATGTTCGAAAGCCGTTTGTTCTTCGTCGACAAACTCATCGACATGGGCGCGCAGATCATTTTGTGTGACCCACACCGTGCAACGGTTATTGGACTCGAGCGCAAGGCACCGCTTCGTGGGGTCACCATGACCTCGCCTGACATTCGGGCAGGTGTTTCATTGCTCATCGCGGCGCTGTCGGCCGAGGGCACCTCACACATTCACAACATTGGCCAAATCGATCGTGGATACCAAAACATTGAGCAACGCCTCAAAAACCTTGGCGCCAAAATCGAGCGCGTGTAACTTTGGAACAGTTCTTGCTCGTATATTGGTCAAACCAAATCTTTTTTCCACGATGAATTTCCGTAAACCCATGTTGGCACTCCTCGTAACCGCCGCTATAGGCGCGATGAGTTTTGCTGTAATTCCCTCAGACACACCCGAAACAGCCACCCAACAAACTCCGAAAGTGGGCACCCGCATTGGCGACATTGCCCCCGAAATCGAGCTTGCTGCACCCGATGGCAAAATCATGAAGCTGTCTGAACTCCGCGGAAAACTCGTCTTGATTGACTTTTGGGCGTCGTGGTGCGGCCCTTGCCGCCGCGAAAACCCAAACGTGGTGCGTGCTTACGCGAAGTACCAAGAGGCCAAGTTTAAAACGGCGAAAGGATTTGAAGTGTTCAACGTATCGCTCGACCGCAGCAAAGAAAATTGGGAAGCCGCCATCGCGCAAGACAAACTCACTTGGAAGTACCACGTGAGCGCCCTGAAACAATGGCAATGTCCGGTCGCTGCGACTTACGGCGTAAGTTCCATTCCTATGAGCTTCCTCGTCGATGAAAACGGCATCATTGTAGCCAAAAACCTTCGGGGCATGGCGCTCGATCAAGAAATAGACAAGCACGTAAAGGCTTTCAAATAACAACAGGGCGCGGTTAGCGCCCTTTTTTCTTCCTTTTTCCCTGCGGGGATGAGCGGCCTGCACAGTTTTATTCGACCCGCTGTCGCCCAAAGCCACTGCCGTTCTCATCCATCCACTAGCTGACAGATTCTACCGTCAACTGACAAGATGTCGCCTGAACCAGCATTGGCAGTATTTTTGCGAACGCCTCAGCGATAAATCACCCCGTGATGGAAGAGAAACGTGAAATGAACGAAGCAACCGCCGAGAACCCTACACATGAGGAGGCAACCGTGAACGAAACCCAGCAAGAGCAAGAGCAAGAAACCTCAAACGAGGCACGACTTGAGCGCGAACTGGCCGAAATGAAAGACAAGTTCATGCGCTTGCAAGCCGACTTCGAAAACGTGCGCAAGCGCCACGCTCGTGAACGCATCGAGCTGTTTCAAAATGCAGCCGGCGACATGATGAAAGAACTGCTGCCGTCACTTGACGATTTCGAACGCGCCATGGCCGTTGAAACCGATAGCACCGTGCACGAAGGCATGTCGTTGATCTACAACAAGCTCAAGCGCACCCTCGAAGCCAAAGGCCTTCGCGAGATGGACGTTCTGCACCAGGCATTCGACCCTGAGTTTCATGAGGCCATTACCAACATCCCGGCGCCCGATGCCGCGCTCAAAGGAAAGGTGGTCGACGTTATCGAAAAAGGTTACTACATCAACGACCACGTACTGCGCTACGCCAAAGTGGTAGTAGGTCAATAAATCATCCATGGCAAAACGCGATTACTACGAAGTGCTGGGCGTTGCCCGAAATGCCGACGAGTCTGAGATTAAAAAGGCGTACCGCAAGCTCGCGCTGAAGTACCACCCCGATAAAAATCCTGACGACAAAGACGCCGAAGAGCGCTTCAAGGAGGCTGCTGAAGCCTACGAAGTGCTCAGCGATGCCACCAAACGCCGCACCTACGACCAGTTCGGTCACGAAGGCATGCGCGGCGGTGGCTTCGGCGGTGGCGCAAGCTCCATGAACATGGATGACATTTTCAGCCAGTTCGGAGATATTTTTGGGGGCGCCTTCGGCGGATTCAGTGGCGGAGGCGGTGCCCGAGGTGGCAGCCGCCGTGTCAAAGGAAGCAACCTACGCATTAAGGTCAAGCTTACCCTTGAGGAGATCGCCAACGGATCACGGAAGAAAATCAAAGTGCTGCGCCTCGTGCAAGCCGAAGGAGTTGACTTTGGCGACTGCACAACCTGCGGAGGCGTCGGTCAAGTGCGCCGAGTTACCAATACCTTCCTCGGGCAGATGCAAACCGCATCGACCTGCCCTACTTGTGGAGGAACAGGGAAAACCGTGCGCAACAAACCCAAAGACACCAACGAACACGGTTTGCGCCGTGAAGATGCTGAAGTCACCATTGACATTCCGGCGGGCGTTGAAGAAAACATGCAGCTTACTGTGCGCGGAGAAGGCAACGCAGGCCCCTTTGGCGGCGTGCCCGGTGACCTTCTTGTCGTGATTGAGGAAGTTGAACACGACCTCCTCAAACGCAACGGAAAAAACCTCCATTACGACCTCTACCTAAACTTTGCCGATGCTGCGCTGGGAACCACAGCCGAAGTGCCACTGATCAACGGAAAGGCGAAAATCAAAATCGACCCTGGAACGCAAAGCGGAAAAATTGTCAGACTTCGCGGGAAAGGGCTACCGTCGGTTGAATCGTACGGCACAGGCGATTTGCTGGTAAACATCAACGTTTGGACACCCCAGTCGCTGAGTTCCGATGAGCGGGCCATGCTCGAGAAAATCCGCGACGCAGCGAACTTCAAGCCCAACCCTACGCACCGTGACAAAGGCTTCTTTCACAAAGTGAAGGAAATGTTCACCTAGTGCCGCTCGTCACGCATTTTTCAAGGTTTATCCGATGTGCATAGGCGGGTCGGAGTGTGTTTGTTTAGTTTTGTCGCAATACCTTTTCTATGAATGCCCTAGACATCACGTCCATCCACAAATCGTATGCCAACCACACGGCCCTGAACAACGTGAGCGTTCACATGCCCGAAGGCTGCATTTTCGGATTGCTCGGACCGAACGGAGCCGGTAAAACCTCCCTCATCCGAATCATCAACCAAATCACGGCGCCTGACAGTGGCGAAGTGAAGTTCTTTGGCGAACGCCTTGCCCCTGAACACGTGCACCAAATCGGCTACCTGCCTGAAGAGCGAGGCCTTTACAAGAAGATGAAAATCGGCGAGCAAGCCATGTACCTTGCTCGACTCAAGGGCATGAGCAAAGACGATGCCCGTCGCGAATTGAAGGCTTGGTTTGAACGCTTCGAAATCAGCGATTGGTGGAACAAAAAGGTCGAAGAGCTCAGCAAGGGCATGGCCCAAAAGGTTCAGTTCATTTCAACGGTGCTGCACAAACCCAAGCTGCTAATCCTTGATGAGCCGTTTAGCGGTTTCGACCCCATTAACGCTGCGCTCATTCGGTCAGAGATCCTTCGGCTGCGCGACGAAGGAGCGAGCATCATCCTTTCAACCCACAACATGGGTTCGGTAGAAGAGATTTGCGACCACATCGCCCTCATAAACAAGTCACGTGTGATCTTGGAAGGAAGTGTGAAGGATGTCCGCCAACGCTTTGACAACCACGAGTACAGCATCCGCTTCAGCGGAAATCTCATCGGATTCACGAACGCGCTTGGAGCCAATTTCATCCTTATCGACCAAAAACAGGTCGAAGGTGTGCACGAATGCACCCTTCAACTGAAAGATGGCTTGCGATTGAACGACCTCCTCAACGCTGTTATCAATCAGGTTGACATCCACGAAGTGGTGCCAAAAATCCCTTCAATGAACGAGATTTTCATTCGCGCTGTACAAAACGAAAACGCCAAGTCATGAGCAAGATATCACTCGTTATCGGCCGCGAATACAGCAGCCGCGTAAAAAAGCGGTCGTTCATCATTATGACCTTGGTGGGCCCTATACTCTTTGCGGCCCTCATGGCGGTGGCGATTTTCGTTACCCAAGCCGACCAAACCGACCACAAGGTGCTGGTAGTTGATACAACCGGCATCATCACCAACTACAACGAGTCGCTCGAGGCTTATGTGCCCAACTGCATTGATTGCTTCCCGGAGCGGTCAGACTATGTGTGGCGATTCAGCAACAAACAGCTCAGCGATTCGAGTTTCATCAACGGCGACTACAGCGTAATGATTGAGCTGTACGATGACCTCTATCAGCACAAGCAGGCCAACCTGTACTATAAAAAGGTACCGAGTATTTCAGCCACTTCGTACATGGAAAGCTGCATTGAGCAGGCCGTTGAACGTGCGCGCGTGATGGAAGAAGCGACCCTTGATTACGAAACCTACAAACGGCTGAAGGTTGACATCAACCTGAACAAGATCAACATTCAGAAAGGCGAAACCTTTGAGCAAGAGCGCGCTGCGGTTGGTTTGGGCTTTGCTGTGGTGATTTTCTTCTTCATTTTCCTCTTTGGTGCGTATGTGATGCGCGGCGTGATGGAAGAGAAGTCAAACCGCATTGTGGAAGTGATTGTATCATCGGTGAAGCCGTTTCAACTGATGATGGGTAAAATCATTGGAATTGGCCTTGTGGCCCTCACCCAGATTTTGATTTGGGTGGTGTTCAGTTTCGTCATCTTCACCATCGCAGGTTTACTTTTTGAGGCGGGTTCACTGAACTCCATGATGGAAACCGCCGAGCTCGCCAACCAGCAGGCGGCCAACGCCGACTTTGAGAGTTTCTTGGCACAGCAAGACGGCGTGAAGTTGTTGCTTGAAATCAACTGGCCCTTAATGCTCTCGATGTTTGTCATTTACTTCATTGGAGGCTACCTGATTTACAGCGGATTGTTTGCCGCCATCGGGTCGGCTGTGGATGATGAAAACGACCTTCAGCAATTCATGACACCCGTGATGCTGCCGCTTATGTTTTCGTACTTCGTGTCGATCATGAGTGTGAACAATCCCGAAGGTTTTGCCGCGCAACTGTTTAGCTACATCCCCTTTACCTCGCCAACCGTGATGATGGTACGTGTAGCCATTGGCGGAGTAAGTTTTTGGGAGCTGTTGGCCTCCATCAGCATACTTGGTGCGACCTGCTTCGGACTGATATGGTTCGCAGGCAAGATTTACCGCACGGGCATCTTGATGTACGGAAAGCGACCAACCTACAAAGAATTGTGGAAGTGGCTTAAGTACAAAGGTTAAGATGCGCATTGGAATCGTTGATTGCGGAACAAACACCTTCAACCTGTTGGTTGCTGAAGTCGAGAACGGCCAATGGAGCCATGTGTTCACGGGCAAAGCAGCCGTAAGACTTGGAAAAGGTGGCTTTCATCAAGGCATCATCAAGCCGGAAAGGCTTGCCCGCGGAATCGACGTGCTGCTGTCGCACCGAGAAACCATGATCAATTTTGGCGTAGAACGCGCTGCGATTTTCGCCACGGCAGCTGTGCGTGAAGCATCGAATGCCTCGCAATTTCTTCGGAAAGCACATGAAGTGACCGGCATCGAAGTGATTGTGATCGATGGCATGCGCGAAGCCGAGTTGATTTTTGAAGGGGTTCGGCAAACTTTTCCTGTGGATGGAGGCACGTACACTGTGATGGACATTGGCGGGGGGAGCACCGAGTTCATCATTGGCAAAGCTGAAGGCATTCTATGGAAGCAGAGCTTTCCGCTTGGTGTGTCACGTATACAAGAGTTTTTGAATCCGTCAGACATTCTCACCGACGACGAAACTGCTCGATTGACACAGTCATTCGCCAAGGTACTTTTGCCTTTGAAAGAGGCGTTGGAACGCCACCCAAGCCACACCCTCATCGGTGCTTCAGGCTCGTTTGACACCTTAACAGCGATGATTGCTGCTGCGCGGAGGCAAAGTTTTGACCCGCTGAGGAACCGCATCGCCTTGGATGACTTTAGCCGCATGCACAGCATTCTCGCCAGCAGCACCTTTGAGCAACGCCTTGCTTTGCCCGGAATGCTTCCGATGAGGGCTGACACCATGCCATTGGCCAGCGCCTTAATTGACTATGTGATTCAAGCATATGGCATGACGACGCTCATTCAATCATCGTATGCCTTAAAAGAAGGTGCATTGAAGTGCATTATAGAAGGACGCTTGCGCGCAACCAATTTCAAAACACGATTCACACACGACGACGGCAACTAACCAGGCACGAAATTTGTTTCTTTGCCCAATAAACACTCCTGAACCATGCCCAAGATTTTGATCATTGACGACGAGGCCAGCATTCGCGGGTCACTGAAAGAGATTCTCGAGTACGAAGACTTCGAGGTTGACGAAGCTGACAGCGGCAAGGCCGGCGTTGACAAAGCAACTGCAAATCAATACGACCTTATCTTTTGCGACATCAAAATGCCTGGTATGGATGGCATCGAAGCCCTTGAGAAAATGAAAGCGTCGGGGGTTGAAAGTCCGGTCGTAATGATATCCGGACATGGCACCGTTGAGACGGCCGTTGATGCATTGAAAAAAGGAGCTTGGGACTTCATTGAAAAGCCGCTTGACCTCAACCGCATCTTGGTCACCGTTCGGAACGCTGCTGACACGGCCCATTTGGTGCAAGAGACCCGCACCTTGAAGCGCAAAATCAATAAGTCACTGGGTGCCGACATCATTGGTGAATCAACGCCAATCAAAGAAATCAAATCGCTGATCGATACGGTTGCTCCAACCGACGCTCGGGTATTGATTACCGGTGGCAACGGATCGGGAAAAGAGCTGGTGGCCCGCCAATTGCACGAAAAGAGTGAGCGCGCCTCCAAGGCGTTTGTCGAAGTAAACTGCGCAGCCATTCCATCAGAACTGATCGAAAGCGAATTGTTCGGGCACGAAAAAGGTGCCTTTACAAGTGCCATCAAGCAGCGCAAGGGTAAGTTTGAATTGGCCGACGGTGGAACCCTTTTTCTCGATGAGATTGGCGACATGAGCGCTTCTGCGCAGGCCAAGGTGCTTCGTGCACTTCAAGAGAACAAGATAACACGTGTAGGCGGCGACAGCGACATCAAAGTGAATGTGCGCATTGTAGCTGCTACGAACAAAAATCTACGTGAAGAAATTGAAGCCGGGCAATTCCGTGAAGACCTGTACCACCGGTTGAACGTGATTCCGATTCACGTACCGCCTTTACGGGAGCGATTGGATGACATTCCCTTGCTGGCAACGCACTTCATTGACATCATTTCCGGAGAGTACGGCAAACCTGCCAAAGCGATTACACCTGACGCCATCAAAGCCTTGCAAAAAGGCAATTGGACAGGCAACATCCGTGAGTTGCGCAACGTGATTGAGCGCTTGATTATTCTTAGTGGAGAACGCATCGAAGCTACTGACGTTGAGAAGTATGCGCAGGTGAATTGACCTTGTTTTAAGGAGTGGGCATAGTACGAAGATCACACAGAGCTTGTGTACCCATCCATCCCCTTCCATCCCTCAAAAAAAGTATCACAAAAAAGTTGCCTTAACGAGGCAACCCGGCACGCTTATTGCCGTCTTGTAAGTGCTGAAAGGCTCTAAAAACGATAAAATTCTAGCGCAATGGATATCATAACTCAAATCATGAACAACGAGAACACAGGGATTATGTTCCTCGTTGCGCTGCTGCTCCTTATTGGAGCCGTAGCAAAGTGGCGATTGTTCGTCAAAAGTAATCAGCCCGGTCTTGCAGCTATTGTGCCTGTTTGGGACGTAATTGCAACGCTCCACATCGTCGGTCGTCCGGGGTGGCACATCGTGTTCTTCTTGGTACCCGTGTTCAACGTGTACTTTGCTTTCAAACTGCTCATTGAAGTAGCTCAAAGCTTCGGAAAACGCGATGTCATTGATTACGTTTTCGTAATCGTGTTCAACCTCTTTTACTTGCTCAACCTCGGTCTGGCGTACAACGAAGAGTATCAGGGTCCTGTTTATGGAGTTAGCCCTGAAGAACTCAAACAGCGCGCTTCTCGTTACGCCACGGCTTAAAAGCGCGCCTGAAACTAACTAAACTATAAAGAGCGGTCAGCTGATGAAGCTGGCCGCTTTTTTAATGGCCTCATCCAAGCCTTTTGGGTCTTTGCCGCCAGCCGTGGCAAAAAAGGCTTGGCCACCTCCCCCGCCTTGAATGGCCTTAGCCAACTCACGCACTACGGCACCGGCGTTCAACTGACGTGACACCACCAAATCATCGCTGATTACACAGGTAATGGTGGGCTTGCCCTCAGCCTCTGAACCGAACACGGCGAACATATTTGACTTCTCAGAGCGGAAACTGAAGGCAATGTCTTTGATTTCAGCCGGGCCGAGGTCAACCTTGGCAGCCAAAAACTGCACCCCGTTCACCTCACTGAATTGCGCTGCAAGCTCGGCGCGAACCGAATTGGCCTGTTGTTTCCTGAACGATTCAAGTTCACGCGACAGTTGGGCATTCTTTTCGACGAGGTCAGCGACAGCTTTGGCCAGCTCACCCGGATTCTTGAGCAATGCACGTACCTCGTTCAAGGTCTCGATGTGCGACGCGAAGTAGTTTCGTGCAGCATCACCTGTAAGGGCCTCAATTCGGCGAACACCCGAAGCAACGGCTCCTTCAGAGGCCAGCACGAAACTTCCAATGGCACCGGTAGCGCTTACGTGCGTACCCCCGCAAAGCTCAACCGAGGAGCCGAATCGGATTACGCGCACAACATCACCGTACTTTTCACCAAAGAGCATCATGGCGCCGGTTTCACGGGCTTCTTCCATTGGCATGGCGCGGTGCTCCTCGAGTGCCAAATTGGCAAGCACACGCTCGTTTACGCGGCGCTCAACTTCAGCCACTTCGTTGTCTGACATTTTGCCAAAGTGCGAAAAGTCGAAACGCAAGTAATCAGGTCCTACCAATGAGCCTTTTTGCTCAACGTGGGTTCCGAGCACCTCGCGCAAGGCTTCGTGCAGCAAGTGGGTAGCTGAGTGATTGCGTGCAATGCTCAGGCGTCGCTGCGCATCGACTTGGGCCGTGAATCGGGCATCGGGCTGTGTGGGGAGCGCTTCAGCGTAGTGCACAATCAGATTGTTCTCGCGTTTGGTATCAACGATGCTGATGCTTTCGTTGCCATTCGCCAAGGTTCCGGTGTCGCCTACCTGGCCTCCACCTTCGGCATAAAAAGGCGTGATGTTAAACACCAGTTGGTAGCGTTCTTGGCCCTTCTGAACCACCTTGCGGTAGCGAGTAATGTGCACCTCGGCAGAGGTTTGGTCATAGCCCACGAATTCAGATACGGCATCTTCGTGGAGTTCAATCCAGTCGCCGGCTTCGATTTTGCCGGCCGCGCGTGAACGGTCTTTTTGCTGTTGCAATTCAGCTTGAAACCCTGCATCGTCAATGCGCATGCCCCGTTCAGAAGCGATGAGTGCGGTAAGGTCAGCCGGGAAGCCAAAGGTATCGTACAGGTCGAACACCACTTTGCCATCAAGGGCATTGCCTCCTGCGTTCATTTTTTCCTCCAGGAGTAGGATGCCGCGATCAAGGGTTCGGAGGAAGGCCTCTTCTTCTTCGCGGATGACGCGCTGAATGAGGTCGCTTTGGCGTTGGAGTTCAGGAAAAAACGGCCCCATTTGCGCCACGAGCAAACGGCTGAGTTCGCAAATGAAGGGCTCCTTCAGATTGAGGAAACTAAAGGCGTAGCGAATGGCTCGGCGCAGGATTCGGCGAATCACATAGCCCGCACCTGAGTTCGACGGGAGCTGTCCGTCAGCTATGCTAAACGACACAGCGCGAAGGTGGTCGGCGATTACACGCATGGCCACATCTGATTTGCCATCTCCACCGGTGTAGGCGATGCCTGAAATGCGTTCAATTTCAGCAATGGTCGGACGGAAGATATCGGTATCGTAGTTCGATTTTTTGTTTTGCAGCGCCACGGCCAAGCGTTCGAAGCCCATACCGGTGTCAATGTGTTGAGCGGGGAGTTTACGCAGAGAGCCGTCGGCCATGCGGTTAAACTCCATGAATACGAGGTTCCATATCTCGATTACGCGCGGGTCGTCTTTGTTGACCCGGTCACGGCCTGGACTTGCCGCGCGTTCGGCCTCATCGCGCAGGTCGACGTGGATTTCAGAGCAGGGGCCACACGGGCCGGTATCGCCCATTTCCCAGAAGTTGTCTTTTTTATCGCAATCGATGATGCGGTCTTCATCAATGAGGTTTCTCCAAATTGAGCGGGCATCATTGTCAGGCGAAAGGCCATCGGCGTCATCGCCCCCGAAGACGGTCACGTACAGGCGGTCTTTGTCGAGTTTGTAGTGCTCGGTGAGGAGTTCCCAAGCCCATTCGATGGCTTCTTTCTTAAAGTAATCACCAAACGACCAGTTGCCGAGCATCTCGAACATGGTGTGGTGGTAGGTGTCAACTCCCACCTCTTCGAGGTCGTTGTGCTTGCCCGAAACACGCAAGCACTTTTGTGAGTTGGCAATGCGCGAAAACTTCACCGGACTGTTGCCCAAGAAGATGTCTTTGAACTGGTTCATCCCCGCGTTGGTAAACATCAGCGTAGGGTCGTCTTTAATGACCATGGGTGCAGACGGCACAATTTCATGCGACTTTGACGCGAAGAAATCGAAGAAGGTTTTGCGGATTTGAGCGGCTTCCATAGTGAGTTAGCGGGTTTGCCAATACGTGTTAAAGCTGCACCCCTCGGGCGCTTTGGCTTGCAAAGGTAGCGGTTTTTGAGTAGCTTCGTTGGCTTGTAAACGAAGAGAATCACCTCAATGGCAAGGTATCGTTACCGGTATAATCACGAGCAACTCAAGATCGAACAGGTTCCATTGACTTGGAAAGACTACCTGTTTGCGGGAGTTCGTTGGACGCTGCTCATTGCCTTGATTTCTGGTTTGGCCATTTACGCATTCAGCACCTATGTTGAGAGTCCGAAAGAACGTAGGCAACAGCGTGAAATTGACTACCTCAGCGAGCAGTTGAGTTTGGTAAGTGGAGAATTGAACCGCATGGAGCGGGTAGTTGATGAGATTGCTACGCGTGACGACGAGATTTACCGCACCATTTTTGGTGCAGAGCCGTTCCCACAACATTTACGTCGTCAAGGCATTGGGGGAAGCGACCGCATGAAAGACCTCCGAGGGTTTGCCACCAGCGAAGCTGTTATCGAAACGCGTGAACGCATTTCGCACCTTCAGCGAAAACTGGTTGCTCAAAGCAAGTCGTTTGAAGAGCTGTTCGAAATGGCGAGGAACAAAGAGGAAATGCTTTCATCTATCCCTGCAATCCAGCCAGTGCGCAACGACGACCTCACCCGCGTGGCCAGTGGCTACGGCTACCGCATCCACCCCATTTACAAAGTGCCCAAACTTCACACCGGGATGGATTTTACAGCGCCCATAGGCACGGAGATTTTCGCAACCGGTGACGGTGTTGTTGTAGAAGTTGAATCATCGAACAACGGATACGGCAAGCACGTTATCATACGCCACGGTTTTGGCTACGAAACCCTCTACGCCCACATGAGCCAAATTTTGGTCAGCAAAGGTCAAAAGGTAAAGCGTGGTGAAATCATTGGATTGATTGGGAATACGGGCACCT